>NZ_JALPKR020000002.1:5355000-5655000 GCF_023195515.1 Variovorax sp. S12S4
GCACACTCGTCATGGAGAGCGGGTCTATCCCGGTACTTGCCGCAATGGCCTGCACGGCAAGCCCGCGCGGGCGTGGCGCTTTGCCACTGAAAAATTCGAAGCCCAACAACCGGCGCTTCCGTCGGGCGAGCTCTGCTGGTCCGACCGCCGCCTCGGCCGCCAGTGCCAGCACGTCAGCCGCGAGGTCGGCGACTTCGTGCTGCGCCGCGCCGACGGGCCGTGGGCCTATCAACTCGCGGTGGTGGTCGACGACGCGGAGCAAGGCGTGACCGACGTGGTGCGCGGCGAAGACCTGGCGGACAACACCGCGCGCCAGATCCTGCTGCAACGCGCGCTCGGCATGCCCACGCCAAGTTACCTGCATACCCCTTTGGTGCGCGGCGCCGACGGCGACAAGCTCTCCAAGCAGAACGGCGCCACCCCCATCGACACCGGCACGCCCGAGGCCGCGCTGGCCTCGCTCGGCGCCGCCGCGCGCGTGCTCGGCCTGGGCGCGGCGCGGGGCAGCTCATGCGCCGCGGCACTGGCCGGTTGGGTGCCCGAATGGAGCGGTCTCTACAATTCCCGCCCGTAATGACCTTTCCCGACACCGTGCCCAACGATTCCCCGCCGAGCGACGACGCGGCCGACCAACCGCATCCGCTGCACCGCCGCCTCAAGAGCTTCGTGAAGCGCGCCGGCCGCACCACCGAAGGCCAGGCCCGCGCCTTTGCCGAGCTGGGCCCGCTCTTCCTCTTGCCCTACAAGCCCGAGCCGCTCGACCTGACCGCGGCCTTCGGCGGCCGCGCCGCGCCTACAGTGCTCGAAATCGGCTTCGGCATGGGCGAAGCCACCGCGCACATTGCCACGGTGATGCCCGAGACCAACTTTCTTTGCTGCGAAGTGCATGAGCCCGGCGTGGGCGCACTGCTCAAGCGCATCGGCGAGCAGTCGATCAGCAACATCCGCATTTGCGCGCACGACGCGGTCGACGTGCTCGACCACATGCTGCAGCCCGATTCACTGGCCGGCGTGCATGTGTTCTTTCCCGACCCGTGGCACAAGAAGCGCCACAACAAGCGCCGGCTGATCCAGCCCGAGTTCGTGAAGAAACTTGCCGAGCACCTGCGCCCGGGCGGCTACATCCATTGCGCCACCGACTGGCAGCCTTACGCCGAGCAGATGCTCGAAGTGCTCTCGGCGGAACCTCTGCTGCGCAACACGGCCGACGCCTATGCGCCCAAGCCGGAGTACCGGCCGCTGACCAAGTTCGAGAACCGCGGCCTCAAGCTGGGCCACGGCGTATGGGACCTGGTCTTCCGGCGCGCCTGAGGCGTTGCCGGCGAACCCAACTCTCAGGTCTCAGGTCTCAGGTCTCAGGTCTCAGGCGGCACTTTCTCCGATTGCCGCGGCTGACAGGAACCGCGGCAGCACCGCCTGCACACGATCGAACGCGTCGGTGACCGCGCGGGACACTGCAACCGTCCTCTCCTCGTCGCTGAGCGCAAGCGACTCGCCATAGGCTTTCTGAATGGCTGCATCCATCTGCGCCTTCGGAGCAGTCGCCTTGACAGCCAGCAACTGGTCCCAAGGGCTGGCAATCGGCATGTGGCCGATCGCGGACTTGCCTTCTATCTGCTCCAGATCGAGAGCCGCGGCTTCAAACATCGGATCCGGCCCCCGAAGCGAATAAATTCTTCGATCGTGCCCCTGAAGACACGGAAGCCGCTCTACCGACGGACTCCATCCCAGGCGCACATTGAAGCAGCGCTCCACGCCCTGCCCCGGCTGCCATTCGAGCCAAACCACCAGGCCGGGTCGCACTGCGTTTCGGTACAACATCGTGCCGACGAAGATTCCACGATCCGGGTGCTCCTTCGGCACCGTGACGCTGCGGAACGAAGGAAGATGCCCGCGCATGCCGGCCTTCACTTGCGCAACCCAGATTGATTTGTAGGCTTTGTCCACGGCAGGGGAAACGTAATGCGTCTGATGAACGGAAAAGGGAATGAACCCCTGGAGCTGGAGTATCGCAAGCAGATCGCCCAGGTGAATGCCGGCTTCACCGCGGGTCAGCTCCCTTCCCGGCAGGCACCGAAATTGCTACACTTTTTTACTAGTTTTGACAAAGGGTGGCAAATGAACAGCTCTCGCAGGCAAGTACTGAAGACGTCCGGCGCACTGCTGCTGGGCGGCGGCCTTTCTCTCCCCGCGCTCTCGCAATCCGCCAAGGCGTCCGCCAGCGCGCGTGTCGTGCTGCTGGGCCAGTCGGTGCCGCTGACGGGCGCGGCCGGCGAGATCGGCCTGGCCTTTGCGGCCGGCAGCCGGCTGGCCGTGGGCGAGTTCAACGAGCGCAACGCGGCCAGCGGGCTCCAGCTCAAGCTGCTGCAACTCGACGACGGCTACGACGCCACCCGTGCCGCAGCCAACGCCCGCACGCTGCTGGGCACGGACAAGGCCGACATGCTGTTCGGCTTTGTGGGCACCGCGAGCAGCGATGCCGGCGCCAGTGTTGCCGCGCAGCAGGGCAACCTGCTGTTCGCGCCCTTTGCCGCAGCCGATTCGCTGCGCGAGGCGAGCCATCCCAATGTGTTTCATGTGCGCCCCGGCATGATCGACGAAGCCCTGAAGATCGTGCGCCAGTGCGCCACTGTGGGGCAGACGCGCATCGCGCTGGTGGGCGACGACGACGCCATGGGCCGCGCGGGCCTGGCCGCCGTGCAGCAGGCCGTCACCGAGCTCAAGGTGCCGCCGCTGGTGGCCACGGCCATGGTTCCCATGGGCGGCGACAAGCTCGACGCAGCGCTCAAGACCGTGCTGCAGCAGACACCACAGGCCATCGTGCTGGTGTCGCTCTCCGGCACCACGGCCAACGCCATCCGCAAGCTGCGCAAGAGCGGCTACACGGGCAGCTTCATGGCCTTCTCGATCGTGGGCATCGATCCGCTCTACGCCGAACTCGGCAAGGACATCGGCGGCATCGTCATCTCGCAGGTGGTGCCGTCGCCCCGGCCTTCGGCCATTCCCATCGTCAAGGAATACCGCGCCGCCGTCGACAACTCCGACCAGACGCCCTCGTACGAAGGCCTGGAGGGGTTCATTGCCGCCAAGGTGGTGGGCGAAGCGGTGCGGCGCGCGGGCCGCAGCTTCACCACTGCCAGCCTGCAGCGCGTGATGACGGCCATGACCGACTACGACGTGGGCGGCTTCCGCATCAACCTGCGGCCCGGCCTGCGCGATCCCTCGCGAAACATCGACCTGATCAGCATCTCGGCGGACGGCCGCGTCTTGCGCTGAATACGCCTGAACACGCGCTGAATGCGCCGGGCTAGCCGCTGCGCACCAGCGCCTGCAGCGCATCGACCGAAAGAAGCTCGATGCGCCCGTAGCTCAGCGAAATCACCTCGTCGCGCGCCAGCGCGTTGAGCTCCTTCGAGAGCGTCTGGCGCGTGACGCCGAGCATCATGGCCAGCGCTTCCTGCGGCAGCATCAGCGTGCGGCGCAATTGCACCGATTGCGTGGCATCGCCGCGCGCCAGCACCAGCAGGCGGTGCGCCACGCGTGCGCGCAAGCTGCGCAGCGTGGCATCTTCGGTCAGCCCGTAGAGCATGCGCACCCTTGCGGCCAGCATCATGGCAATGGCGTTGGCAAAGACAACGTCGCGCATCTGCTGGGCAAAAGCTTCGGGCGGCACCACCAGCAGATCGAGCGGCTCCAGCGCGGTGGCATCGTGCGTGCGCGGCGAGCCGTCGAGCAGCGTGATCTCGCCAAACCAGTTGCCGGCCTCGAGCACCGCAAGGATGGCCTCGCGCCCGTCCTGCCGCAGCGACGATATCTTGATGGTGCCGGCCACCAGGCCATAGAAGCCGCCGCCTGCCGCATGCACCGGATCGCCCTGGCGAAACACCATGGCACCGCGCCGCAAATGAATGAGTTCGGCTGCGCCAAGCAGGGCCTCGCGCTGCGGCCGCGGAATGCTCGTGAACCACGGATTGCGCTCCATCGCAGCCAGGTGCGAAGCGGAAAGGCGCGGCTTGGGAGCGGGCATCGGGGGTTTTCCAGACCCCTGCATTGTCAAATCCTTGACAGTTGCACGTCAAGCACGGGTCTACAGTGGCCGGCACCCCACAAGAATGGAGACCACAAGATGAGCGAACGGGCGAGTTTCACCAGCATGCAGCAGAGCACGCGCGAAGACTGGCAACTGATCGGCGGCGAGTTCAGGCAATTTGCAGGCGGCCTGCCCGCGCGCGTGATCAGGCACTTGCAGATCCTCGAAGGCGACTACGGCGGCTTTCCGGTCGACCGCTATACCCATTCGCTGCAAACCGCAACCCGCGCGCTGCGCGACGGCCGCGACGAGGAATACGTGGTGTGCGCGCTGCTGCACGACATTGGCGACACGCTCGGCAGCTTCAACCACCCCGACATTGCAGCCGCAATCCTGAAGCCCTTCGTGAGCGAGGCCAACCACTGGATGGTGCAGCACCACGGCATCTTCCAGGGCCACTACTTCTTTCACCACATCGGCCTGGACCGCGACATGCGCGACAACTTCAGGAGCCACCCGCACTACGAGCGCACGGCCGAGTTCTGCGCGCTGTACGACAACCCGGCCTTCGACCCCAAGGCCGAGACGCTGCCCATCAGCGAATTCGAACCCATGCTGCAGCGCCTGATGGCGCAGCCCAAGCAGAGCATCTACAAGGCCGCGATGCAAGAGCCGGCCGCCGCCTGACACCCGACAAAGGAAACATCCCCATGAACGCAAACTCCCAATCCGAAATCCAGAAGCTCGTGTCCGCCGAAGAGTGGCAGCTGCGCGTCGACCTTGCCGCCTGCTACCGACTGGTGGCGCTCTACGGCTGGAGCGACCTGGTGTTCACGCACATCAGCGCGCGCATTCCCGGGCCCGAGCACCACTTCCTCATCAACCCCTACGGCCTGATGTTCGACGAGATCACCGCGTCCAGCCTGGTCAAGGTCGACCAGCAGTGCAACAAGATCATCGAGTCGCCCTACCCCGTCAACCCGGCCGGCTTCGTGATCCATAGCGCCGTGCATGCCGCGCGCGAAGACATCCAGTGCGTGCTGCACACCCACACCAAGGCCGGCATTGCCGTAAGCGCGCAGAAGAACGGCGTGCTGCCCATCAGCCAGCAATCGACCTTCGTGCTGGCCTCTCTCGCCTACCACGACTACGAAGGCGTGGCCTTCCGCGATGACGAAAAGCCGCGCCTGCAGGCCGACATGGGCAATGCCAATTTCCTGATGCTGCGCAACCACGGCCTGCTGACTTGCGGCAAGACCATTGCAGACGCGTTCCTTTCGATGTACACCTTCGAGAACACTTGCCAGATCCAGATTGCAGCGCAGTCGGGCGGCGGCGAACTCACGCAGGTGAACCCGAAGATCGTCGAAGGCGTGGGCCAGGCGATGAAGGTGCAGACGGGCGGCCTGGGCGGGCAGTTCGTCTGGCCTTCGCTCATTCGCAAGCTCGACCGCATCGACGACAGCTACAAGCAATAAGACGCGCCGATTCCGGTTTGCACGGCTGCCAGTGCCTGCGCGACAGGTGCCGGCAGCCATTTTTTTAGAAGAAGCAAGAAGAGGAGACAACAAGCATGGACGCTACGCTCATCGTGACCCGGTTTCTGTTCGGCGCACTGGCGCTGGTGATGTTCGGGCTCGGGCTTTCGCTCTCGCTGGAAGACTTTCGGCGGCTTTTCAAGCACCCCAAGGCGGTGACCATTGCGCTCGCGCTGCAGGTCGTCGGCCTGCCGCTGGCCTGCTACGCCATCATCGTCGGCTTCGGCCTCTCGCCGGTGTTTGCCATCGGGCTCATGCTGCTCGCGGCTTCGCCGGGCGGCATTTCGGCCAACCTGTTCTCGCACCTGTTCGGTGGCAACGTGGCCATGAACATCTCGCTCACGGCGGTGAACACGCTGCTGTCGATCGTCACGTTGCCGCTTATCGCCAACTGGGCCATCGGGCACTTTGCGCAAAGCGGCCAGGTGGTGCCGCTGCAAACGCGCAAGCTGGTGGAGGTGATCGCCATCGTGCTGGTGCCGGTGGCCATCGGCATGTTCGTGGCCTCGCGCAAGCCCGGCTTCGCGGCGCGCATGGAAAAGCCGACCAAGATCTTCAGCGCCGTGGTGCTTGCGGTGGTCACGGTGCTGGCCATTGCGAACGAATGGAAGACCATCACGGCCACCTTCGCCGAAATCGGCCTGCCGGTGCTGCTGTTCAACCTGCTGAGCCTGCTGGCGGGCTATTACCTGAGCCGGGCCGCGGGCCTGGACAAGGCGCTTGCCACCGCCATCAGCTACGAGATCGGCATCCACAACTCCACCCTGGCCATCTTCATCGCGGTGAGCGTGCTGGGCAGCTTTCAGCTCGCGCTGCCGGCCGCGATCTATTCGGTGGTGATGTACATCACCGCCCCGCTGTTCGGCTGGTTGCTGCTGCGCAAGCGGCAACCGGAGGCCGTGCCTGCGCGATGATGCGGGCATGGAACTGAGGCAACTGCGTTACTTCGTCAAGGTCTGCGAACTCCGCAGCATGGGCCGCGCGGCCGTCGAGTTGGGCGTGGTCACGTCGGCGCTGAGCCAGCAGATCAGCCGGCTCGAGAGCGAGCTTTCGACGCGGCTGCTGCAGCGCAGCTCGACCGGCGTGGTGCCCACCGATGCCGGCCTGGCCTTCTTGCACCAGGCGCAGCTCACGCTGCGGCATGCCGACGACGCCGTGCGCGCGGCGCAGCAGGCGCGCCTGTCGGGCCATGTGAGCGTGGGCCTGGCGCCCACCACGGCCACGGTGCTCGGCGTGCCGCTGATGCGCGCCATGCAGGAGCGCTACCCCGACGTGCGGCTGCACATGGTCGAGGCGCTCTCGGGCCACCTCACCACCATGCTGCATGCGCGCCAGCTCGACCTGGCCGTGCTGTTCCAGACCGACACGCCGCGGCGCTGGAGCGTGCTGCCGCTGCTGGCTGAAAAGCTGTTCGTCATCGCATCGCCGACGCTGGACGGGCGCCCCACGGGCACCAAGGTGCGCCTGTCGCAACTGGCCGATGTGCCACTCATCCTGCCCAGCGGCAGCCATGGTCTCCGCGCAACGCTGATGGCCGCCTTCGCGCGAGCGCGGATTCAGCCGCGCATCGTCGCCGAGGTGGATGGCTTGGCGCTGTTGATGGACGCGGTGCGCGCAGGCCACGGCGCGACCATCCAACCCGGCGCCGCCACGGCCCGGCACGACCGCGACGACCTGCAGCTCACGCAGATCAGCGATGCGCACGTGGGCCGCCGCAACCTGCTCGTCAGCCTCTCTGACGACGAGCTTTCGCCCGCCGCACTCGCCGCCCGCGTGGTGCTTGCGGACACCGCCCGCGCCCTGGTGCGCGAAGGCCGCTGGACCGGCGCCAGTCTTCTCGAAAACTGAACACCCGTTGCCTCTTTCGGCCTTTCGCGTGAAGGCCCAGCTCCCTAAAGTCTCCTGCATCAAGGAGACCCACGAGTGATAGATGTTCTGGTTGTCGGCGGCGGCAATGCCGCGCTGTGCGCTGCCCTGATGGCGCGCGAAGCCGGCGCTTCGGTGCTGCTGCTCGAAGCCTCGCCCAAGGAATGGCGCGGCGGCAACTCGCAGCACACCCGCAACCTGCGCTGCATGCACGACGCGCCGCAGGACGTGCTGATCGACGCCTACCCTGAAGAGGAGTACTGGCAAGACCTGCTCAAGGTGACCGGCGGCCTCACCGACGAGCACTTGGCGCGCCTGGTGATTCGCGCCTCTTCCAACTGCCGCGATTGGATGCGCAGCCACGGCGTGCACTTTCAGCCGCCGCTTTCGGGTGCGTTGCACGTGGCGCGCACCAATGCCTTCTTCATGGGCGGCGGCAAGGCGCTGGTGAACGCCTATTTCCGCAGCGCCGAAAAGCTGGGCGTGCAGATCCGCTACGACACGCCCGTGGCCTCGGTGGAGCTCGACGGCGGCCGCTTCGTGGCCGTGCACACCGAAGCCGGGGAACGCATCGAAGCCAGGAGCTGCGTGCTGGCCGCCGGGGGCTTCGAGTCGAACCGCGAATGGCTGCGCGAAGCCTGGGGCCAGAACGAGCGCGGCGAGTGGCCGGCCGACAACTTCCTGATCCGTGGCACGCGCTTCAACCAGGGCGTGCTGCTCAAGCACATGATCGAAGCGGGTGCCGACAGCATCGGCGATCCGTCGCAGGGCCACATGGTGGCCATCGACGCGCGCGCGCCGCTGTACGACGGCGGCATCTGCACGCGCATCGACTGCGTCTCGCTCGGTGTGGTAGTCAACCGCGAGGCGCAGCGCTTCTACGACGAGGGCGAAGACTTCTGGCCCAAGCGCTATGCGATCTGGGGCCGGCTCGTGGCTCAGCAGCCGGGGCAGATCGCATGGTCGGTAATCGACCAGAAGGCAGTCGGGCGCTTCATGCCGCCGGTGTTCACCGGCACGCAGGCAAACACGCTCGGCGAACTCGCGCAGAAGATCGGCCTGGACGAAACCGCGTTCGTTCGCACCGTGCAGGACTACAACGCTGCCTGCCGCATCGGCCGCTTCGACCACACGGCCCTGGACGACTGCCACACCGAAGGCCTCTCGCCCCCCAAGACGCACTGGGCGCGCCCGCTGGACACCGCCCCCTTCTACGCCTACCCCGTGCGGCCCGGCATCACCTTCACCTATCTCGGCCTGAAGGTGGACGAGACGGCCGCAGTGCGCTTCGGCGGCCGGCCCAGCCCCAACCTCTTCGTGGCCGGCGAAATGATGGCTGGCAACGTGCTGGGCAAGGGCTACACGGCCGGCGTGGGCATGAGCATCGGTACGGCCTTCGGGCGCATCGCCGGCACGCAGGCTGCGCGCGCGGCAAAAAACCCGTCGAAGAATTCCCCGGAGGCCGCCCTTGCAGCAGCTCACTGACCTCGTCGCGCGTGCCCGTGCGGATGCCGACGGCATAGGCAGCGCCTCGCCGCGCGTGATTCCGATTCGCCCCGCCCTGCCCCTGACTGCGAGCGAGGGCGAGGTGGCGCGCATCCTGCAGATCTGCAATGCCTGCCGCTATTGCGAAGGCTTTTGCGCCGTGTTTCCCGCAATGACGCGGCGGCTCGAGTTCGGCAAGGCCGACACGCACTACCTTGCCAACCTGTGCCACAACTGCGGCTCCTGTCTGCATGCTTGCCAATATGCGCCGCCGCACGAGTTTGCGGTGAACGTGCCGCAAGCCATGGCGCAGGTGCGCATGCAGACGTACCACGACTATGCGTGGCCGCCCGCGATGGGCGCGCTCTACAAGAAGGCCGGCTTGACCGTTGCGCTCGCACTGGCCGCCGGCCTCGCGCTGTTCCTTGTGTTGGCCGTGGCAATGACGGGATCGCTGCTGCATGAGCCGCTCGCGGGCAATTTCTACGCGATCTTTCCGCACAACTTTCTGGCGCTGGTGTTCGGCGCGGTGTTCGGCCTGGTGGTGTTCGCGCTGGGCATGGGCACGCGCCGGTTCTGGCGCGAGGTGTCGCCGGCACAGGAAGGCGCGCCCGCCGAAGTGGCCGGCGTGCGCGCCGCGGCGAGCGCCGAGGCGGCGCACGACGTGCTGCGCCTCAAGTACCTGGACGGCGGCCACGGCCAGGGCTGCAACAACGAGGACGACCGCTTCACGCTCTGGCGCAGGCGCTTTCACCACTTCACCTTCTACGGCTTCATGCTGTGCTTTGCCTCCACCTGCGTTGCAACGCTGTACCACTACCTGCTCGGGCTGCAAGCGCCCTACGCGCTCACCAGCCTGCCGGTGCTGCTGGGCACTGCCGGCGGCATCGGCCTGGTGGTCGGCCCGGTCGGGTTGCTGTGGATGAACCTGCGGCGCAATGCCGCGCACGGCGACATTGCGCAGCGGCCGATGGACCGCGGCTTCATCGCGCTGCTGCTGCTCACCAGCCTGACGGGCCTTGCGCTGCTCGCCTGGCGCGACACCGCCTTCATGGCGCTGCTGCTCGCGGTGCACCTGGGCGTGGTCATGGCGCTCTTCCTGACGCTGCCCTACGGCAAGTTCGCGCACGGCATCTTCCGCTCGGCGGCGCTGCTGAAGTTCGCGATTGAAAAACGCCTGCCCAGCCGCTTGCAGCTGGGCGGCGACTGACCGCCGCGCCGACGAGAACAGGCTTTAAACCACGTGTAACAGCTCAAAAGCCCGACCGTTTCCGTGCGGTCGGGCTTTGGCGTGAGAATGGCGGGCCATGCACGTTCGAACCCCCGCCATGGCGGCCCTGCTGGGCTTGGCCTGTTTTCTTTCTCCCGTTTCCGCCGTCACCCCCGTCTCACAGAGAGCCCCTGCAACCCCTGCAGGGCCTCAAGGCGCGGACGCGCGTATCGATTCGCTCGTCGCCCGCATGACGGTCGAAGAGAAGGTGGGCCAGCTCAGCCTCTACGGCCCCGCCGACACCAACATTCCCGGCAACCCCCAGGCCGGCCAGCGCAATGCGCAGCAAGAGATCGAGGACGTGCGCGCCGGCCGGCTCACGGGCCTGTTCAACAACCAGGGGCTGGAGCGCAAGCGCGTGCTGCAAGAGGTGGCCGTGCGCGAATCGCGCCTGGGCATTCCGCTGCTCTACGGCGCCGACGTGATCCACGGCTTTCGCACCATCTTCCCCATGCCCCTGGCAGAGGCCGCGAGCTGGGAGCCCGAACTGGCCGAGCGCACCGCGCGCGCCGCGGCGGTGGAAGCCAGCGCCGACGGCTTTCGCTGGACCTTTGCGCCCATGGTGGACATTGCCCGCGATGCACGCTGGGGCCGCGGCATCGAGGGTGCCGGCGAAGACGTGTACCTGGCCAACCTGTTCGCGGCGGCACGCGTGCGCGGCTTCCAGGGCAGCGACCTCTCGCGCGGCGATGCATTGCTGGCCACGCCCAAGCACTTTGCGGCCTATGGTGCGGCCGAGGGCGGGCTTGACTACGCAGCCACCGACATTTCCGAACGCACGCTGCGCCAGGTGTACCTGCCGCCGTTCCGCGCCGCGCTGGACGCGGGTGCGCTCTCGGTGATGAGCGCCTTCAACGAGATCTCCGGCATCCCGTCGATTGCCAACCCGGCGCTGCTGACGGGCGTGCTGCGCGACGAGTGGAAGTTCAAGGGCTTCGTGGTTTCGGACTACACCGCCGACGAGGAGCTCATTGCCCACGGCTACGCCGCCAATGGGCGGCAAGCGGCCAAGCAGTCGTTCCTGGCCGGCACCGATGTCAGCATGCAGAGCGGCTTGTACATGCGCTACCTGCCCGAACTCGTGGCCTCGGGCGAAGTGCCGATGGCCCGGCTGGACGATGCGGTACGCCGCGTGCTGTGGGTCAAGCAGAAGCTCGGCCTGTTCGACCGGCCCTTTCGCGGGCTCGACGGCCCTCCGGCGCAGGCCCGCCCCGAAAACCCCGCGCACATTGCGCTGGCGCGCGAGGACGCCCGCCGTTCCATCGTGATGCTGAAGAACGAACGCGCAGTGCTCCCGCTGCCCAAGTCCGGCAAGAAGATCGCGCTCATCGGCCCCTTCGCCTCCGGCACGCAAGACCTGCTCGGCGCCTGGAGCCTGTTCCCGGGCCAGTCGGCCCCCGTTGGCATTGAAGACGGCCTGCGTGCCGCACTGCGCGACCCCGCAGCATTGACCGTGGTGCGCGGCTCGGGCATCGAGTCGCCGCTGGCGGGCGGCATCGAAGCCGCGGTGGCGGCGGCACGCAATGCCGACGTGGTGGTGCTCGCCGTCGGCGAGGGCCAACTCATGTCGGGCGAGGCCCGTTCGCGCACCGACATCGGTCTTCCCCAGGCTCAGCAAGACTTGGCCGAAGCGGTGGCCGCCACCGGCAAGCCCGTGGTCGTGCTGCTGAGCAACGGCCGTGCAATGGCGTTGCGGGGCGCCGTGCGCAATGCGGACGCGATTCTCGTCACCTGGTTTCTTGGCGTGCAAACCGGCTCAGCCATTGCCGACGTGGTGTTCGGCGACTTCAACCCGTCGGGCCGGTTGCCGGTGAGCTTTCCACAGACGTCGGGACAGGTGCCCTTCTACTATGGGCAGAAGCGCACCGGCCGCCCGTTGCCCGACAACGACCAGGCCATGGCTTTCAAGACTCGCTACGTGGACACCACGAACCAGGCGCTCTACCCGTTCGGATACGGCATCGGCTATGCACCGGTGCGCTACGACGGCGTCGAACTCAGCCGCGACCGGTTGCCGCTTGGCAGCACCCTGCGTGTGCGAGCGACCGTAACCAACACCGGCCAGCGCGAGGCCGAGGAAGTGGTGCAGCTGTACACCGCCGAACGCGCCGCGAGCGTGACGCGGCCCGTGCGCGAACTCAAGAACTTTCAAAAGGTGCGCATCGAGCCCGGCGCATCGAAGGTCGTCGAGTTCACGCTGGGTGCAGAAGACCTGCAGTTCATCGGCCGCGACATGAAGCCGACCGTCGAACCCGGCGAGTTCGACTTATGGGTGGCGCCATCGGCTACCGGCGGCATCCGAAAGAGCTTTGCGCTGACGCGGGAGTGATGCACTCATGACTACACCCGTGCCCATCGAACAGCGGTTGGAACTCGTCTCCGAGACGGACATCGAGACCTACTGGTTCAAGCCGACCGGCGCTGCTCTCGCAGCACTGGGCAAACGGAACGGACCTGCATGCGCACCGGTGCTTCAGTACAAAGTACTTTCCAGCGACAGCATTGAGCTTGCCGACAGCGAGCGCGTGATCGCGATCTGGACCCGCATCGAAATCGACGGCGGTGTCCTGCGCGCTGAGTGCAACGGAAAGATCAAGATCTTCCGCATCGGCTGATGGGGCGGATGCTCCCAACGGAAACGGGCCCGAAGGCCCATTTCATTGGAGAGCGGCGGGCTTACAGGCCAGCTTGGCGCGTGAACGACACGCTGGGCTTCTTGTAGGCTCGCGGCACTTCGTCGCGGTAGAAGGCGCGGCGGTCGAGGCTGGCCAGCGGGTCATGTGCCTTGGCAACAGCTTCGGCCTGGATCACCGAGCGGTCGGCGGTCGAGGTAAAGGCTTGTGCGCCGGCGCTGGCGCCTTCGCTGTATTCATTGCCGGCGCGAGCGGCGGCAACGGCTTGCGGCGCAACTTCGGAGCGCGAAACGCCCGAGTTCACGGTCAGCACGCCTTCATAGGTTTCTGCTTGGACACCGGCAGCAGCCAGGAGCGAGAGAGCAGCGGCAGCGAGGATCTTCGAGGCATTCATTTCAATCTCCTAATGGGTTGGTTGGTGAGATGAAGTTTGATCCCGAACACCCATTAAAAAACGCCGCAAAACGAATCACGGCGTTCACGAGATTGAAACAATCCGGCAGATGCCAAGGCGTCACTGCCTCACCATCCGCTTCGCAGTCTTAGCGCAGGATTAGTGCGAAATCATCCACGGCCGCTTCGACGGCGCCGACTTCGCACCGTTGGGCGCCGTCACCGTCGCGCTGCGCCGCGACGACCCCGAGCAGCATCCGCAGCCCGCCGGATGCTTGAAGCGCGCGTAGTCGCGCGAGCTGCCGGGCTCATGCCTTGCACGCTCGTTGGTCTCCATGGCACGGCGCGTACCCGATGCCATCAACGCAAGCCGCGGTGCGGCCGAGAGCACGCGCGGCGACGCGCATCCGCAATCGGGGCAAGCGGCAGGCTCGTCGCGCTGGCCCGAGGGCCGCAGCGCCTCGAAGCCGCCGCATTGGCCGCAGGCGTAGTCGTAGGTAGGCATGGGCGCGTCAGACCAGGTCGTGCGAGAGCGGCATGTCGATGCTGCCGTCGATCATCTTCACCGGCCCCGCGGCATTCGGATTGATGTCGAAGTCGAAGATCTGCGTGGGCAGCCAGAGCGTGGCGCAAGAGTTGGGCACATCGACCACGCCGCTGATGTGGCCCTGCACGGGTGCCGTGCCAAGGATCGAATACGCCTGTGCGCCCGAGTAGCCGAATTTCTTCAGGTACTCGATGGCGTTGAGGCAGGCCTGGCGGTAGGCGACGTTCACATCGAGGTAGTACTGCTTGCCTGCCTCGTCGACGGAGATGCCTTCGAAGATGAGGTAGTCGTTGTACTGCGGCGTGATCACGCTCGGCTTGAAGATCGGGTTCTTGATGCCGTACTTGGCCATGCCGCCCTTGATGAGGGTGACCTTCATATGCACCCACCCGGCCATTTCGATGGCGCCGCAGAAGGTGATCTCGCCGTCGCCTTGGCTGAAGTGCAGGTCGCCCACGCTGAGGCCAGCGCCATCGACATACACAGGGAAGAAAACCTTGGAGCCGCGCGAAAGGTCCTTGATGTCGCAGTTGCCGCCGTGCTCGCGCGGCGGCACGGTGCGCGCACCTTCGGCCGCGGCCTTGGCGCGGGCCTCGCCGGTCATCTTGCCCATGTGGGCAGTGCCTGCGAACGGCGGGTTGGCAAGGCCGGGCACGCGGTCAGGGTCGGTGGCAATGAGCTTGCCTTCGCGCTCGTTCCACATGTCGAGCATGGGCTTGTCGGGCAGGCAGCCAATCAGGCCGGGATGGATGAGGCCGGCAAAGTTGACGCCCGGCACATGGCGGGAACTGGTGAACATGCCCTTGAAGTCCCAGATGGATTTCTGCGCTTCGGGAAAGTGGTCGGTCAAGAAGCCGCCGCCGTTCTTCTTCGAGAAGAAGCCGTTGAATCCCCAGAGGCTGTCCTGCTTGGCACCGATGTCGAGCAGGTCGACCACCAGCAGGTCGCCGGGCTCGGCGCCCTTCACGCCCACAGGGCCCGAGAGGTAGTGCACGGTGCTCAGGTCGATGTCGCGCACGTCGTCGGCACTGTCGTTGTTCTTGATGAAGCCACCGGTCCAGTCGAAGGTCTCGAGAATGAAGTCGTCGCCCGGGTTGACCCAGCAGGCCATCGGAATGTCCGGATGCCAGCGGTTGTGGATCATCTCGTTCTCGGTGGGCGGCTTGGTCAGGTCGACCTTGATCAGCGTGTCCGTCATTTGCAGTGGCTCCTGGTTGGGTTGTGGTTAAACGAAAAGGTCATACGGAGAGATAGGCCTTGATGTGATCGACGTCGGTCTTGTCGCGCGCGGTCTCGTGCACGAGCCGCCCACCTTCGATGACGAAGAGCCGGTCGGCCACATCCATGGCAAAGCTCAGCACCTGTTCGGACACGACGATGGTGATGCCGCGCAGCTTGCGAATTTCGTTGAGCGCCTTGGCAATGTCCTTGATGATCGAAGGCTGGATACCTTCGGTAGGCTCATCGAGCAGCAGCACCTTGGGGTCGGTGACGAGGGCGCGCGCAATGGCCAGCTGTTGCTGCTGGCCGCCGGAGAGGTTTCCGCCCTTGCGGCGCTTCATGTCCCAGAGCACAGGGAACAGCGCGTAGATTTCTTCGGGAATGCGTTTTGTCTTCGAGTTCTCCAGGCCGGTCTGGATGTTTTCTTCGACGGTCAATGTCGGAAAGATCATGCGGCCCTGCGGCACGTAGGCAATGCCCTTGGCCACGCGCTTGAAGCTCTCGTCGCGCGACACGTCCTGCCCCGCCACTTCGATGCGGCCACTCTTCAGCGGCAGCACGCCCATGAGGCTCTTGAACAGCGTGGTCTTGCCCATGCCGTTGCGGCCCATGATGGCTATTGTTTCGTTGGCATGGCCTTCGAATGAGATGCCGTGCAGGGCTTCGCTCTGGCCGTAGGCTGTGTGCAGGTCATCGACCTTCAGCATGATGTTGCTCATGTCACTTCCTGGGGTGTTCGTTATCGGCGCTGTTGTTGTTGGCGCTGTTGTTCAGGGCGCGTGCAAAGGCCACCGGGTACTCCCCTCCGCGAATGTCCCCGGGGCTGCGCCCCTCCTCCTTTATTTCGCTGCGCGGAGCACCCGATGCCCTGTGCACTTGGGCACGCCGCTGGTGCATCGCTGATCAACGACTGCTCTTTGCATCGCACCCGCTGGCGGGGTGCCTTGCGCAGCGAAATAAAGGAGGAGGCCGCAGGCCGGGGGACATTCGCGGAGAAAGGTACCCCGTCGGCGGGTGCGTGCCCTGAACCGCAGCGCCCCCAACAAAGCACCAAACGCACGACGCGGCGAACAGAACAGCAAGCCATCAGTGCCCCAGATAAACGTCGATGACCTTCGGGTCCGCCTGCACCTTCTCCATAGGCCCCTCGGCCAGGATCTTTCCCTGGTGCATCACGGTGACCTTGTGCGCAATCTGCTTCACGAACGCCATGTCGTGCTCGATGACGATCACCGCGCGGTTCTGACAAATGCGCTTGAGCAGGTCGGCCGTGAGTTCGCGCTCTCTCGCGCTCATGCCTGCAATGGGCTCGTCGAGCATCAGCAGCTCGGGTTCCTGCATCAGCAGCATGCCGATCTCCAGCCACTGCTTCTGGCCGTGGCTCAGCAGACCTGCCTCGGTGCGAAGCTTGTCGGCCAGGCCGATGTCTTCAGCCACCGCCTGCACCTTGGCCTTGACCTCGTCATCGCACTTGAAGGCCAGCGCACCCAGCACCGAACGGCCCTTCGGAAAAGATACTTCCAGGTTCTGGAAGACGCTCAGGTTCTCGTAGATCGACGGCGTCTGGAACTTGCGGCCGATGCCTAGGCGCACACGCTTGTGCTCGGCCATCTTCGTGAGCTCGGTGTTCTTGAACTTGATGCTGCCGCCGCTTGCCCGCGTCTTGCCGCAGATCAGGTCGAGCAGCGTGGTCTTGCCGGCGCCGTTGGGGCCGATGATCACGCGCAGTTCGTTCTTGTCGATGTAGAGCGTCAGGTCGTCGATGGCCTTGAAGCCGTCGAAGGAGACGGTGAGGTCTTCCACGGCGAGCGCGAAGTCGGTGTTGCTCATGCGATGGGCTCCGGGTTCAGGCGCGTTGGCTGCCGATGCCGTCCGGCAACGCGGGTTCGGTCTGCGGCGCGGGAGGTTGTGCGGGTACGGTGGCGGCCGGCGGCTTTACTGCGGCTTCGCGCAACGCCTGGCGGCGCCCCTTCCACCAGGGCCTGATCTTTTCGTCCCACAAGCCCGCCAGGCCCATCGGAAAAGCCATGGTCACGCCGATGAAGAGGCCGGCCATCAGGAACAGCCACAGGTCCGGAAAGCTTTCGGAGAACAGCGTCTTGCCCGCATTCACCAGGAGCGCGCCGTACACCGCACCCACCAGGCTCATGCGGCCGCCCACCGCGCAGAAGATCACCATCTCGATGGACGGCACGATGCCCACGAAGCTCGGCGACATGAAGCCCACCTGCAGCGCGAACATCGCACCGCCAATGCCCGAGAGCCCGGCCGCAAGGCAGAAGATGAAGACCTTGAAGTTCGACACGTCGTAGCCCGAGAAGCGTACCCGGTCTTCCTTGTCGCGCATGGCCAGCAGCAGCGTGCCGAGCTTGCTGGTCTGGATCCAGCGGCACAGCACGATGCTGGCGACCAGCAGGCCCACGCACACGTAGTAGAGGATGTACTTGGCGCCGTCGGTGCGCGTGTCCCAGCCCAGCATCGTCTTCAGGTCGGTCATGCCGTTGACGCCGCCCGTGTAGCCCTGCTGGCCGATGATGAGCACGGTGCAGATCAGCGCCACCGCCTGCGTGATGATGGCAAAGTACACGCCGCCCACGCGGCGCTTGAACATCGCAAAGCTCACGAGCCAGGCGAGCGCCATCGGCGCCAGCACCACCAGCGCCAGGCTCAGGGGCAGGCTCTTGAACGGCAGCCACAGCATGGGCAGCTCGGTGATCTGGTTCCAGTCCATGAAGTCAGGAATGCCTGGCGTCGACTGGATCTTGGTCGTGATCGGGTCCGAGGCTTCGAGCTTGAGAAACATCGCCATCGCATAGCCGCCGATGCCGAAGAACACGCCCTGCCCCAGGCTGAGCACACCTCCGTAGCCCCACACCATCACAAGGCCCACGGCGACGAAGGCGTAGGTGAGGTACTTGCCCACGAGGTTCAGGCGAAAGATGTCGAGCGACAGCGGCAGCACCACCGCCAGCAGCAACACCAGCAGCAAGAGGCTGCCCAGCTGATAGCGCAGGATCGAGGCCTTGATGAAATTCATCATCGGAACGTTCTCCAGGAAGGAAGCGGGTTCATCAGCGGCGGACTTTCACGGCGAACAAGCCTTGCGGACGCATCATCAAGATGAGCACGATCAGCGAAAGCGTCAGCACCTTGGCCATCGAGCCGGTCATGAAGAATTCCGAGATCGATTGCGTCTGCGCAATGCCGAAGGCCGAGACCACCGTGCCCAACAGGCTGGCGGCGCCGCCGAAAGTGACGACCAGGAAGGCATCGACGATGTAGAGCGAGCCCGAGGTCGGCCCCGTCGAGCCGATGGTGGTGAAGGCCGCGCCCGCCATGCCCGCAATGCCGCAGCCGATGGCGAAGGTCAGGCGGTCGGTCTTCATGGTGTCGATGCCGGTCGCGTTGGCCATGGTGCGGTTGGCCACGGTGGCGCGCACGCGCAGGCCCCAGCGGCTCTTGTGCAGCGCGACGAGCACACCGCCCGTGACCAGCGCGGTGAGCGCCAGCACAAAGAGTCCGTTGATCGGAATGTCGAGGCCTTCATGCGGCGTCCACGAGCCCATGAGCCACTCGGGCAGCGTGGGGCTCACTTCCTTCGGGCCGATGAAGGTGCGAAAGAGCTGCTGCAACCCCAGGCTCACGCCCCATGTGGCCAGCAGCGTGTCGAGCGGACGCTTGTAGAGATGCCGAATGAGCACCCACTCCACGATCCAGCCGACGATGAAAGCGAACACGAAAGCCAGGCCGATGGCAATCGGAAAGTAATACGGCATGAACGCCGGCGCGAGGCTTTCGGTGACCCGCGCGGCCAGGTAGATCGAATAGGCGCCGATGGTCATGAACTCGCCATGCGCCATGTTGATCACGCCCATCTGGCCGAAGATGATCGCGAGCCCCAGGCCCATGAGCAGCAGCACCGCGAAGAGGCTCAGCCCCGCGAAGCCCTGCATGAGGCCGATGTTCATCATGTCCGACAGAGTCATGGAAGATTCCTGTGTTGGCGATTGGCTCCTTCCCCCTCTGGGGGAAGGTTGGGATGGGGGCAGGCAGGGCGTGCCCAGTGGCAAGGCCGCTTGCCCCCACCCCTGCCCTCCCCAAGAGGGGGAGGGAGAAAGTCATCAGGGGTTTATTGATAGCCCTTCGGAAACGGATCCGGCTTGATCAGCTCGCTCGACTCCGCCACCACCTTGAACGTCCCGTCCAGCTGCCCCTGCCCGATGCGTGCCTTGCTCCACAGGTGGTGGTTCGCATCCAGCTTCACATAGCCTTCGGGCGCGGTCTTCAGTTCGATGCCCGGCGAGCTGGCCACGACCTTGTCCACGTCGAAGCTGCCGGCCTTTTCCACAGCCGCTTTCCAGAGCCACGGCCCCAGGTAGCCCGCCTGGGTAACGTCGCCGATCACCGCGTCCTTGCCGTACTTGCCCTTGAAGGCCTCCACGAACTTCTTGTTGTTCGGGTTGTCGAGCGACTGGAAGTACTTCATCGACGAATAGAAGCCCGCGAAGTTTTCGCCGCCTACGCCGGTCATTTCGTCTTCAGTCACGGCCAGCGTCAGCAGAAACTGCTTGTCGCCCGTGATGCCCGCGGCCTTGAGCTGCTTGTAGAAGGCCACGTTCGAGCCGCCCACCACCGCCGCGAAGATGCAGTCGGGCTTGGCGACCTTGATCTTGTTGATCAGCGAGTTGAAGTTGGTGTGGCCCAGCGGGTAGTACTCCTCGCCCTTGACCGAACCCTTCTGGAAGTTCTCGATGTGCTTGCGCGCGATCTTCATCGAGGTGCGCGGCCAGATGTAGTCGGAGCCGACGAGGAAGAAGGTCTTGGCCTTCTTCTCCTTCGCGCCCCAGTCCAGGCCCCAGATGATCTGCTGCGTCGCTTCCTGGCCCGTGTAGATCACGTTCTTGCTCTGCTCCAGGCCTTCGTAGAAGGTCGGGTAGTACAAGAGGCCGTTCTCTTTTTCGAACACCGGCAGCACGGCCTTGCGCGAGGCGCTGGTCCAGCAGCCGAACACCGCTGCGCAGTGGTCGTTGACCAACAGCTTCTTCGACTTTTCGGCAAAGGTGGGCCAGTCGGAAGCACCGTCTTCCTTGATGACCTTGATCTTGCGGCCGAGGATGCCGCCCATTGCGTTGATCTGGTCGATGGCGAGCTGCTCGGCCTGGATGGACCCGGTTTCCGAGATGGCCATGGTGCCGGACGACGAGTGCAGCTGGCCCACCGTCACTTCGGTGTCGGTCACCGCGAGCTTGGTGGTGTTGATCTTGGCCGTCGGGAATTGCGACTGGCCGAAGCTCAGGCCGCTCAGGCCCATCACGGGCAGCGCGGCGGCGCCCTGCAGCAAACGGCGGCGGCGCAATGCCAGGGCATCGAGAGAGGGATCGGAATCACGCGACATCAGGAAACTCCAGGCGGGTTGAAAAATGAGCCGCGCACCATCGCAGTGCATCGGACGGTGCCTCGAGCACCATGGCTGGTACTTTAGAAATCACTTGCGCCGCCGCGAATACGTCATTCAACGTAGCGGCGAGAGACGCTCCGGCACGCAGACTCGCAGGCCGTGCACTGGGCGCAAAGCACGCAGGGAGCGCTTCTTGCTCTGCTGCCTTCCATGCCGCCGCCCTCGCCCTTGCCGCAAGACCCCACCATGCAACCCGTCACCGGCCAGAAGATCTTTCGCATCCGCCGCGACTACAACGCGTGGGTGGCGAACGAAACGCTGGAGGACTACGCGCTGCGCTACACGCCGCGCAGCTTCCGCAAGTGGTCGGAGTTCCGCGTCGCCAATGCGGCCTTCGGCGCCACCTCGTTCCTGGCGCTGGAGGCCATCGGCGGCGCCATTGCGCTCAACTACGGCTTCTCGAATGCGCTGTGGGCCATCCTGGTGGTGGGGCTCATCACCTTCCTCACGGGCCTGCCAATTTCGTACTACGCGGCCAAGCACGGCGTGGACATGGACCTGCTCACGCGCGGCGCGGGCTTCGGCTACCTGGGCTCCACCCTTACCTCGCTCATCTACGCGAGCTTCACTTTCATCTTCTTTGCGCTGGAGGCGGCCATCCTCGCGCTGGCGCTGCAGCTGTACCTCGACTGGCCGCTGCCGCTGCTCTACCTGCTCTCGTCGATCGTGATCGTGCCGCTGGTCATGCGCGGCATCACGCTCATCTCGGGCCTGCAGCTATGGACGCAGCCGATCTGGATCGTGCTGTTCGTCTGCCCCTTCATCGCGGTACTGGTGAAAAAGCCCGAGCTGTATGCCGACTTCACCGGCCTGGTGGGCCGCACCTCCGACAGCAGCGGCTTCGACCCGCTGATGTTCGGCGCCGCCGCCACCGTGGCGTTCTCGCTGGTGGTGCAGATCGGCGAGCAGGTCGACTACCTGCGCTTTCTGCCCGAGAAAACGGCCGCCAACCGGGGCCGCTGGTGGGCCGCGGTGCTGGTGGCGGGGCCGGGCTGGATCGTGCCGGGCATGCTCAAGATGATGGGCGGCGCTTTCCTGGCTTTTCTGGCGCTGCAGCACGAGATTCCGGGCAAGCACGCCGTCGAGCCCACGCTGATGTACCTCACGGGCTTTTCGTACGTGCTGCGCGACCCGGCCTGGGTGCTGGCAATCACCACGCTGTTCGTGGTGGTGTCGCAGATGAAGATCAACCTCACCAATGCCTATGCGGGCTCGCTGGCGTGGTCGAACTTCTTCGCGCGGCTGACGCACAGCCACCCGGGGCGCGTGGTGTGGCTGGTGTTCAACGTGGTCATCGCCATTCTGCTGATGACGTTGGGCGTGTTCGCGGCGCTGGAGCACGTGCTGGGCTTCTACAGCAACATCGCCATCGCATGGGTCGGTGCACTGGTGGCCGATCTGGTCATCAACAAACCGCTGGGCTGGAGCCCTCGCACCATCGAGTTCAAGCGCGCGCACCTGTACGACATCAACCCGGTCGGCCTGGGTGCGATGCTGGTGGCTGCCACGCTCGCCATGCTGGCCTACTCCGGCGTGCTGGGCCAGTGGGCCCGCGCGTTCTCCCCCTTCATCGCGCTGGCAACGGCGCTGGTCGTTTCACCGCTGCTCGCCTGGCGCACGCGCGGGCGCTACTACCTGGCGCGCACCGACATCCGACGCTGGACACCGGGGCAGATGGTCAAGTGCTCGGTGTGCGACAACAGCTTCGAGTCCGAAGACATGGCGCATTGCCCCGCCTACAGCGCACCGATCTGTTCACTGTGCTGCACGCTCGAATCGCGCTGCCACGACCGTTGCAAGACCGACTCGCGCGCGGCCGAGCAGATGAGCGGCTGGCTCAAGGCGCTGCTGCCGCCAGCGTTGTCGGGCCGGCTCAACTTTCGCGTGGCGCACTACCTGATGGTGGCAACCTCGCTGGTGGCGCTGCTGGCCACGGTGATGGGCGTGGTGTATGCGCAAGAAACCATCACGGGCTCCGATGCCATGGACCCCGCCTTGCGCAGCGCTTTTCTCAAGGTGTTTGCGCTGCTCTCGCTGGTGGCGGCCGTGGCGGCGTGGTGGATCGTGCTGGGCAGCGAGAGCCGGCAAATGGCGCAAGAGGAATCGAACCGCCACAACCACCTGCTCACCGTCGAGATCGAAGCGCACCAGCGCACCGATGCCGCGCTGCAGACCGCGAAGGAAGCCGCCGAGGCGGCCAACCAGGCCAAGACCCGCTACGTGGCCGGCATGACGCATGAACTGCGAACGCCGCTCAACAGCATCCTGGGCTACTCGCAGATCCTGCTCAAGGGCGAGGCCGTGGCGCCGCCGCGCGAAGCGGTGCAAACCATCCAGCGCAGCGGCGAGCACATGCTGGGCCTGATTGACGGGCTGCTCGACCTGGCGCGCATCGAGGCGGGCCGCCTGCAGCTGGAGCCCGCGCCGCTCGCGCTGCCCGCCTTCCTGGACGAGGTGGTGCACATGGTGCGGCCGCAGGCCGAGAACAAGGGCCTGGCCTTCGTGTACACCCACAGCGGCCGGCTGCCGCCCTGGGTGCATGCCGACGCCAAGCGGCTGCGGCAGATTCTCATCAACCTGCTGGCCAATGCGGTGCGCTTTACCGACAGCGGCACGGTCACGCTGCATGTGGATGCACGGCGCGAAGTGCTGCGCTTCGACGTGGTCGACACCGGCATCGGCGTGGCCCCGCAGGACCACCAGCGCATCTTCCTGCCGTTCGAACGCGGGGCCGCGGGGCGCCGGCGCGGCGAGCCGGGCACGGGCCTTGGCCTCACCATCACCGGCCTTCTTACGTCGCTGATGGGCGGCGAACTGGCCCTTGCCGCCACCTCGCCCGCGGGCAGCACCTTCAGCGTGCGGGTGTACCTGCGCGAAGTGGCCGACCCCGGCCCGCAGGCAAAGGCCGGCGCATTGCGGCGGCTGGTGTCGGGCTACATCGGCGAGCGCCGCACGCTGCTGGTGGTCGACGACCAGCCGGTGCAGCGGCAGATGCTGGCCGGCATGCTGGTGCCGCTGGGCTTCGAGGTGCGCGAGGCCGCGAGCGGGACCGAATGCCTCGACAGCCTGCGCGAAAACCTGCCCAGCGCGATTCTCCTGGACCTCACCATGGACGACATGGACGGCTGGCAGACCGCGACGCTGGTGCGCGCCTCGGGCTTCGACCGCATTCCGATCATCATCGTCTCGGCCAACATGTTCGAGAACCAGGGCGAGCTGCTGCGCGCCGCGGGCTGCCAGGCGTTCGTGGGCAAGCCGGTCATCGAATCGGAGCTGATTGCCACGCTGGAGCGCCACCTCGGACTCGAATGGCTGGCGCTCAACGACGCCATGCCGCCGACGGTCGATGTTTCGGTGCGGCCCGATCAGCTGGCCCTTTCCGAAGACGACCGTGCCGAACTGATGCGGCTGGTGCAGATGGGCCACGTGCGCGGGCTGCACCAGGTGCTCGACCGGCTCGCCGCGGCGTCTCCGCCGGCCGCCGTGACCTGCACCTGGCTGCGCGGCATGGTCACGCGTTTCGATCTCGACAATCTCCGCAAGGCACTCGCAGAAGATGCAGACCCCCTCACCCCCTGAAGCCGAACGTCCCGTGGTGCTGGTGGTGGACGACGCCCCCAGCAGCCTCGGCATGCTGTGCGACACGCTCGAGTCGAGCGGCTACACCGTGCTGGTTGCCGCCGACGGCGAGGCCGCGCTGCAGCGCCTCGAGCTGGTGGTGCCCGACGCCATCCTGCTCGACGGCATGATGCCCGGCCTTTCGGGCTTCGAGACCTGCCGGCGCATCAAGGCCAATGCGGCGCTTGCGCACATTCCCGTGCTGTTCATGACGGGGCTTTCGGAAACGGCGCATGTGGTCGAAGGCTTCGAGTGCGGCGGCGTCGACTACGTGGTGAAACCCATTCGCGCGCAGGAAGTGCTCGCGCGGCTGCACACGCATACGCGCAATGCACGCATCACGCGCATGGCGCGCGACGCTGTCGACGTGGCCGGTATGGGCGTGGTCTTTGTCGATGCGCACGGTCGCGTCGCGTGGCGCTCGCCCCAGGCCGCGCTGTGGCTGCACGCGATGGATGCGCCGCCGGCACCGGGCCTGCTTCCCGCTTCGCTGAACCCGGTTCTCGTGCCCAGCGCCGCAATAACGGTCATGACCGCGGCCGGCACGCGGCTGTCGGTGCGCAACCTGGGCGCCGCGGCGCTCGGCGAGACGATGCTTCTCTTTGCCGTGCAGCGCGAAGGTGCCGGAGGTGCGCCTTCGGCGCGCCTTGCCGAAGCGGCCCTGACGCCGCGAGAGACCGAGGTGCTGTCGTGGCTTGCCAAGGGCAAGACCAACCGCGACATCGGCGAAATCCTCGGCACCAGCCCGCGCACGGTCAACAAGCACCTCGAGCACATCTTCGAGAAGCTTGGCGTCGAGACGCGCGCCGCCGCTGCGGCGTTGGCGAGCGGGCAGCTCGCTTGAAAAAGGCCGGCAGCGCCATCGCGTTGCCGGCCCCTGTTTGCAGCAGGCTACCTCTTGGGCGCCGGCGTTGCGGGCACCGCAGGCGTCGTGGTGGTGCTGCCCGACTTGGAAGCCGGCACGGCCGGTGTCGCGGGCGTCGCGGACATCGTCGATGACGTAGACGAAGAAGACTGCGGCGACGGCGTAGCCGGTGTTGCAGGCGTGGCCGGCGTGGTGGCTGTTGTGCCGGTGCCCGGAGTGGCAGGCGTTGCGGGTGTCGCGGGCGTTGCGGCATTGGCCGATGCATTGGAGCCGCTGGTCGCGCCTGCGCCGTTGCCGTTCGCACCTGCGGCCGCGCCTACGCCGGCACTGCCGCCGCCGCTTCCGCTGCCACCGCCCGAACCTCCGCCACCGCCGCCGCCACCACCCCCGCCGCCGCCGCCCGCAGCCAAGGCAAGCGGTGCAACGCAGGCGCCCATGACGATTGCCACCAGGGCCGGTGTAATACGTTGTTTCAGCTTCATCGAGTGCTCCTTGTTGATGTTTCGACGAAGCCAAGCTAGACGAGGCAGAAAGCTGCTCATGTAGTCAAAAGTCATCATGGCGGGCCGGTCCAGTCGGTCGAAGCCGCCGGCCAGGCGCCCACCTCGTACTTACCCCGAAGGTGCTGAAGGCTGATTGACAGCCTTGCTGCCTACGATGAACCTGAACCACTCAGGAGACACCATGAAGACCCAGCCTTTCTCGTTCAATCGCCTGACCCGCCGCACTGCCCTGCTGGCGGCTGCGGCCGTTCTTGCCGGGTGCGGCAGCCTCGGCGGCCAGGCACCCGCCGGCGGCGACATCCACGTGATGACCTCGGGCGGCTTCACGGCCGCGTACAACGACCTTCGCCCGGGCTTCGAGCGCAGCAGCGGCCGCACGGTCAAGACCGCGTATGGCGCCTCCATGGGCAACGCGGAAGATTCGATCCCGAGCCGGCTCTCGCGCAACGAACCGGCCGACGTGGTGATCCTCGCGCGGCCCGCGCTCGACGCGCTGGTGGCGCAAGGCAAGGTGGTGCCGGGGAGCCAGGTCGACCTGGTGCGCTCGTCCATCGGCTTTGCGGTGCGCAAGGGCGCGCCCAAGCCCGACATCTCGACCGTGGACGCGCTCAAGCGCACGCTGCTGGCGGCGCCTTCCATCGCCTACTCGGCCAGTGCAAGCGGCACCTACTACGAGACGGAGCTGCTCAAGAAGCTCGGCATCGAAGACCAGGTCAAGCCCAAGAGCAAGCGCATCCTGAGCGAGCGCGTGGGCACCGTGGTGGCACGCGGCGACGCGGCGCTGGGCTTGCAGCAGGTGAGCGAGCTGCTCCCCATCGAAGGCATCGACTACATCGGCCCGCTGCCCGCGGAAGTGCAGCGCGTCACGGTGTTCTCGGCCGGCGTGGCCACGGCATCGAAGCAGCCCGATGCGGCACGCCAGCTCATTCGCTACCTCAACGCGCCCGCGGCAGCGCCGACCATCGCAAAGACCGGACTGGAGCCGATAACGGCACGCTGACGCATCGAAGCGGGTCAGTAAACTGGCGTACATCATCTTCCTGCAACGATGGACGCCATGACCCAGCCGCAACACGCCATTGCACCCGCTCTTGTTTCCGCCTTCGCGCCCGGCGGCACGCTGCGCGCGTCAATCAACCTGGGCAACCCGATTCTTGCGAACAAGGACGCGGCCACGGGCGAACCGGTGGGCGTCTCGATCGATCTCGCACGCGAGTTCGCACGGCGGCTTGGCGTGGGCGTGGAGCTCGTGGTGTTCGAAAAGGCGGCGGCGTCGGTCGATGCGGTGAAGAACGAGAAGGCCGACATCGGCTTCTTCGCCATCGACCCCGCGCGCAGCGAAGGGTTGCTCTTCACTGCGCCCTATGTGCTGATCGAAGGCAGCTACCTCGTGCGTGACTCGTCGGAGCTCACCGGCAACGAGCAAGTCGATCGCGCGGGTCATCGCATTTCGGTCGGTGCGGGCAGCGCCTATGACCTGTTCCTCACGCGCGAGATCAAAGAGGCCGAGATCGTCCGGCTCCAGGGCGCGGCCGCTGCGTTGGCGGCACTGCGCTCGGGTGCGGTCGAAGTGGCGGCCGGCATTCGCCAGCTGCTCGAAGGCGAGGCACAGCGCGAACCAGGCGTGCGCGTGCTGCCCGGCCGCTTCATGGTGATCCAGCAGGCCATGGGCACGCCCGCGAGCCGCGGTGCCGAGGCGCAGGCGCTGCTGGCGGCTTTTGTCGAGGAGATGAAGGCCAGCGGCTTTGTCGCCGATGCACTGGCGCGCCATCGCATCGAAGGTGCGATCGTGGCGCCTGCCTCCACTGGGGCGGCTCTGTAGTTTTTTTAGCGCTGTTGTTCAGGGCTTGTGCAAAGGCCACCGGGTACTCCCCTCCGCGAATGTCCCCGGGGCTTCGCCCCTCCTCCTTTATTTCGCTGCGCGGAGCACCCGATGCCCTGTGCACTTGGGCACGCGGCTGGTGTAGCGCTGATCAACCAGTGCTCTGAACACGCACCCGCTGGCGGGGTGCCTTGCGCAGCGAAATAAAGGAGGAGGCCGCAGGCCGGGGGACATTCGCGGAGAAAGGTACCCCGTCGGCGGGTGCGCGCCCTGAATGAACCCGAACCCGAACCCGAACCCGCGCCCTCTCCCTTCAACGCAAGCGCAAGCGCCGCATTACAGCTTGTACGCCTCCACCGGCCCCTGCGAATAGAACAGGAAATAGCCTGTCTCGGTCTTGAAGCTGTTCTTCTGCCACCCCGGCGGCACCTTGAAGATGGCAAGCTGGTCGCTCGACACGCCGACGAAGGCGGTGTTCTCGGTGTCGGTGGTGATCCTGCGCCAGGCCTCGCGCGTCACCGGCTGCATCTGCATCTTGGGTTCGCTCCACTCGGGCGTTCGAACCTTGTCGCGCATGATGTAGCGGCCGCCCTGCCGCTCGATCTTCACCAGCTCTTTCAGCGCGCCGTTCTTCTTCACGGCATAGACGCCGACCAGCTCCGCCTCCGGTCCACCGCCCGCGCCGCAGCCTGACAACAACAGCAGTGCAGACACGCCGACCGCAAGGTAGCTCAATGTTCTCTTCATGGCGGTGCCCCTCAGCGCTTCTGGTTCTCGCGCAGCTTCAGGCTGCCCTGGTAGCGCAGCGCATGCGGGTAGTCTTCCTTGCCGCCGGCATCCTGCGCCATCATCTTCTGCTGGCTTGCCTCCGTCTTGGCCAGGAGTGTCGATGGCAGGTTGATCACGCCCTTGATCTGGTCATACTGTCCCTGCGTGATGCGCCCCACCGACAGCAGCCGGAATGCGTCCCGCTCGATGTTGAGCAGCAGCGGCTTGTTGTCGGCAAAGTTCTGCGCCTTCGCCAGCAAGTCGCTCCACGACTGCGTGCTGTAGTTGCTCACGTAGTAGTCCTGCCCGGTCGGCCCGGCAAGCACCGCGGTGCAGCCCGGAAGCTCCAGCTGCGTGGTGCTGGTCGCCATGACAAAGGTCTTGCGCTGCTCCATCGCATCGCCATAGGCCAGCGTCACCGGAATGGTCCACGACGACGCCGGATAGGCGTTCTGGTTGGGGAACGGCTCCTGGGCGATCGACACGAAGGTGCGGTCGCCCGCGCATTGCGCGTCCACGGTCAAAAGGGGCACGCCGGTCTGCCGGATGAAGCTGTCGCCGATGTCGGCCACCCTCTTGCCGCCACTGGCTTTCTCAATGGAGTTCCACAGCCGCGAGGGCGTGGCATTGCCGAATGCGTAGTCCTTCAAGTAGATCTGCAAGCCCTTCTGCATCGCTTCTTCGCCGATGTAGTTCTGCACCATCTCCAGCACGTGGCTGCCCTTGTTGTAGACGAAGATCGAAGGGCTGATGAAGCCGAACGAACCCGCGTCGTTGAGGTTGCGCTGCACCGGCACCGCCGTGTCCTTCAGGTCGGCCACGATCACGCTGTGCTTGTCGAGCACGTAGTCGGAGAAGCTGTAATAGTTCGGATGGAATTTGATCGTGGTGCGGCGGTCGAACCAGCGCGCGAACGATTCGTTGAGCCACACGTTGTCCCACCAGTCGAGCGTGACCAGGTCGCCGAACCACTGGTGCGCAATTTCGTGCGTGACCACCGTCACCGAATACAGCGTGGGCGTGTCGCCCGGCTTGGTGAGCACGCGGTCGGCAAACTCGAAGATCGAGCCCCAGTTCTCCATGCCGCCGAAGCCGGTGTTCGGCTTGTTGTCGTAGCTGTCGTTGGCCGCCACGGTGTCGAACTTCTTGAACGGCAGCGGAATGCCGGTGTAGTTGTAGTAGTAGTCCATGGCCACCTTGGTCCACTCCATGGCAAAGGTGGCCCAGGTGGAACGGCCCGGCGGCGTGAACCAGCGCAGCGGCATCTCGCTGCCGTCCAGCGGGTTCTTGAAGGTGTCCGAAAGAATGTCGAACTTGCCGCCGCCGAAGAAGGCCAGATACATCGGCATGGAAGGCGTCTTCTCGAACGCCACCTGCTGGTAGCCGTCGGGCAGCTTGACGGCCGACTTCTGCGCGGCATTCGACACCGTTTGCCAGTCGCCCGGCACCTCGGCGGAAATCTCGAAGGTATGGCGAAACGCCGGCTCGTCCCAACCCGGGAACCATTGCCGCGCAAAGTTGGTTTCGCCCTGCGTCACGATGGCATCGCTGCTCACGCCCTCGGGCGTGGAAAGGCCCACCTTGAAGATGCCGGTTGCCGCCGAGCAGAACGGGTTGCGCGCCATCTCGTCGGGCGGGCAGTACTCCGCGTCGGAGAACTGGATCTTGCCGTCCCACTCCATGTGCAGCAGGTACTTGCCCTTGGCAATCTGCCCGTCGTTGCGCCGCAGCTGTACGAAGTCGCCCAGCGTCTGGGGCGTGGGCACCAGCGCAATCACCTCGGAGGGATTCGACAGCTTGCGCAAGGTGGTGCGGCCGTTGGCAAACTTCAGGTTGTGCGCGGCCACCACGATGGCGTCTACCGGCTTGAGCACTTCTATCTCCACGTCGCCGCGCCCCACAAAGGTCTTGAGCGCGGCATCGGGCCTGAACCAGAGCTTGTAGTTGATGGGCCAGACGGTATCGGGCAACTCCATCGGCTTCACGGAGCGGTCGACCTGGGCCAGCGCCGCATCGGGCGCGAGAGCGGGTCCGTCGTCGGGCGCCTTGGGCGACGCCGCACTGTCTGCCGATGGCCCCGGGGCACTCAGTGCTGTGCCTCCCAAGGAGGATTCGCCGCCGCCTCCTCCGCCGCCGCAGGCTGCCAGCGCGGCAAGAGTCACGGCGGTAATGGCAAGGTTGTTGACGACTGGCTTGACAAGTTTCTTCATGATGATCGCCTCTTGGTAAAGACAGGCACCGCCCCGCATGTACCGGCGGATAGCCGGCCGTGCGCGAGCGCGCGCGGTGATGAATGGAATGGAATGGAACTGAACATCGAACGAGCAGGCAGCACCGCGCCCTCCCGGCGAACGAAACGTTCGCAGGAAAACGCGAGCAACGCCGAGCCACACCGCGGTCAGGCAGGTGGTCCCAGGATGCGGGGAGCGAGGGGTTCCATTCCCGTCGATGCGCGAGGGCGATGGAAGGCTGTGCGGGCCGAGCCTGAATGCTCGAGAAGGTGGCCTAGCGCGCGCGCGTCAACGCTGCGTTTTCAGCGGCGTGGCTGGCGGTGTGTTCTATCTCGCGCTCGACTGCATATTCACTTGCCGCGAAGGCGTGAAATCGGAGTTGCGACGGCAAGTTCTTGTGGGCTGTTATGAATAGCTTCACGTGCGCTCTCCCTCCTTGGAAGTGCGAACATTTTTAGCTGATCGAATGCAACAGCGTCAACGAAGTACGGAACTTTTCCCTCTCAAAATGTTCGCGCGCCATACGACAAAGGGAGTCATTGAACGCATGCAAGCAATGCACTACGAAGATGGTTCCTTCTTCTTTTTGAACGCGCTTGGCGGCGGCGAAACCGGCGCATGCCATGTGACCATGCAGCCACAGATGCATGCATTCATTGCGGCGTTAAAGCCAGAGCGCGTCTTGCAATTGCCGTGCGGTCCAGCGCCTGGGCTGCCGCGGCCACTCTTCGAGCAACGCCGACATCCTTGCGTTGCGCGGCGCTTCCATGTCCTGGTCGTGCGCAAGCCGCACGACCTCGCCGCTGAGCGCATCGATTTCGGTGCGCCGCCCGAGTGCCAGGTCGTCCGCCATGCTGGAGCGTGCATTGGCATCGATGCGCAGCATGCGCGCCGCAACGATGCGAAACAGCCAGTCGGGCAGCCGCAGCACTGTTGAGAGCCGCCGCGCCGGTACCGCGGCCACCTGTGCGGGCGCAATGCCGGCGCTGCCGAGCACACCCAGCGCCTCATCGATCAGCGCGGCAAAGCAGCACCGGTAGCCGCGCTGCAGCAGCTCATCGCGCAGCGGCAGGCCCGAGAGCGCGTTGACGGGATTGTTGAGATTGAGCAGCAGCTTGCCCCATTGCACGGGCAGCAGGTCGGCGTACAGGTCGAGGGGAATGCCGGCACGCTCGAACACCGGCAGCCAGGGCCGTAGAGCCGCGTCGTCCTTTGCGGCCAGCCGCCCTGCCGTGCCCCGGTGGAAGGCGCCCGGCCCCGTTTCCGCCACGTTGTAGGGCACCATGCCGGGCAGCAAGCCGAGCGTGGGGCCGGCCTTCGATGCCTCTTTGCAATTGGAAATGCCGTTCTGCAGCGAGACGACCGTGGTGCCCGCGGGCAGCGCAAAGGCAAGCTCAGCGGCCGCCTCGGCCGTGGCTCCGCTCTTCACGCACAACAGAACCAGCGCCGGCGTGGCACCGACAGGCACCTGGTCACTCAGGCGCAGGCTGGCAGCGGGCAAGCGGTGCGAGCCGCCTTCCAGATCGCTGAGCGCAAGGCCGTGCGCCGCAAGGCTTTGCAGCACGCGCGGGCGGCCGACAAAAGTAACCGGAACACCGGCCGCGGCAAGGCTGCCGCCGATGAAGCAACCGATGGTGCCCGCTCCCATCACCAGCACTTCGCCGGGAGGGGAGCCGAGCACCTCGGTGGCGGCCATCAGGTGCGTTCCGCCACCCAGGCTTGCACCGACTGGAGCGCTGCGGGCAGGCCCGCGGCATCGGTGCCGCCGGCCATGGCCATGTCGGCCTTGCCGCCGCCCTTGCCGCCCACTTGCTGCGCAACAAAGTTGACCAGCTCGCCGGCCTTGACCTTGCCCACGGTGTCGTTGGTCACGCCCGCGGCCACTTGCACCTTGGCGCCGTCGGCCGCGGCCAGCACGATCACCGCGGTCTTGAGCTTGTCCTTGAGCTTGTCCATGGTGTCGCGCAGCGTCTTGGCGTCGGCGCCGTCGAGCTTGGCGGCCAGCACCTTGATGCCGTTCACGTCGATGGCCTGCGACACCAGTTCGTCGCCCTTGGACGAAGCGAGCTTGCCCTTGAGCGCGCCCACTTCGCGCTCCAGCGCCCTCACCTGCTCCAGCACCTGCGTGAGGCGGCCCTGCAACTCTGCAGTGGGCGACTTGAGCGTCGCGGCCACGCTCTGCACGGTGGATTCGAGGTCTTGCAAGTAGCTGAGCGCGTTGGCGCCAGTGACCGCTTCGATACGGCGCACGCCGGCCGCCACACCGCCTTCGCTCACGATCTTGAACATGCCGATGTCACCCGTGCGGCCCACGTGGGTGCCGCCGCAGAGTTCGCGGCTGGTGCCGATGTCGAGCACGCGCACGCTCTCGCCGTACTTTTCACCGAACAACATCATGGCGCCGGTCTTCTGGGCCGACTCCATGTCCATCACACGGGCGTGCGTTTCGGTGTTGGCGAGGATCTCGGCGTTCACGCGCTTCTCGATCTCGAGGATTTGGTCGTGCGTGACGGCCGCGTTGTGCGCGAAGTCGAAGCGCGTCTTGTCGGCATCGACCAGGGAGCCCTTCTGCTGCACGTGGTCGCCGAGCACTTCGCGCAGGGCCTTGTGCATCAGGTGAGTGACCGAGTGGTTGCGCATGGTCGCGTCGCGGCGCGCGGTGTCGACCGCTGCCTTGACCGTGTCGCCCACCTTCAGCGTGCCCTGCGTTTGCGTGCCATGGTGGCCGAACACGTCGGCCTTGATCTTCTGCGTGTCTTCCACGCCGAACTGCACGCCTTCGGCCACGAGCACGCCCTGGTCACCGACCTGGCCGCCGCTCTCCGAATAGAACGGGGTGGTGTCGAGCACCACGATGCCGGGCTGGCCTTCTTTCAGTTCCTGCACGGCTGCGCCTTCGAAGTACAGCGCCACGACCTTGGCGCTTTCTTCGAGGTGTTCATAGCCGGTAAAGACGTTGCCCGCACCGCCGTATTCGACGTTGCGGTCCATCTTGAACTTGCCGGCCGCACGGCCTGCGGCCTTCTGCTTTTCCATGGCGGCGTTGAAGCCGGCCTCGTCCACGCTCACGCCGCGCTCGCGGCACACGTCGGCCGACAGGTCGAGCGGAAAGCCGTAGGTGTCGTGCAGCTTGAAGGCCACGTCGCCCGGCAGCGTCTTGGCGCCGTTGGCAAGCGCCGCGTCGAGAATTTCCATGCCGTTGGCGAGCGTTTCGAAGAAGCGCTCTTCCTCCGCCTTCAGCGTCTCGGTGATGCGTTTTTCATCGGCCACCAGCTTGGGGTACGCATCGCCCATCAGCTTGACCAAGTCGGGCACCAGCTTGTGGAAGAACGGCTTCTTCTGGCCCAGCTTGTAGCCGTGGCGGATGGCGCGGCGCACGATGCGGCGCTGCACATAGCCGCGGCCCTCGTTCGACGGAATGACGCCGTCGGCCACCAGGAACGAGGTGGCGCGAATGTGGTCGGCAATCACGCGCAGCGAGTTGTTCGACAGGTCTTGCGTGCCAGTTTCGCGGCCGGCGGCCTTGATGAGCGCGTCGAAGATGTCGATTTCGTAATTGCTGTGCACGTGCTGCAGGATGGCAGCGAGCCGCTCCAAGCCCATGCCGGTGTCGACGCACGGTGCCGGCAGCTTCTTGACCGAGCCGTCGGGCTGCATGTCGAACTGCATGAACACGTTGTTCCAGATCTCGATGTAGCGGTCGCCGTCTTCATCGGGGCTGCCGGGCGGGCCGCCGGGAATCTCGGGGCCGTGGTCGTAGAAGATTTCGGAGCACGGGCCGCAGGGGCCCGTGTCGGCCATCATCCAGAAGTTGTCGGACATGTAGCGGCCGCCCTTGTTGTCGCCGATGCGCACCACACGCTCCGGCGGCAGGCCGATTTCTTTCGTCCAGATGTCGTAGGCCTCGTCGTCCTCGATGTAGACCGTGGCCCAGAGTTTTTCAGCCGGCAGCTTGTACACCTCGGTCAGCAGCTCGAAGGCCCACTTGAGCGATTCGCGCTTGAAGTAGTCGCCGAAGCTCCAGTTGCCCAGCATCTCGAAGAAGGTGTGGTGGCGCGCGGTGTAGCCCACGTTCTCGAGGTCGTTGTGCTTGCCGCCGGCACGCAGGCACGCCTGCACCGAGGCAGCGCGCACGTAGTTGCGCTTGTCTTCGCCCAGGAACACGTCCTTGAACTGGACCATGCCCGAGTTCGTGAACATCAGCGTCGGGTCGTTGCCCGGCACCAGCGAACTCGAGGCCACCACCGTGTGGCCCTTGGAGGCGAAGAAATCGAGAAAGGTCTTGCGGATGTCCGCGACCGTGAATGTGGGCTGGCTCATCTTTGGATTTCGTCTTCTGTCGAGGGCGGCCTGGCGATGGCGACCCTCTCGTCGAACCCACTGCGTCGAACCGACCTAACTGCTTGATTTGCTTGAACAAACGATTATAGGTTTGGCTACCGCCCCGCGCCTTGCCGGGGCCGCAGTCAGCTGGCCGTGGGGAGCGCCGCTACCATGGGCCGCCCGGGGAGAACCAAATGCGTTCGGCTTCGTCCCAATGGCTTTTTCATCCCGACGTGAATCAAGGAGCATGCATGGCAGGTCATGAGGCGCCACACTGGAAGATCGAGGATCTGGAGTTTTCGCGCATTGCGCGCGACGAAGTCCGCCGGGACGAGAATCTTTTCTACCTCGTTGCCTCCGCCTCCTTCATTGAAAGCGGCTCGGACCTCTACACCCAGAACCTGGTCGATTTTTTTCGCGGCGACGACGAGGTGACCGACTGGCTCACCCACCACTGGGAGGCCGAGGAACTGCAGCACGGCAAGGCCCTGCGCGCCTACGTGGCCCATGTGTGGCCCGAGTTCGACTGGGAAGCCGCCTACCGCGGCTTTCTCGATGAATACGCCACCTACTGCAAGGTCGAGCTGCTCGCCCCCACGCGCGGGCTCGAAATGACGGCACGCTGCGTGGTCGAAACCGGCACCGCCACCTACTACCGCGCCATGGCGCGCAGCACGGACGAACCGGTGCTGCGCGATCTGGCCAGCCGCATTGCGGCCGACGAGGTGAGCCACTACAAGCATTTCTACCGCTTTTTTCGCCGCTACCGCGATGAGGAGCGGCTCAGCCGCTTCCGCGTGCTGGGCACCATCGGCCGGCGCACGCTGGAGCTGAAAAGCGAAGACGCCGACTGCGCCATTCGCCACGTGGTGCGCACCCGTTCGCCCGAGCGCGCTGGCGACACCGCCTTTGTCCAGCAGCTGAGCGCCCGCCTGAACAGCACCGTGCGCACAAACCTGAGCGCCGGCGCCACCCTCAAGATGCTGATGCGCCCGCTGGAACTGCCGGCCGGGGTGCAAACCATGATCCAGTACCCCATCAGGCAGTTCATGGAGCATGTTTTCCTGCGTTGATGAGGCTGGCGGCCGGCTGCAAGGGGTGAATTCGCTCACAAATTCCAAGAACGCAGATGTATACTTTAGAGGTACTTTGCTGGATTTAGCGAAATGCCTGAATTTGCCCCAAGAAATGCCCGCCTCGAATGGGCGTCGCTGTTCGCCGCCGAATGGACGCGGCTGGCCGGTGGGCGGGCCGATCATGAATTTTTGATCGACCAGGGCCTCAGCCTGGTGCGGGTGGTGGGCGATCGGCAACCCGCCGACGTGGCGCGCCAGCATTTCGAAAACACGCCCGAGCCCGAGCAGTTGGTGCGCGACCCCGAGACCAATTTCACCGCGCTGGCGGCCGAGGTCGGCATCATCAAGCCGGGTGAACGGCTCGACCAGATGCACATCGAGTTCGCCCACGGCATTGCCGAACTGTGCGCTGCGGTGGGTGACGGCTACGGCGATTCGGCCTCGGCCAATGCGGGCCGGCACATCAGGGCGCTGTACGGCCCTGTTTGAAGACTCGGCTTCTTTTGCCCTTCAGCCGAGCTTTGGCAGCCCGAAGCCGAACCCGAACACCGGTCCACTCTTCTTCGCTGGTTTCGCCAGGCCGGGCTCTTCTTGCTCCCGAGGCCCCAGGTCGAGGTCTTCGATCATCTTCTGCAGCTCGACCAGGCCCGCGGCCATCGCGGCCTTGTAGGTCTTCATCGCCCTCGGCTGCTGGCGCAGCACGCTCCAGCCCTGCCCCAGCTCCTCGTCGCCAAGCTCGACCAGGCGCCAGCGATAGGCGCCCTCTTCCACTTCGATGACGGTGACGGCAATGCTCCGGAGCGTTGACATCGCCGGATCGTCGGCGATGCGCAAGCCGCACCGTGTCGGACGAGCGCGGTTTCTCGCTGCTTCGGCATTCTTCAGGCCTTCTTCCGGCCTTCCGGTCAGTCAGATCGGCGCGCCGGATTCCGATTCAGGTGCCGGGCAGCAGCTGCAAACCGGAGCGTTCGGCTGATGGGGAGCGCCGCATCGGATGCATTGCTTTCGGCGCCGCCTGGCTGCCCGCCATGTCGTTGCGGGCCGCATCCGTTCGGTGCGCAACTTCATGATCTCGGCAATGCCGTCTTCGGTGATTGCCGTGACGATGGCGGTCCGCGCCATGTTGAACTTGCCGGATGGGTCGATGGCCGGTGCAATTTCCGCTTCTACCAAGCCAGTGGCCTTGAGAACCGAAACATGCTTGATTTCTTCGGGCCTCACGATCTCGGCAGGCAACTCCACATGCTGGAGCCGCAGCAAGAAGAGCAGGTGCATTTCTTGATCCCCTCAACGAATGCTTTTTGTTGAACCTGAGGGTGCCGGATTGTTTTGAGGCAATGTGACGGTGTCTACATTAGTTGGGCAAAAAAGTCGGGTTTGCGCGGGTGGCGCACCATGCCGAGCCATGAACCCGACATCTCCCGCGGCAGCACCCCGCTCACGAGAGGCCTCATGACCAAAGAAGCGTTCGAACGATCCGCCGCGTCTGGCGGAATGCATCACCGGCTGGCTGCGATGGCCGGCAACTGGGAAGGCCGCTTCCGGCTCTGGTTCGAGCCCGGCAAACCGGCTGATGAATCGGTACAGCGCGGCACCATCCGCCTCGTCGGCCGCGGCCGGTTCCTGCTGCACGAGTACGAAGGCCGTTGCAGCGGCGAGCCTTTCGAGGGTGTCGCGCTCTGGGGCTACCACCTCGATGAAGACACCTTCGAGTGCGCCTGGGGCGAGAGCTTCGGCACTGGCACGTCGATCATGTTCAGCACCGGCCGAGTGGAGGACGGGCGCTTCGGCGCGCTGGGCAGCTACGGCACCGGCACGGGCGGGGAACGCTGGGGCTGGCGCACCGAGGTGTCGCAGCCTGGCGCGGAACACCTGGACATTCGCATGTTCAACATCACGCCGGGCGGGGAGGAAGCGCTTGCGGTCGAGGTGAACTACAGGCGGGTGCCTGCATCGTCATCCGACTCAAGTTAAATGGCACTCAGACCGAAGGCAAAGAAGGCCAGCCCAGCAGTAAGTGTGAAATATTTCTCAGAAATGGTTCTAACTTATAAGCAAGTAGTGGCGACCGAGTTGCACTTGTAGCTACATTCCGCCGACCAGAAATGGCCGGCATTTCCTGGCAGATCGAAGAACAAGCGCCGGCACTCGGAGACTCGAATGCCCCTCTCGTTCTTGATGCGGCTGCTGCATGCGCGGCTTCCGGTTCGTGTCGCCAATCCGGAGGACGTCAGGCACGTCTCGGTCCTTTTGGCTACCGGTCTGATCGAAGCTGAGATCCAGGCCCTGGAGTCCACGGTTCGCTATGCCACATCACGCGCTGCCACGGTGCTTCGCATCACGGAGGCCGGCTTCACCGAACTCGCAAAGATGGGAGATGCCCGATTTCGTGAGGAAGGGACCGGTTGACCGGGTATCCAACTTCTCTCTGTAGAATCACGCACTCAGCTCGATAACTCGTAGAAATCAACGGGTTGCCAGATGCGGGTGTAGTTCAATGGTAGACGTGCACCCTCAAGTGAAAACACCGCTGTTTCACTGAAACCTACGCCAAAACCTACGCCTCCGATCAGCAAAGCCATACTTGAACGGATACGCGTAGCATTGCACTGAGCGATGAACTACTTTCCTGTATTTGGGCTTCTGCTGGCGTGCGCGGCCGGAGCACTGGTGCTCGCCGCACTGGTCATCATCAGCTGCCTTGTCGCCGCGGCGATGTTTCCCCGCGGCCACCCGTCGGCAGACCGATTGCGAGCATTCGCCAGCCGCTTGCCGCGTTTCGTCGCCCTCGGCTTCACGTTAGTCGGCGAGCTCGGCGTCGTACTCTTCTTGGCGTTCCTCGTGATTCTGGCGATGGTCTTTTCCTGACTTCGCCAGCCAGGCTCGGATGCGGGCCGCCCGCCGAAGCAGTTATGACCTCCGGAGCGATCTAGGTTGTCTCTGTGATTGGCCTCAGCCAATCCAATGCCGCTTCATCAGGCGGCATAGCTCGAAGGCGTTCATCGCGCCACAAATCACGCGCGACATCCTCCAGCTCAAGCGGATCGACGGTATGCCACTGCTGCTGCAGCCGGTGCGCGCAGGCGGCAATCCAGAGGGTCGCGGGCACGTTTTCCATGGGTCCATTATCACCAATATACTGTATATTTGTACAGCACCAAGGTACTAAGGCCCGTGATGCCTCCCCCTGTATTTGTCCGTTTCGTGGCGCACGTTCATGTTCTTCGCTGACGTCACTTTCCTCATGCGCAACGGCCTGCGCCTGAAACCCAGCGAGCGGATGCCGGCCGCGCGATACACCGTCACCATCTTGGAATCTGACCGAGACAAGAACAACTCGGCGCGCAACCTCGTCGTGGCAAATCTCTATGTGTCGTATGGCACCGCGCAAATGGCTGGGAGAGGCTGCATGGTCGATCCCGAGATACTGCCCTTCAAGGGCCCAGGCTTCTTGGTCTCTGGCATTGAGTTCGAGACGCAGAAGATTGACGGTGAACTTCGGCTGATCGAGCACCGCCAGGTGTGGCACGTGGTCCCCGTGGAAAGTCAAGCCTACGAATAGCGCGGCGGCGCTTAGGCAAGTGAGGGGCGCCGCGCGATGTTCCGAGCTATCTGCAGCGTCCTCGCATTGCGCCGCGGCGCTTCGAGCAACCTGTTGATTTCAGCAATGCCGTCTTCGGTGATGCGAGTGACGGTGGCCGTCCGAGCCACGTGGTACTTGCCTATGGGGTCCGATGCGGGCGCTATGTCCGCTTCGATCAGCCCCGTTGCCTTCAACACGCTCACATACTGAACGTCTTCAGGTCTGGTCACCACCTTAGGCAAGGCGACGTTCTGCAGGTAAAGCAAGTAGAGCAAAGGCATGGTTCTTGTCGTGTTCGATGCGATTTGTTCTAGGGGACTGGCGCTTCCCGCATCGCCCCTTGCGGGGGAACTCGAAGATATTCCGACGCCCAAGCCGTCGTGTCAGACGGCAATCCAGTGAAAGGTAGGATATGGGAAGAATTCACATTTACTCCGAGCGCGCTGCTGGCGACTGACGCCGTGCGGCGCAGGACTCTTGCGTAAGCCAACTGCCTTAGGCTGCCAAAAGTGGCACCGCTTGCGACACTCTCCTACGCTAAGGCCCGCTGCGATGGTCATGATTCGGCCGTTATGTTGCGCGACTCACCATGGCATATCGAGGTTCCGAATTTGTGGCATCCCTGCAGATATGGAGGGAGCTGGAGCGTCTCGCTCGTGAAGCTGAGGCCTGCTTGAACAAGAAACTCGTCGCCTACTTTCGGGGCGAGTCCGCTGCGCCCACTCCAGAAGATCTCGCGTTAGCGAAACACGCCAGAGCAGTGGCCAATCGTCACCTCGCGAAAGCGCTCGGGAAACGGGCTCCCCGGCAGAACCATCCCTCTCGTTGATCAGCACTCGCCCGGGTTCTGGTTCAATCGGGCGGCGGCATCTGGTCTGCGACCCACGCCAGGCACTGTGCTCTCAATGCCGCGAGCCCCACCTCTCGCGAAGTTGCGGGCTTTGTTAGCACGAGCTTGCAGCGATGTTGTCGCCCCTGAGATATGTCCACAGTGCCGGAAAAGCTGCCGGCATCTTCTACCGGCAAAACGAACAAGTCGAATGTCCACTCTCCGTGATGAAACCGCTCCGAAGGCGCCATAGCGTTGCTCCAGTACTTCAATCGTCTGATGGTGGGGGACGCAAATCGTACTACTTGCGAACGTCAGCGCGGCCAGGAATCGATCAGACCCATGCGCTTCGACCGCTCGCACCCATAGGCGCCGATCCACAACGCCGCCCACGCCTCTAGTTCTTTCTGGGGCGCCGGCTCTGCGAGGTCATCGGGCGCCGGACACGGGCTCGTGAACGCTACAGCGCCCAGTCGATCTTCACGGCGCACGCTGCGGCCTGAACTCGATCGCCAGCGCGGCGGAATGGTAAGGATTGCTAAAGTGCCTGGGCCGTCTGACGTATTACACAGGAGTCCCATGAGCACCGAACACTTTGCCGGATCGCGTACGAAGCTCCGCCGAGCCGTCAAATTCATCGACGAACTGGACAGCGAGTTTGAGACTTACAACAAGACGGCGCTTAGCGCCGCACGGATAGACGTGACGGTCGATCCTCCGGTTCTTCACATCGAATGGACGGGACTTCGTCTGGATGCGGCAGCAATACTCGGGGATGCGATTCACAATCTCAGAGCATCCCTTGATCTCATGGCCTCCGAACTCGCGCGAATCAACAAAGAGAGCGACAAGGGCGTCTACTTCCCGTTCGCAGAATCTGTGGACGCACTCGACGGCCAAATTAAAGACAAGAAATTTTTGCGTGCGGGTACAGACGCAGTCACTCTTCTCAAAAAATTCGCCCCTTACAAGGACGGGAACGTTCGGCTGCGCGCCATTCACGACCTGGATGTGGCCGACAAGCACCGTGCAATCCTCGAGACAGAGAAACAGATGAACGTAAGGATCAGCGCCTCTCTTGATCTAGAAGATCCGAAGAACCACTCGGCCTCAGTCGAGGAAAGCACGATTCAGCACTTCTTCACACCCGACAGTGCCCTCGCTAAGCTGCCGATTATTCAGACATTGAAAGAGCTTGTGGGCCTTGTGGAGGGAATCATCAACGAGTTTCAAGATCTCGTCGCTAAAAGAGTTTGAGCAACATGAGCGGATCCGAAGGTCCACTGCGGCAGGTCGCCTTGTTCTTTTTCAGGGCGGCGCTCCATCACCTTTCGGTGCAGGCGTTTGCACCAGTTCGGAATAGCTCACTCCGGTGCCGAGGTCGATGGCGTCGCGTTGAGCTCCGCTCGCCAGGTCCTGATATTCCGCTGTGCACGCAAGGAATAGTCTTCTTGCGTTTTCAGCCGCTCGCCGGCTTGCCGCAAGCTCGCGGGGATAGGCGGCGGCGCTGGGCAGCCCACCACTTCGGGCGACGGCGTCGAGCCGCGCGACATCGCGCCGCAACCTGTCAACGTCATCACGATTGCTGCGGTCGACGCCTTCAGCAGCTTGTTTACGGACCTGGTTTGCATGCTCGAGCTCCGCGGCCGCGGCCGCCTGTTGATGTTCAAATTTCCGGAAATTCGCGTTGGCCAGCAGTGCGACTTGCATCCGCGCGCTTTCGGCCTTGGCGGTGGCGGCCTGCAGCTCGTGCAGGTCGTTCTTGGCGCCGTCACGCTGGTGTTCCACCCAGCAGCCATTCAGGACACTAGCGGCCAGCAGGCCGGCCCACAGCCATCCAGGCAACAGCGCGAAGAGCCCTGCGATCGCGCTCATGGAAACCCCAAGAACTTGCGCACCTGGCGGTGGTTGCGCTCCCACTTCATGCGCAGCGCTGCACGCTCATCCGCCGAGCCGCGGTCGTATGCCCCAGGGCGCCATCCGCGCAAGTAAAGCGCCCATGCACCTGATGCGTCCGTCACTCGCGGCAAAGGGCCTGGCTCGGTCCACAACAGCAGGCGAGCCAGGATGGCCGCAAGCACGTCGTTCGTCTCGATGGCCTCCCACACAGCCCGGGTCGTAAACGCGACGCTGTGAGCCGTGCAGGCTGCGCGAGCGAGATCTTTGCTGGCCGGATGACTCATGACGCCAGCCACCATTCCGCCGCCCTGCTCGCCCTGCCAGAACGATCGAGCCGGCCCCTTCTTGTTCGGATCGTTCAGCACTTGGTAGCGATGCTCGAATCGCGATTCCTGCAGGCCGATCGTCAACATCTCGACGAGGGCCTCAATCGTGTTCATCTTCCGTGGCAGCCAATGCAGCGCAGGCTCGATTGCAGTACGGGTGATTTCGTCGAGCGTCATTTCGAGACCTCCGGAAGATCAGACAAAGGGGCGTGATCCGTCGCTACGTCCGGCGGCACATCTCCGGCCCAGGCACGGCCACTACACAGCAGGCCGACGAGCAGGGCCACGGCGATTGCGATGGAGCCGCGCTGCGGCCATTCGCCCCAGAGCGGCTGGAAGGCGGAAGCCGTAGCACCGCCGACATAGACGGCGTATTCGAGGCGCACGCGGAGCAACACGCCGTCGCGCATGGCGTTGAGCCGGCACAGCGCGATAAACGCGATCGCGCCGCAGACCAGAAGATTGCCGATGGCGTAGAGGTAGAGCTCTCTCACGATGCACCTCCCTTGCCGCCGAAAAGGCGCTGTAGGGCGGCGAGTGCCAGATCCACCACCTTGCCCAACGCCCATGGCCAATCGACGAAGCCAATCAGCAAGGCGATGGGGGCAACGGTCACACGCGGCGAAAGCTCGGGCCGGTAGGCGTTGAGCGCTGCAGCTACGGCAGAGGTAAACAGGACGGCCATGCCGACCACGCGCAAGAAGAAAAGGATGGCGCTGGTGCGCGTGGTCTTCTCGCGCCTGGCCACCTTGAAGCTGGCGCCGAGCGTGGCGGCCACCACGATGACCATGTACGGGCCGACCACTGCAGCGACCTCGCTCGAAAAGAGCAGCGCGGCAATCAGGACGGCCACGCCGAAGATGTCGGCAATGGGTTGTTGTGACATCGAAGCCTTTCAAGCAAAGAAAACCCGCCGAAGCGGGTTTGATGTGGGGTGTGGTCATGGCTGGAATCAGGGAGCATCCTGTAACCCAGTTGCTTGTAGAGGCGTAGCGTTCTTCTCGTCCTGCGCTGCGATCTGCTGCTGCAACTTGCCGAACACGTTCAGCCCCATCTTCAGCGGCAGCTCACCCAGCCCCTGGAAGATCACCTGCAGCTCTTGCTGCGACAGGTCTTTGAATTCGTAGAGCATGTGAATCAACCCACCAATAAGCGACGGACGGTGCCGCCAGAATCTTTGACCGTGATGTAGCCGGCTTGCGCCACAACGCCGGCCGTGTACGTGCCGAACGAGAGCACGCCCGTTCCCTTGCCCAACAGTCGCAAGTCGATGTTGGTGTCGTCCCCAGCTGCAGCCAAAGTGGGAGCGCCAGCCGCGTTGGCGCCCTGTGCGGACAGGTAGTTAACCCCGGCGCCACCCGCTGCAGCAGAGATTTGGAACACCGGCTTGCCGAGGTGGGTTCGGAAGTTGATGGCAGCATTCACAAACCGTTGCTCGATGGACTCGGCTGCGGTGGTTGCGACGCTGTAGATGGAGTTCGTGAGGACGCCTGCGCCGCTGTACCAAACGATCTTGTGACCGTTGCCCATGGCGATGGCCTCCGCGGTGCCGGTGGTGCCGTCTGCGCCGGTCAGCGAGGTGGACCCAAAGACGATGCCTCGCGTGAAGGTGCTGCCAACATTCTTTTGGATGTTGACCGCCGCCGACACATCGAACTGCCCCGCCGACGGATACTCGCCGCCTGCGGCAATCTGGATGCCTACCGTCTGCCCGGTTGCCTGCTGGTACGGGTCGGTGACAGCTGCCGCGGCATAGTTCATCACGTCCAGTTCGATGCCATAGGCGCCGCCGGTCACACCCACCTCTCGGTACGCCTCGAAATAGCCGGCGTATGCGTGGCCACCGCCGGTTGTCTTGTTGGCAACGGCAATGCCGGTGACGGCGATTGAGTTGTAGTTGTCGAGCAGGTTCAGCGTTTGCGCACCAGTGATGAGCGCAATCGAAGCACTCTCTGTGCTGTTGTTAAGGATGGCGGCTTGCGAAATCTGCATGAAGCCGTTGGTCCTCCCTTTCGCGATTTGGTACGTGGTCAGCCAGTCCGGCTGCACGGTGACATTGGTCCCCGGATTCAGCGCTGCATCACCGACAAACAAGCGGTCTTGAACGCGATTTACTTTGCCGCCGTACTCCGGGTAGAACTGGCCGGACGGGAACTGCTTGAATACATCCAGAGCCTCCGCAACCTTCGCCGCAGCCGCACCAATGCCAGACGGCATGAATCCAAGCAACTCCGAGCCATCGTCAGCGGCGAGCTGTCCGAACGACGGCGCCGCCCTCAAGTTCTTGACCTGGCCGCCAGTGACAACACCAAGAACCACTGAGGTAGCATCAGGATCGACAACGTCGATCGATGGGACTGGTACTTCTGACATTTTGTTTTCCTCAGCCGGTCATGCCGGCCAGCCGGTCGTGATGTCGTAGGCGTCCAGCTGATCGCCCGGAAGTGCACCGATGGCTTCGAAGTGCGCCGCCTCGGCGTCGAAGCACGCCTGAACGTGCAGCGCCACAGCATCGGCAATGGCCGTCAGGTCCGCCAGTGGAATGCTTTGGAAGTTGTTTTCGGCGTCCTTGAAACGCACGCTTTGTAGGCCCATGCGGATGGCGTGGGCCGTCGCATTGCTGATGCGGTTCTGATCGTCGATGGTGGTCCCGATCACCGCACCTGATGGCATCGTAATGCCTTGCGTCTCGGCTTCCCAGCGCTTCGCTGTGGCGGCTGCTTTGAGGGCCGTTCGCTTCTCGGCCGGCGTCATGACCACAACGGGTGCAGTCCATGCGACGGGCTGACCGTGGGCGTCCGGGACCACGCGCTTGCCTTGGAGGCTCTGATAGGTGGCCTCCGAGACCGTAACCAGGTCGTCGGGCAAGTTGGGGTAGTGAATCGATTCAGGATACCAGCCTGAAGTGGACGGTGAGAATCGCATTTTATTTTCCAATCGCCAGGAGGGAGACGCCGATGGTGCCGGGGAGGTTGTTCACGCCGCCCGCGCCGTCCTGATAGCGGAAAAACACAGTGACCGCCGTCTGGAAGATGCCCACATCATTGACGTAGCAGCTGTACGCCCGGGCACTCGTCCATGCGGCTACCGGAATGGCCAGCGCCATGAAAGTCATCGTGGGGTTGGTGATGGGCAGCGTCACGCTGGCAGAGCCCCCAGCGTCGGCGATGACGTTGCCCCGATACCATTGAACAATCAGCCCGCCCATCCACGATGGGAACTTGTAGTAGCCGGAGGTGCCGTCGGACGAAGCCTGCCCCGTGGGCAGGCCAAGTGCCGTGCGCGCCTCTTCCGCATTGCCAGTCGCCCCCAGCAGGCCGACCACGTAGTCGTACAGCTTCCCGAAGCCGCTTCGGGCGACTGCGTTGCTAGGGTTTGGATAGGTGTCGGAGATTTCTGTTCTTGCGGGAGGTGCGGGCATGGCGAGCCTTTCTGAGTGGTTGGAGGGCTAATAGCCCTTGAGCGTGATGTCTGCGGTTGCCCCGCCGACGAGGGCGTGGGCATCGGTGAATGCCCTGATCTTTGGCGCGAGCGGATTGGTCTTGTCGGTCTCGACGGTCACCGCACCGCTGGCGTTGGCCTGTAGCGTTGCCTGGATCGTCTTGATTGAACTGAAGGGCTTCGTGTACGGGATGGTGGTCCCGGCCAGACCGATGAGCACGTCCTGCAGGGTCTCTTCCATGTCGGGCGCGTCGATGATGGCGATGAGCTCGTACAGAATGCCGCGGATGGTTCCCCCTCCGATCGTCACGCGGAACTGGTAGGCATCGTTGTGCACCACCAATTGGCCAGGCCACGGCTGCCACGCGCCAGGAGGTCCATAGAAAGGCGCTGCATCGGCGCCATAGAAGCTCTGGTTGTCGGCGCCATAGAACGAGCCAGGACCCGCCAAGCGGTAGTCGATGCGAAGGTCGACACCCTGGGTTGTGTGAAAGAGGGTCATGATCGACCCGGCGAGCGCAGCGACTACCGTGAATTCTCCGGTCACGTAGACCATGCGGCTGTACGTGCCGATTTCGTAGAAGGAATCGAGATCCGCCCCGTAGAAGGTCTGGTTGTCATCTCCGTAGAAGGAATCCAGCGCATCGGCCTGCAGCACGCCATCGATCTCGGACCATCCATACTGCTCGGTCTGCAGCAGCGGGCCGAAACCAGTTGTCAGGAAGTTGCCGTCCTGGTCCGTCAAGAAGTTGCCGGCTCCGTCCAAGAGAAGGTAGTCGTCCTGCGGTAGATAGAGCTGAGACGCCGGCCACCCCAACGCCCGGAAGTCGAATTGCTCGACGATGTTGGCGATCGGTGGATCGCCAAGATTCATGATGATGTTTGCTGTGGCGCGCGATTCGTTTCCGCTGGTATCGAGCGCCTTTCCCATGATCGTGACCAGGCCGCCCGGCCGCGTGATCAGGTCGTATGGGCTCTCGGTGAGAACGCCGGTGTGCAACGGCGCGGCAGAGTTCCAGTCGAGGTTGTTGCCGTAGTGGAAGCGGAACACAAAGCCCGCGAGATCAGGCACGCGCCGCGGTAACGTCCAAGACAAAACACTTCCCGAGATCGACAGACCTTCAATGTCCGGCGGAGGTTCCGTCTTCCCGACCACCCGGTGGAGGGACTGAATGCCCCAGTCGCTCTCGGCGAGGCTATTGCGCGTGCGGGCGCGAATGAGCAACCACGCCCCGTCCGGAACTCCGCTGAATTTGGCTTCTGTCGCGGTTCCCGGCACGATGACGCTGACCCACGGGCCGGCGCTCGAAATCACCATGTACTGAAGCTCGACGCTCCCGCCATTCAGGATCGAGGCGTCTAGGATCGGCTCCCAGGAAACCCGCACGCCGTTGACGATCGTGCCATCCGTCTGCACGATGAGTTCGCTTTCTCCGCTCTGGATCGAAACGATGACAGGCGGAGTGAGTTCCCACGGCTTCGGCAAGCCCGTGTTCGGTGCATAGCCTCCGGGCACGAACGGGGCGCCCAATGCGAATATGGCCGCCGTGGTCTCCTTCAGCATCAGTTGCACCCGCCCATCAGGCAAGAAGGTGCGCGACATGATCCGAAATTCCTTGGCCGTCCAGCCATAGCGAGACAGCGTGAGCGTGACGCTGTCGAACAACTCGAGCGGGTACGCGCTCATCTTGAATGACAGCGTGGTAGTCAGAGGGTCCCGGCTGTCGCGCAGATAGATTCCGGCAATGTGGTACGCCTGCCCGGCATAGAACACCGCAGGCATGGTCATCTCTTGCGACAACTCCGCGCCGTCGTCGGCCACCAGAGCGTCGGCCCGAAAAGGCGGGATCGGGGTCTGGACGTAGTTTGCCGCCTCGTCCCAGATTCGAATCGCTACCGTGTTGACCTTGTCATTGCGCGGGCGGTGCGGGCTGATGGACACAGGGTTCTGCGACACCGAACCATCATTGCTGCGTTGGACAACGGAAAGATCCGCGTCGGTCAGATGCATCACGGGCAGCTGATAAACACCGGCTCGCACAAAGTACTCGCCCGCCGCATACGCCCACTCGCCGCCCATGGCCTGGGAAAGATCGTCGAGGACATCTCTCGGCGCAGCGCCAAAGGGAAACACACACCCCGCGCGGTACATCGGCACAACTACGCCGCCCGTGTAGTTGGTTGCGGTGTCGCATGCATTCGCCGCGGCGATGATCCGGGCGGTTTCGGATGGCTCGAGGGTCGTACGCTTGCCAAACTGCGGATGGAGTATGACGTGGCGCATCAGCAAGGAAGGGTTCTCAGTGAACCTGGTGACGCCATCGCGGGGGTCGTACACCTTGGCGCCGCGCATGCGCACTGTCACGTTGGGAATGCCCGACGGGAACGCCGTGTCGCTGTAAGCGAAGCTGCAGACCAGGTATGCAACGCCGGCCGCACGGTGCGCCGCCGTCCAGGCGCCTCCCAGCTGCTGGATGAGGGCATCGTCCGCCGCCTGACCAGGCGAGCCGAGGTGCCAGCGGACGTTGGCAAACGAATTGAATCCGGGGTACTGGTAATAGGCCGTGTAGATTTTCGGGGGCAGCGGCCATTCGCTGCTCATGTCCTCTGTAATCGTCACGACATTGCCGGACACCGTGAATGCGGTCACCTCGGTACGACCGCCGCCGCCGAGAAAGACACGATCAACTCGGACCGTCGCGCCTCCTTCGATGGGCGTGTGATCGAGTGCGGTCACCGGACCCGGAAGCACCTGCTGCGCGCTGATTTTCGATGCGACGCCGTACGGCGCTGTCGTGACCTTGCCGTTTTCGTCGAGATCGACAGGCTGGTCGTTGAAGTAAATCTGTTCGATGCCGTCGATCTCATGCGCCGCCAACGCGACGCACATGATGAACAGTTCCTTGTACTGCCCGACGCTGGCCCGGTAGAACACATGGCCGCCCTTTCGCACCCGGCCGAGCACCAGCTCACGCGGCGCGATCGTGCCTGGCACATTGGCCAGTCGATCGACCTGGGCAGCGTCGAACTGTGCGCGCGCGAGACGGTCGGCCTTCTTCTTCTGCTGCATCGAAAGCGCAAGCGTCCCGACCAGAGAAACGGCGTAGGCGACCAGCGTTGACCCAGCTACGGCGCCGGCTACGTAGCCGATGATTCCGACAATTGCCTGTGGCATCAGATCTTCCAGGCCGCTAGCGCAGCGTCCATGCCAAGCACCGCCATGCCAGCTTCTCCAGGCGCAAGCACATTGGTTCCGTTGCAAACGCCCAGCATCTGCCGATTGGCATTTAGCACGAGCACGATGTCACCGACCGCGGCCATCGCTACAGGCACCGGCTGGCCTAGGAAGGATGAAGCAAGTTGTTCCAAGCCACCGCCCTCTTCAATCATTCGCGCCGCTGTTGAGGCACTGTCGTATGACGGAACGGAAACCATCGGATCGGCGCCCGTCAGCGCCTTCACGGCCGCCGCCGCGAACGTGCAGCAGTCGTTAGAGCCCCAGCCAAAGGGCATGCTCGCGCGCGCCTTGCCGAAGTCGGAAAAGCGCAGTTGCCAGTCTTGATGTCTCATCAGCGCATCGCCATGAAGAGTTGTTTCGTCGGCCAGACGATCGGGCTGTTCTGCAGCGCCACGTACTCGAACGCGCGATCGCCTGGGTAAAGAAACTGCTGGTCCGCGTTGCTCGTGGTGAGGGCATTGCCACGCAGCAGATCGACAGCCGTGCTCTCGGCAGTGACGACGATGGCGCAGGTGTCTCCGTCTTCTTCAATGCTCATCGAGTCGAGTCGGCCGGTCCAGTCGATCGGTGCATCGAACAAGGTCCCTTCGCCGAGGATCGCCAGGCGGATGACGACCGACGTGCCTTGCACAATCGATGCATCGTCCAGCGCTAGGGATAGGTATTCAATCGGCACCCCGGAAAGCTGGAATTGCAAGCCTTTGATTTCACCGGGCGAGTCTTCGATCTGGCTGATGGTCCCGAGCCCCGCCGCCCCGCGATACGTCACCCCGGCATAGTCGATGTCGAAGTTCGCGGAGGTCAGGGCAACTGGCAACCCGGGAAAGTCCATATGAACCAGCTGCGCGATAGAGAGCACGCGCCCCCCAAGCGCCGCGAGGGTCGGGGCCGATAGCGTTCTCATCCGATGTCTTCAACAAAATCCATGGAGACTTCGGGCGCATAGCCTGGGATGTACTGGACAGCCGAGGGCGAAGACAGCCTGAAAGGTGCGGTGGGTCGGTCCCAGATCACCGCAGTGCCGGCAGCGATCTGACGACGCAGACGGTTGGCTATGTTGACCACCAGGAAGCCGCTACCGTCAGCCGTCGCGTCGTCCTTGACCTGGAGCAGCAAGCCACCGACCCCCAGCATGTCGCCGGCCAACACGGTCTGTCCGGCCACAGCCTGGACATGGAGGAATGGGTTGCCGGCCGGCGTCGTCGCAATGACGGTTGGGGTTCCGCGCAGCGTGCCGCGGGGGATCTTGCGAACCCAGTGATACAGGTTCACGGTGTTCGTCATGCCGCGCAGAGACGCGATGAACGCTTCCACCCGAGCGGCATCGGCGTGCAGGCGGTTCGGTAGCGTCAACGAGATGAGCCAGCGGTCGTTCAAGAGGTCGATAACCTGCTCGCTTCCTCCGAATGGGGAACCGAATGCGCGCTGGTTCGTCTGCATGCGCAACGTGAAGGCGCTGGGGCAAAAGCCGAACGGCAGAGAAATCAAGCTCATCCGAGCGCTCCCGAGTAACGCTGGCTGCGGCCGATCGCGGCGGCAATGCGCCGCTCGGTGCCCGCTTGCGCCTCCTTCAGCTGCGACAGCGTGGCAACGTCGCCAACGGTGTTGTTGATGACGACACTGACAGGCGCCCCCCGCCGCCGAGCGCGTGATTCGGAATGATCTTGCCGGCAGTGTTCGGCACGAACAGCTCTGGCCCACGCTCACCGACGAGCGAGACCTTGCCGACAGGCGGCGAACCGCCATCAGCAAAGGCACCGCCAATAAATCTCATGGCGGTGGTAATGAGGCTACCGAAGTCGAAACCGCCACCACCCCCAGCGCCGCCTGCCCCAACAGCGGGGGTTCCGGTCTGCAGTGCCCTCGCGATCGAGTTCGAAAGTGGCACGGTGATCGTCTGGCGCAAGACCAATGCGGCGATGTCTTTCCCGAGCCCCTTCAGTACGTCGCTCAGCTTCCCGCCTTCAAGGGCAGCTTTCTCGAACGAACTCGAGAATGCGGCGCCAATGCTGTTCGCCAGTTCTTCCGTCTTCTTCGCGTCGTCGGCGATCTGCTGGGTTACACCCTTGAGGCCGACAAGTTCCTTGCGCTCCGTCAGCAGCCGGATTTCCTCCTCGAGCGCCGCTGCCTTACGGGTCAGAATCTCAGTGCTGCGCTCTTCCGCAAGCTCTTGCTCCTTCATGGCAATGAGGCTGCTCAGCCGGGCCTGCTCGATCACCCCTTGGGCTTCGGCGTTCTTTCCGATGAGCTCAATCTCCTCGCGCATCGCCTTGTTGCCTTCCGCCAGGCTCTTTACCTGCTGCTCCTGTGTTTTCGCGTCCTGGAGCACCGATTCGCGAAGCTGAGCGTCGAACTCAGTGCGTCGCTTCTTCTCTTCCGTCAGTTCTTTGTTGGCGTCGATCTCACGAGCGATCGCGAGCAACGGCTCAGCGCTCTCGCCTTTCAGCAGCTTCAGTCGGCCCGATTGGATGTCGGCCAGCACCATGCCAGCACGAGACAATTCTTCAGTGCGGCTCAGCTCCTTGCCTAGGTTCTCAAGGTACTTCTGGTGCTCGGAGTCCTTTGGCGTGCCAGCTTTCTTTGGCTCTTTGACAGCGGCAATCTCCGGGAGCGATGGCGCCTTCTTTGTGCGCCGCGATACCGCGTCACCGAAATCCTGGCCCATGTTCGCCAATTCAATCTCGTTGCGCTGCTTCATGCGAAGCAAGGCCAAATACCGGTTCAACTCTTCGATGTCGCCCTTGCGGCTGTCGTTGGCGCGCACAAGGGGCCGTGCCTCCCTGTCCATCTCCGCCTGCAGCTTCTCGCGCTCCGCCATGAGGCGCTTGATGTCCGCACCGTTGTCACCGGTCATCCGGCCCAAGCCGATCATGTCCTTGGCAGCATCTTTCACGATCAGGCCGAAGCCGCCCATCTTCTTGATGTCGGCGGCGTTCCGAAGAAACTGGTTCAGCGCCGGCAGAAGATCGCCGACGATTGAGCGGGCGGCTTCGGTGGCGTTCGCCTTCATTGCGAAGATCTGCTTGTTGAAGATCTCGGCATTGGCGGCCTGCTCTGCGCTCACCGTACCCACGAGTTCGGTCTTCTCGGCCAGATCCTTCAGCAGAGGTGCGACCTCCCGGATCGACTTGCCAAACAGTTCTTGTACGAGGCGCGCCTTGTTGCCGTCGTCGGCAAAGCCGGCGAGGGCGACAGCAGTACGGTGCAGCGCCTCTGCCGGATCGATGCGCTTTAGTTCTTGCGCGTCCAAGCCGAGTGCCTTTAGCGCTTGCGATGCGGCGTTCTTGCCATCGACCTCTTTGAGCACGTTGTTGAACTTCACAAGCGTGCCGGTGACGGTATCCATGCTGCTGCCGGTACGCATCGCCACGTTCTCGAGGGCACTGATGTTTTCGATGCTGGCCCCAGTGGCATCCGCCACGTCGTTGAGCGCGTCCAGGCCGTCGATCAGCTGCTTGCCGAAGTACACGGCGGCTATGCCTGCCGCACCGAGCGCAGTCCCAACGGCAGCACCTGCCTTCGAGACAGCGGCGTCGATCTCCTTCGCGCGCTTCTCCGCCTGCTTCGCGGCCCGGTTCAGGTCGGTTTCAAACGAGCCTGTGCGAGCGAGCAGGTCTACGACGATGCTGCCGATGGTCATATTTCTTTTCTCGGTGGAGTGATACCGGCGGCCTTGAACAGGTCCATGTCCGCGCCCGTATGCCCGGTATCAGGTGGAGGCCGTAGCCAGTCCAGCTTGTCCTGCACGTCGCCGCCCCCCAGGCTGACCGAGATGAGCCCGGCCGGTCGGTGGTAGCGGTGAAAGTCGTCGAAGGGGTTTTCTCGGAAAAAGGCGCCCCAGCGCTGGAACTCGGCCTGCGTCATGCAGGCCTGCCATTCCTCTACTGTTCGGCCGCCGAGGGCAAGGGCGAGGACGTGCCAGAACCAGTCGGTTCCCCCGGCGGCTGGGCTTTTCCCTTAGCGCCCACCCCGTTTACGGAGAGCACCGCCGAAAAGATCGCGTTCGAGGGGTTCGGCTTGAGCGTCGCGGCCTTCTCGACGGAGATCGCTGGCGAGCCGTCTGCCTTACAGAGGCTTGCCGCGATGAGCCGCGCGATGCTGTTCGCGCGCACGTCTTCGTCGTCGGAGGACTCGTCCATCTGGAACTTGCGGAAGACCGTCGCCGGCACTTCCCGGAAGTGCAGGATGTGCTTCGTGCCGTCGGCAAGCTCGACCGTGCGCTCGTGCACCTCAGGCGAGACGAAGAAGGTGTCGAAGTCGTTCATGCCGTCAACAGGTCCCAGAGCACAGGGCCGCTGCGCTGGATGGTGATCGTGCCCTTCCAGATGTCGTTGCCGGCTACGTCGAGGTTGAAGTCCGCGACATACCCGGTGAACCGGGCCGAGACGCGACCGACGACCGTCTGCATGACCGAGGCAACGGCGGTCGGCACTGTGGCGGCGTCGGAGCTGTAGATGCCCCAGGAGACGCTCGCACCCGACGCCTTCAGGGCGATCAGATCTTCGTGCGCCGTCTCACCCTTGTGGATGTTGAACGGCACGGTGACCTGGCCGGGAGTGCCAAGGCCGCCGACGAAGGTTTCGTCTTCGGTGTTGTCCAGGCACGAGGTGTTGATCTGGGAACGCGGGCCGCCCAGACCGGTGATACCAGTGGCGCAAACGACGCGTGCGACGGCGGTCGGACCCGTGGCCCAGTAGAGGTCGGTGCCTTGTGATTTGATGACGGTGCCCATGGTGATGGCCTTTCTTTGGTCGAAAAAAAGGCCGCTCGATTGCGGCCTGGTGGTTGGAAACTGTCCTGCTCAGCGCGGCTTGATGAAGTCGAATGCGAAGCTGAGGCGGAATCGCTTGGTGTCGAAGTCGCGTTCGTCGGCGAGATAGGCGACCAGGTGCGCGGCGGGCTCGAGCGCATCGCGCACGGCAGCGGCCAGCGTCTCGATCTCCGCGTCGTCATCGGACCAGCAATCGACCTGCACTCGAAAGAAATCGGCGTCAGCGCCCTGAAACGTGTTTTCTGCGGTGCCGCCAGGTACGCTCCATGTGACGTAGGGCCGCAAAACGTCCTGCGGCGCACTGCCGTGGCGGTACACGCGCACCGGGCTCGTGCCGATCAAGGCGCTGACGGCCGGAGCGTTCCTCAGCAGGGGGAAGACTGCGGGCAGCATCAGCGGCCACCTTTCGAGACCTTGGCGATTGCACGATTGACGCCCGCAACGAGCTCCTGCTCGACCGTGGACAGCGCCTTCTCGCGCTCACTCATGTAAGCCGGCGTCAGCCAAGGCTCGGCCTTCTGCTTCTCGGTCCCGATCTCCAGGTAGCGGCCCGTGGCCACCGCCTTGGTGTCGCGGCCTTCGTACTTCTTGCGGCTAATCAGAACGCGATACCGTTCGTTCGCGCCACTGCGCTGCGGATTCGGATCGCGGCGCACGACGACAGCGTTTTCCAGTGTCTTGGTGCTGGCGTAGCCGGCTTCCTCGGTGTTCTGCGTGATGCGGCGGATGTTCGCCTTTGCTGCCTTCTGGATCACGACCGCGCCTTTGCGCAGCGCCGCCTTCACCGGGCCGCCGCGCTGGCTGGCTATCTCTGGCGGGAGCGCCTTGAGCTTGGCCAGCACGTCGTCGAGGCCGTGCAAGGTGCGGGTGTCAGCCATTCAGTCCTCCGTAGTTTGGAACCTCCGGGACATCGGGCTCTTCCTCGCACTCGGGCTGCTCTTCCGCGTAGAACTCACAGCGCACAGTCACACGCTCGCCGACGCCGAAGCGCACCTCGAACCACTTCGACGAGCGAGGGATGTTCAGTTCGGTCATCAGGAGGTCGCGCAAGTCGGCGCCCTGCCCGGCCATTGTCTTCATGCGGTTCGTCATCCTTCGTTCGCTCCTGTGTCGCACGCCAGATCGACGTACTCCCGGCCCTGCGCGTCAGGCAGCACAGCCAGGATGTTGAAATTCGTCAGCGCGTAGACCACGCGCCACTTCGCCACCACGTCTGCGCGGAAGCGAATGCGGATCGACACCTTGGCCGCGCTGATCGTCGTGTCTGCCTTCAGCGTCTCAACGCCGTTCAGGTAGCGCACGTTCGCCCAAACCGTCGCCACTTCCTGCCAAGTCTTCGAGATGGCGCCGGTATCGTCGTCCTGCGTCTCCACCAGGCGCTGCAGCTTGACCCGACGGTTGAGGCTTCCAGCTTCGAGGGTCATGCGAGTGCCGGGGTGCGCAGGCCGTACAGCAACGCTGTCACGGGCCGCGGCAGGAAGCCCTGCTCGTACTCGTGGTCCTTGTCGCTGTCCCGGTCCTTGTAGAGATAGCCGAGCTGCAGCAGAACGGCGGCTTGAACTTCAAACAGCACCTCGGTCGTGTAGACCGGCTTCCCGTCGGCGTCTACCACCGGGTTTCCTTCGGCGTCAAGCTCAGGCTGGAAGTGGTTGGCGCCCTTCAGGTAGCGCAGCACAGCACCGGATGCAGCGTGAATCTTCAGCGTCAGGTCGGCGTTATCGTCTACCGTGTCGCGGCGCAGGTGATCGGAGGCCTGCTCAAGCGTCACCAGCATGGTCATACGGCAACCCCTTTCCTGCATCGCGCCCGCGCTTCACTGCCAGGCGCCAGCCGTCGCAGCCGGGTTCGCCGGGCTTGCCGACAGGCGCATCCTTCTGCGCGATGAAGAACGAGCCGCCCCACGTTACGCCGTCGCCGGCCTCGTAGCCTTCGTCCGCACGAAAGACGCCTTTATCCACCAGCGCGGCAACCTTGATCGACTTCGAGACTTCGGCACCGCTTGAGGTGCGAGCCACGAGCGTGAACTCACGGCCGCTGGGCTGTTCGATGCGCAAGTCGGCGATGCCGTCAACGACGCACTCCCAACCATGCATGGACTTAGTCGCTTCGAACGCCCGCCAAAGCCCGCCTGCGTGGCGAGCGTAGGTGCCGCGCGGATAGGACTTCTCCACGTCGATTGCGGGTTGCAGTTCGATCTGCAGCGCATCACGACCATGCTCTCCATCCTTGGCCGGCGGCACGGCTGCCAGAGCCTTCGCCACCTCTTCGTCGATCATTCGGCGCACCTCTTCGACTGGCACGCTTTCGCCGTCTTTGGGCGCGGGAATTTCGGAAACCGCCTTCGAAACGGCTTCCGCGACGACGGGCTCCAGATCCGCAATGCTCACGCTCGAGCCTGGCTCACCGTCCTTGGCCGGCGGAATAGCAGACACGGCGACAGCCACCATGCGCTCCACTTCTGCGGCCGGGAAGTCCTGCCCATCCTTCGGGGGCGGGATGGCTTCGACCGCCTTTTTCACGGTCTCTTCGATCCTGGGCGTCAGGGCCTCCGGGATGCCCTTCACCACCAGATCGAGTTCGTCCAATCGTTTGGCAATCGGCGCAATGGCGGCGCGGAAGGTCTGGATGACGATGTCGGCCAGTGCTTTCAGGTCGGCTCGCATTCAAGCTCCTTCGCGATGTAGTCGGCAAACGCGCGCCGCTCTTCTTCTGAGAGGTCTTCTTCCTCGGGCTCTGGCGCGGGCGCCGGTGGCGTCGGGGGCGGCGGAGGAGGAGCAGGCGGTGCGATTTTGTTCAGTCGGACCTGATCCAGCGGGAAATCCTGCTGCTGCATGTAGACCGTGTCGCCGCCTTCGAGCGGCGGCAGGTTGTGATCCGCGCGGCCTTCGTTCGGCGTCTTCACGCCCCCGCCGACCAGCTTCACGGTCACGTCCGCCTGCGTGGCCGGATCCATGCGCAGGAGATTGCCCAGGTCGAGTTCGGTGCGGTACTCGGCTGGAAGCGAAAGGCCGTCATCGAGGCTGGCTTCCATCTCTTCGATCAACGACTGCAGCGCATCGCTGAAATAGATCTGGTTGAGGTCGCCCACCTTCTGACCCGCAGGGATGGGTCCGCCAACCTTGAACCCAGGAACATGGAACACCTGGGCGACCATGTCGGCGCTCAGGCCAAGCTGCTCCTTCGTCTGCGAATCGACCGATGTCATGCGGATGGGCTCGTACTTGAGTCCATCGCCAACGACCGCGACCCTGCCGGCGTTGGTGCCGGTGAAGTTCGCGTTCCAGTATTCCTTCAGTTCCTTCGCCGTTTCGGGGCCGATCGCACCAGGCGCCGCCAGAATGCCGCTGGGCTTGGCCCCTGCTTAAAGAAGCGTTGCGAATCCTTCAGGATCTCCAGCCCACTTGAAGCGGGCAGCGCGGCCGAAAACAGCGGCGACACGCCCACCAGTGGGTGGAACAGGCAATTCATGCGGTCGTGAATGATCTCCGACGCGGGCACGAACACCGTAGGCAACTGCAGGCCGGAAAGATTGTCCTGCGCGAGCTGGTAGAAGATCGTGCCGTCTGGCGCGATCATCGGCATCACCAGGCCCGGATCGAGGATGTACATGCCAATCACCACGCCGCGGCCGTCGCGGATCTTCAGGATGTAGGCATTGCCCCAGACCAGTTTCGAAATGATCCACCACTGTCGGAACTGAATGTGGTTCTGGTAGCTGTTCGGCCGGCGCAGCACCGGGGAGTAAGCCGCGCTCTGGGCTTCCTTCCAAATGCCATCGGCGTCTACTTTCATCAGTCGCGTGCGCAGCTTGCCGATGTCGTTGGAAATCACCGTCACGCACGAGAAGACGGCCGGATGTGACATCACCGTCTCGGGGCGGGCGTTGATGTCGAGCTGGAAGTAACCGGGCGGCTGAGCGGGCGTGATGTCGATCCAGGCGCCGCTGGTGTTCAGCGAGACCAACCTGCGCGGCTGCACCGTTGGGACAGCCTTCACCTGAGCCGCTTGCAGGACTTGCTGCTCGCGAAGGTAGGCGCCGAAGGTGCTCACTTGGCGGGCGCCTTCGTCTTCTTGGCTGCGGGCTTTTGCGCCGCGTTCTTGGCGGGTGCCTTCGTCACCGTGGCAGTAGCCGCGGTGGTTTGGTAGGAATCGGCAGGCGCCGCCCGGCCCAACGCATGCAGCACGCGCGCGTCGCGGCGGGACGCGCTGAATCTGTCGCCGGCTTCCAGGGCACGGCCTGCATAGCGAAACGGCTTGAGGGCTTTGAGATCTTGACGCATGGCGGCTCCTTGAGGAATTTGAGAGCCGAGCCCCGAGGGGCCCGGCGGGCTACGCTCAGGGCGCGGGCGGAGTGCCGTAGGCCGCGTCGTTCACATAGGCCACGGCAGAGGCGCGGCGCTTCCCGAAGTTGATCGGACGCACCACCTTGATGGCCGTCGATTCGCTTTGGAACATCGAGGTCATCGTCTGCGAAGCGGCGACCGGCGTGTCGGTCGCGCCAGTCGGCGCCGAGTTCTGCTCGATCATGGCTTCGCGCGAGATCGACACCTCGACACCGGTGTCACCGATGCGGTAGATGTCGCTCGGCTTCAGCAGCACCAGCCAGGCCGGATTGACGTTGTCGCCAGTCACCACCGGATCGCCCAGCAGCGTGCCGCCGGCGGTGGTGATGCCCGGGAACTCGGTCTGGCTCAGGGCGTTCGTCATGAGCTGGATTGCCTTGGCGAGCGTCGGGCTCGTCACGAGCTGCAGCCCGGTGGCGTTCTTCGCGGTCAGGAACGGCGCATAGAGCGCCTTGATGTCCTGACGCAGACCGTCCGCGTCGTCGCCAGCCGAGGCGATGGGCGTGACGCCGTTCAGGATACCGGCCGGCGAAACGTCCGCAACGGCGGCGGCAGCGGAAAGGAACGTCAGATCGACGCGCTGTGCCGAGGCGTTGACCAGGGCATCACGCACCAGCATTTCCGCGGCAGGCGACGAATCCTTGATCAGTTCGTTCGAGATCACAGCCAGGGCGGCGACCTTCCGGCGGCTCAGCGTCACGTTCATGAAGTCCATGGCGGTGGCAGGGATCGCTTTGGACTCACCCACCCAATACCCCGTGGCCGCGCCGTCCTGGCCTTTGATCATCACGTTCGCCGGCACCTCGCGGAGCGGCAGCTTGTCGTAGACCGTCGCGCCGTACAGGAACTCGATGAAGTCGCCGGTGTACTGGTTGTTCACCGCCACCAGCTCGCTGCCCCATTCGCCCGCACCGGTGCCGCCGCCAGGCACTTCGTTCGCCTTGATGATGTTCACCAGCGTGGGGTTGGTTTCACCCCAGCGGCGCTGCGCCTCGAACAGTGGGTTCGTGTCGTTGATGCGGGCGAGTGCCTTCGCGATAACGATACGGGTGTAGTTCTGGCCTTTGAACTTCTCGTCCGCGTCCTTTTTCATGTGGATCGCGGGAGCGCCGCCGGTGGCGATTGCACCGCGTGCGCCTGCTGCAGCGGCGGGGTTGCCACCAGCAGCGGGAACACCCTTCTCGACTTGCATCGTTTCGAGCTGACGCAGGTCGGTCAGCTCAGCGTCGATCTGGTTGATGTCTGCGGTCAGGCCCTTGAAGGCTTCGCGCTCGCTTTCGTCTTTGGTGCGGCCTTCGTCCATGGCCTTCTTTTGCACGCCTTCGAGCTCGAGGGCCTTGGCGGTGCGCGTCTCCATGAGACGCTTGATCTGTTCTTGCAGGTTCATGATGATCTTTCAGGAATTGAGGAAAACGACGCCCTTTCGGGCTTTGGGATTTCCCGAGACGCCGGGAGCGAGCAGGCGAACGACACGGTCCTGCTGTTTGCCAGTCGCGGCGAACAGGGCGTTGTCGATCGACTTGATCGCGGTGATGGATGCGTCGGCATTTGCGGGCACGACGACGGCGGACAGTTCGAACCAGAGCCACTTGATGTAGCGCACGCCGAACGAGCCTTTGATCTGAGCGGTTTCGATGGGCTTGAAGCCAACCGACAAGCCGCGAACGAGTTTTGCCTTGAGCATCTGCCAGGCCATGGTCAGGCGTTCTTTCAGCGGGCCGTCCTCTTCGACGGTGGCCACCTCACCCTCAACCTCGATGCCCTTCTCGGTGACCTTGGCGGCCGTGATCCAGCCGATGGGATCGGCGTTGTCGTGCATCCAGAGGAATGGCATGGGCAGCTTGAACTGCGCACCACCCGGCTCGACGATGTCGCCGGCGCGGTCGGTGCTTGGCGTCGAGGCGATGCCCTTGAACGTGCGGCGGCCGTCGCCCTCGTTCAGAGCCTTGATCTCGATGGTGGAAAACGCACGGTCCATAGTGTTGGCTCCAATGGAAAAAGCCCGCACAGGGCGGGCTTCGAGTGAGGGCGACGATCAGATAACGATCATCTTGTAGTCTGGCGTTCGTGGCTTCTCCACCTGGCCGGCGCCTATGCCCATCAACAGGGCACAAAAGTCATCGATCTTTTCGGGCGCCTTCTTTTTGTCCGGCGCGTTGTTCAGGTTTGCATCCTGGCGGGCGATCAGGTTCGATGCGTTCCAGTTCAGGATTGGGTCTTGCCCGAAAGCTAGGCGGCCATTCAGATAGGCCACTTCTAGCGCCTGCATTGCCGGGTGGTAGCTACGCGGCCCTTGAATGAACTGCTGCATCTTCACGCCCGCGGCGTTGAGGTTCTGCACCGTCTGCGATGCATTCCATCCGTCGTAACCAACCGCCGTCAGGTTGAAGTTCTCCTTCGCCGAGATGATCACTTTCTCGATAGGTCCGTAGTCGATGGCTTCGACTCCCGACTCAATCAGCAACCCCTTCAGCACCCAGCCCGCATACGGGATCAGACCGCGCTGCGTGCGCTTCCGAACCGCCATCGACGGCACAAAGCGCCATCCGTGCGTGTAGATGAATCCATCGATGTCCCAGACCAGCCGGAACGACGTCAGGTCGGTGGTGCTCGACAGGTCGAGGCCACCGGTGCACGGGTACTTCCGCAACCACTCCAGATCGACGGCACCCTTGCACTCCCGCCACTTGGTGATGTTGACCCAGCCCTGCGCGACCGCTGACGGCCGGTTCAGCCGCTTGATCTTGAACTCGGCGTGCTGACCAGGCTTGTCCTTCGCCTCGATGGCGGCTTTCCGGATCTCGTCGAGCAGGATGGGGTTCACGTCCATCAACGGATTCGCCTTCCGCCAGGCGCTTTCGTCGAAGTCGTCATCGGCTTCCGTGCCGAGGTCGTCGTCTTTCTCGTCTACAGCGTAGTAAACCGCCAGATAGTGGTCAGCCTCGATCAGGCCGCGCAGCACCTTCTTTGCAAACTCTCGTTCCTCTTCCCATGGTCCCGGGTTCGCGTAGCCCTCAGTCGTCAGATACAGGAACAGCGGGTTTCGCCTCGCACCCGCCGCCGACTTCAGCACGTTCAACAGGTCGTGATTCTTGTGCGCATGGATCTCATCCAGGATCGTGCAGCTCGGGTTCAGGCCGTCCTGCGTGCTCGCCTTCGCGTTGATCGGCTTGTAAGTGCCGCCGTTGTTGTAGCTGGCGATCGCGTTGGCGAATGCCTCGAGTCCAAATGCAGACCGCAGATCCGCCGTCTTCTCCACCATGGTCTTCGCGACCTTGAACACGATCCGGGCCTGCTGCCCGGTCGTCGCGCCGGTGATCACCTGCGGCCCGTTCTCCCCTTCGCAGTTCTGGCAGTACAGGCCGATGATCGCGGCCAGCGTGCTCTTCGCATTCTTGCGGGCAATGGCAAAAAGCGCCGTGGTGAAGCGACGCGTACCGTCCTGCTTGCGAAACCCGAACAGCTGCACCAGGAAGAAGATGTGCGACTCGTGCAAGACGATAGTCGGCGTGTCCCAAACCCCCTCGACGTGCGGCAGATCCTCGGCGAACAGACACACGTCATTCGCATGCCACTCGTCGAAGTAGAACGGGGAGCCCTGGGCCTTCTTCGCCCGCTTCAGGTCGTCCAGGAAGCGCTGGCCGGCCAGCCGCATCCAGATGCCGAACTGCTTTCGATTCTTGGGGTTCGCCGCCCTCTTCGCGTAGTCCTTCGCAATCGCGACGAAATCACGCGGCTCGTTTGCCACGCTGAGCGAACTTGTTTCCTGCCGGCTCTTCGCCCACCGGCTTGACCTTGCCTTGCGACACCGGCGTCATGCCGAAGTCGTTGATCAGGTTTCGGTACTGCGCCACCATCGACGCGACAGGCGCCTCGCCCGCGGCCCAGAGCTGGACCATCTTTCCATGCAGGGCGCACAGGTTGCCCAACGGGCTCAGACCTACGTCGGTCAGCAGCTTGTTGGCCACCAGAATAGGTGCCAACCGCTTCCACTCCTTCACGGCATGCGCGTTTGGCAGCCACTCAGGCGGCTCCGGAACATCAACAACCGGCGGCAACTCGACGCTTAGCTTGTCGTCGCGGCTCGGCTGGACCGTACCCGAGACCACCTTTAGCGCTCGCGGCTTTTTGGGGTTGGGCATAGGAAACCTCGACTCTCAAAAATCAAATTGCTGAACTGCACGTGTGAATAAAAGGCTAAGCGCCTGGTCAGGAGGCTGATCCCACTCTGAGGTTTTTCCTCCCCCGGGGTCTGAAGTCGTCCTCGTGAGGTGCGCTCCATCAATCCTTCGCGCGTTCGACCGGCCATCCGTCCTCGCCGATCACTACTTGCACGCTGCCAGACTTCTCGAGCATCTGCTTCGCCGAGTCGTGGTGCTGCTTGCATAGGGGCTGCCAGTTCGCTTGGTCCCACATCAGGGTCTGGTTGCCCTCGTGCTTCACCTTGTGATCAACGACTGTCGCCGTGGTCACGCGACCCTCTGCCTTGCACATCACACATAGGACGTTCTCCTGGCGCGCTAGGAAAGCCTTGCGCTCTCTCTGCCAGCGCCCGCCGTACCCTCGTTCCGCCGTCTTGCGCTTGTCTGTGCGCCAACTAGGCTGTCCACTGTGTTTTGGCGTGCTTGTCATTAACTTCGCATCCCCAGAGGCAGCTCGGTTGCATCGCAGCCCACCTCCTCGGGAAACAAGCAATGGGCCAAATGAAGACAATAAATGTGAAAAAGGGGAATAGCGACCACGTACCCTAAAGAGGGGATAGACAGCTTTGACGTTCCACTTTCGAATGAAGCACCCAATCAAAAGGTGCTGGAGGGAAGTATGCGGAACGCCTGGCGGACTTGCGCGGTATGTCTCTATGCTCTCCTCATCGGAGCGTGCAGTTCTGTATCGTTAAAACAGGTTGACCACTTCGGAACTTCTGCTCTCAAGTTCAGCGAAGCCAGTCAAAAGGCATTTGCACTCTATGAAGACGCCAGCGTCCAGTACAAGTTGGACTACATGGCGACGACGCCGAGAACGGAAGCTGACCTCAGAATCTTTGAAGGCTTCATCTCGTATTCGCCACAAGCCACGAATGCCATTGGTGTCCGCCTAAAGCGCCTCGAACTGATCGAAGCCTATGCCGTCACCCTTAAGACGCTAGCAACTACCGATCCCAAGGAAAGTATCGATAAGTCGTCCACCAAACTCAATAGTTCTCTCACAACGATAAGCAAAAACTCCGGCAACTCGGACCCAGAGGTTCAAAAACAAATAGGCCTCGTAAGCACGGCGGTTCGGACCTCATACACCGAGTTCGCGGCTCACAAGCGACGGCAAGCAATCAAGGATCTCGTGATCGCGATGCACCCATCAGTGATCGCGGCATGTCAGGACATGGTCCAGCGGTTTAGCGTACCGTTGACGGGTCCATCTCCGAGCATCCCGGCCTTCGTCAGCGCGCAGCTCGACTTACGCCAGCAGTACCTGCTTCAGGAATACAACCGAGTGCGCGAACTGCCGACAACCACCTTCGAACGACGAAGAGCTTTGCTCTCGAACCTAAATGCCGTCTATCTCGCAAGAGTTGCGGCGCCACAGTTCTTCATGTCACTTCGAGAAGTCGCGGAGAAGGCCGAAAGCGCCCAACTGGCTTTGAGAAGCGCAGTGCTCAAAGACGAATTCTCAACCTCCGAACTTGTCGAGAATCTCATTCAGCTCCAAGACAAACTCGACGACGCTGAGAAGTTCTATCACTCCCTTGTCCCTGCCTCAGGAGGTTGATGTGAAAAATTTCGCGGACCTCGAACTAGCTGCAAGACTGGCGGATGAAACTCGGCACCTCGAGACACTACAGAGGCGATTTCCCCACGACGATGAGATCAAGAAGCGTATCGACGACATCTTCGCCAGATGGCGGGCTTTGAACATTAAAATTATTGATGAAAATAGCGAAGAGATAAGACAGGCGACTGACGCCGGCAATGTGGCGGTTGCCCACGCCGATGCGACCGTCAAGTACTTGATAGGTTTGTCTACCACCTTAAACAAGGCCGATCACCTGATCAGAGCGCTCGATCGCCTTCTCACGCTCTGGTGAGCTAGCACCGTTATCCGAAAGGTGTGGCCTTAGCAAATGCCTCCTTCGCGACTTCCTCCGGCACGCTATCGCCGAAAGCCATCTTCACTCGGGTACGCATCGCTGCGATCAAGTACTCGCTGTCCGTAGCTTCGGCGAAGTCGCCGCGGCGAGGTGTCAGGCCTATTTCAGGGCTGTATTTGGCTCTTCCGTGCCAACCAGGGGCTTCGTGTACGTAGGTCGGAAACATCGCAATTCTGTTCCGACGGACAATCTCCGCACCACTGCAAAGGTCGTCGGAGGGCGCATAAAGCTTTTCATCCGCGCGGCACAGAAGGTGCCCGTTTGGCAGCTTGCCAACGCGGAAGCGACCAGACGCTTCGTCCCATCCTTCTGCTCTTCCTACCCAATAGTTAAGCACCGCTCCGGCTTCGAGTTCGTCAACCTGCATATGTGTCTTCCAACAATCGACAAACGCCAATCTTAAATCTACTGCACTGCGCCTTTTCCTAGAGCGGCAGTCTCATTTCATCAATCCGCCGAATCACTTCGTTGATCTGGGCGATGAGCTCGCCACTCCCGTCTTGATCACGAAGCTTGTCGAGCAGCTCTTGCGGCGTGGTCCCGTACTCGTAGCAGTACCTCAGCACGGCAGGCTGGAGCAACTCAGTGGTGCCAGCCAGAGCCGCCAGGTCAGCGCACCATTGAGCAAAGGTTTGGCCTGTCACTCCGCGAAGCTATCAGAAAGCAAAGAAGCACCTACTTCCTCCTCGCCAGCTTCTGCTCATCCATAAAGATGGCCGCCGCCATCACTACAAGCTGCTCATTGGGACTTGCTTCGCACATGTCGTTCACCCTCGAGCGCAGCTCAACATGATCCGGCAAGCTCACGTTTGGCTTTTCGTTGACCATGTTCTGAAAAGCCATTCCGGTAAGAGCTCCCTGCACCCAGGAGAGCATGCTCAAGGCGTTTTGTGACGCCAGATCACTCTTCCGAGCTTTCGCCGTCGCATCCAGGAACTCGGCACAAGTAGCCGCCCCTGCGCCGAGGATGGAGAACCTCGGTTCCTCCGAATGCGCAAGTTGAGCAAGGGCAAGCGTCAGGAGGCCGAAAAGCAGGACAGGACGAGTGCGAGTTTTCATCGCTGAATTGTCTCAGCTCCCGTGAACGCAAATACGAAAGCCGCCTCGGTAGACGGCTTAGGCTAGAGTGCCTGCTTTTTCAATGAAGGCGACGATGATCCCCATCAAATACAAGTTCGAGCGAGACGATCCTCGCGTGTGTGCGCTCGACCCCAAGCTACAGCCGAAAACACTTCAGGAGGTTCTTTACTTTGTTCTGTCGCGGAAGCACCCGACGCTTCTTAGGGAAATTGAGTCCCACATCAAACACCGCTTGATTTCGAGGGCTGACCACCTGCAGTACGTGTTTGATGCCACGCCGTTCGTGACTATCGATGCGAGCGCCGCTCCCGATGTCGGTGGCGCTGTCCGGACGCAGCCGATTCACCACGGCCAGAATCCATCTCCGGAGGATGTCAAAGACCTGATCAGGGCGCGATTACCCGAACTGCTCGCCGCAGACCTGCCCGGCGTTTGAGCTCGGCTTTACAAGGATAGATCCCTCCACTCACGCCGAAAGGAGCATGCTGGATCTAAAGCGCACGGTCGGGAACGATCCGACTGTCCTTCACCCTTCTGGGCTAAAACATAAACCAACTTAGCGTGCGCCCTTGATTCTCGCCGGTCAGGAATGGAAAAAACCGTCTCGAGGACGGCTTTCAGTTCGAAGACAGCTCCGCCATCGACGGTCGGGCTGCTCTTATTGTTCCCGGCTCACCCGGGATTTGTACAGGCAGCGTGATTCTAGAACCAAATCGCTGTCGATGTAAAGACTTTTTACTTTGCCGCTTCAGCAGTGGCAATCTTCAGATCTAGGTAGCCCGCAATCTGCTTCATTGCCTCAGGGCCGGCCATCGCTTGATGCCGCTCCATGTGCGCAACAAGCCAGTCGGCGACCTCGGAATGCTCCTTGAAGAGCCTGCTCAGGGAAGTGCGTCCGGTCCCCTTGCAAGGCTTGCAGCGGACGCCGAGCGTCCTGCTGCCAGGAATGACCGTCGCCCCATGCCCTCCGCACTCGTCACAGGTCGGATTGCGATGCCAGGCGACACATCCCTGCGCCAGGTCATAGGCCTCCACGCGATTCAGCTTGACCCGCATCGCCCTCGCCTGCCGCCATGCGTCGTCCGCTAGGATCTCGACGAGCTCGCGCGCCGCGGTGCTGTCGCCAAGGAACAGGCGCTGCAGGGCGACGGCCAAAGGAAACTGCCGTGCTGCGAGCCCCATGGCTCCCAACACATCGGAGTCCGAGCGCGTGGTGCGTTCGTTGATTTCCAGGTTGGAAGACCGGACGGCGGCGGCGTACCGCTCGATGACTTTCATCCGCGACCTTTCAGGCTGTCGCCGATTCGCGCAGCCAGGTTGCGGCGGCTTCCGTCCACGGAGGGGCGGCCGGTGCTGTCCTCGAGCCGGCGCAGCAGCTCGTTCATCTCGACGTCGGTCATCTGTCCACGACGCTTAAGCACCATGGCAAAGCTGGCGATGACTTCAGCCGTCGCCGCTCGATGCGCGTTCATCGAATCGGCGAAGAAGTCGGACGCTTTGAGGTACTGCTCGAATTCCTTCATGCTCATCTTGATCTCCTGTTAACTAACCACATCCCCTACGAATACAACCTGACCCCGAGCGGACAGACCTAGCCTCCTAGAGGCTGGCCTTCACATGCATCGACTTCTGACCCGTCGCGTTACATGACCCGGTAGCCTTCTCGTTCACAGGTGCTGCCTTCGCCGCCTGCCGGGGTGTTTCAGAACTTCCTCACAGTTCCCCGCTCTTCCCTTGCTGCTGCCGTTATAGGTAGTCCGACCGGCAAGGTGCTTGGTTGAGATCGGCTTACGACATAGCGGCCTCCTGCTGTCGAACCTTCATCAGCAAGGCGCACAAGGGCATCAAGCCCGCGCGCTTGTGCATGTCGTTGGCGTCCTCGCCGAGTACCGGGCTCATGCAGTACGGCAGGCCGGTTTCCTGCGCCGCGCGCTCCCTGCCCCGCTCTTGTCGTTGTCGGCGAACACGTACCGCTTGCCCCTTGTGACGTGGGAGGCAGCAAAGACCAGGTTGTGATCGCTGAAGCACACCATCACGGCGGCGTTCAGGCGCATCGAGCGCACGGCCATCTCGATGGAGAGGCCTGTTGCATAGCCTTCGCAGAAGATCGTCTCTATGGCCGTTTTCGCGCCCAGGCGGAGCACCGCGCCGCGGGCCTGCATGCCGTAGGTCATCTTCTTGCGCCAGCGGTTCACGCCGGGCTCTTCTTCGGTGTCGGTCCAGCGGATGATCTGCACGCCGCGCAGTTCGTTTGTCGCGAGGTCGCGCATCGGCACGAGCAAGCCCCCATCGGGTAGCACCAGGCCTTGTGCCGCGGCGAGCCCCTTGCGAAACAGGTAGTCGTGCGTACCGGGCACCGTGGTGCGCAGCAGCTCTGCGGCCTTCTTCGCGGCCACTCGGTAGCCTTGTTCTGTCGCCTCGCGCGCGGCTTGCCGCTTCGCACGCCATGCGCGCTTTTCTTCGTCGGTCCAAGGCTTTGCGTCCGGATCGTTGTACCAATGCACGCGGCCTTCCGCGTCCCAGCGATACACCCAGCCTCGCTGTCCATCCCAGAGATAGGCACCGTTCGTGCTGCGCGGCTTTTCGGTGGTGCCGCAACGGCGGATCTTGTCCGAGGGAAAGAACTTCTCGGGCTTGATCTCGACGCCATGGGCGCGGGCGAAGTCTAGGAAGCTCATGCGGTCGCAGCCTCCTTCCGGCGCTGCGCCGCGGCTGCAATGTGGTGGCTCTGCCGCTTGCCCTTGAGCCGCTTGGCGAGCGCATCCGACACATCCACCACGGGCGCGGTGTCAGCGCGCCAGGTCGAAGGCGGCGGGCTCCCCGTGATTTCCTTGAACTGCATGTACGGGTAGCCGTCTTTCGACTTCACCCAGTCGGTGCGCTTCGCGAAGGTGCAAAGCTGATTCCAGAGGTCTTGCTTCGTGCCCGGGAACGGCACCTTGCCGAGGAAGATCTCCTGCATCTCGCCGGCCTCATGGGCGACGAGCGATTGCGGCGCGATCTCGAAGCCGCAGGACATGCAACGCTGGCGGAACGGCTTGTATTGGCACTTCGGGCACCCGGTGCGCTCGCGTTCATCTTTGCCGTCCTGCCGGATCTGCTTATCGAGCGCCTCGCCCATGTCGAGCGAATCCAGGCCGTTGAAGAAGATGCGCGTGAAGTCTTCGGCAAACCGGGTGATGTTCCCGCTGTGATCCAGCAGAAGGCAGTCTTCCTTGCCGGTTTCCGGCGATGAGCGCAGGCCACGGCCCCACATCTGAATAGCCGTTGACAGCGACTTGCGAAGCGGCCGGCAATCCACCACACAGCCCACGTCCTGCACGTCGAAACCTTTGGCCAGGGCTTCGACCGAGATCAGCACGCGAATAGACGAATCCGGCTTCTCGAATTCGGCGATCAGTTGATCGCGCTCGCGCTTGTCGGTGTCCTTGGTGAAGGTCGCGGAAAAGATGCCGGCTTCGTTGAACTGGCGGCACAGCTCTTCGCAGTGCGCGATGGTGGCGCCGAAGACGATGGTTTTCCGGTTCTCGGCGTGGCGCAGCCATTCGGCCACCACGTCGCCGATGATCTCCATGCCGCGCTCCGACGCCTCGGCCGGCTGCCACTCGCCAAAGCTGTTTGTCTTCGCGCCGGCCATGTCCGGGCGGCGGCAGGAAAGCACGCGCATGGGCACGAGCACGCCGCTTTCTGTGAGGGCGTGCATGGTGGTCGGGCTCACCAGGTTGGTGAATACCTTTCCGAGCCCCCGCGAAAAGGGCGTGGCGCTCAGGCCGATGACGCGCGCCTCGCTCTTCAGTGCGTACTCCACCCAGGTGTCGCGCTGCGTGTGCGCTTCGTCCACGATCAGCACATCGGTTTGCGGCCAACCGCGAGATTCGATGGTCTGCACGCTGGCGATCTGGAACGGCTTGCTCCAGTCCTGCCGGAAGTGGTCGCCCTGAATCACGCCGTGATTGCCAAGGCCGTACTCGAATGCCCGCTTACAGGTCTGGTCGATCAGCGTGATGCGGTCGCACAGGAAGGTTGCCCGCTTGCCCTGCTTGAGCGCCTTGTGTGCGATCCGCAGGCCCAGGTAAGTTTTGCCCGCGCCGGTCGGCGCCATGAGCATCTGGTTCTTGTGTCCGGCCTCGATGCCTTCGCGGATGCCGATCAAACCGTGACGCTGGAAATCGCGCGGAGGGGGAAAGCCGAGGGCCTCCCCGCTGTCGAACAGTTCGTTCATGCGGGTTGACCCGCCTTCTTCTGCCAGTGCTTCACCGAGCGCTTCAACTCGGCAATCTCGGTCATCATGCTGTTGATGCGCTGCTGCAGGCCCGCCGCCAGGTCCCGATATTTCTTCGCCTCCGCGAGCGCCGCGGCAAGCTGATCGTTCGCATCGACAACCTTGCAGAGGCTTGCATGGTCCGCCTCCAGTTCTGCCTGCGCTTCGCGCGCGTCGGCGAGCTGCTGACCAAGTTCCACGGCGTATTGCTCGAGTTCTGCAACGCGGGCCTCCGACTTCTCGGCTTGTGACCTGTTCGCCGCCGCCTTGAGTTCCGCACGGATCAACTCCGCCTTCGGTCCCTTCTTGGCCTTGCCCTTGAACTTCGCGGGCTTCGGGGCGGAGAGCGCTGCGGCCTGCTCTTCCTTCGGCAGACGCGCGATGTCTGCCGCCTTCTCGACTGATACAGCACCAGCCTTGACCGCCTGCTGCACGTCCGGCGTGCCGCTGGTGGCGACAACCTTTGCCTGCTGGATGGTGCGGACCGCAACGCCTGCACTCGCCGCCATTTCCGCGTTTGAGCGTAAGGGTGCAGCCGCTGCACCCTTATCGGGGCGATGCGCCGGCTTCCAGGCACAGAGCGCAACCTCCACCAGTGCCCACGCCCCGGCTGTGAGGTGGCGACGATGCTTGTTCTGCGCGCGCACGAAGCGCACAGGATCGTCGCCCTCGAATTCCACGGATGGGCATTCAACGCCGGCTTCGAGCGTGGCGCGATAGCGGTTCCATCCGTCAAGCACCATGCCTTCAAACAGCGTCACTGGGTTTTGAACGCCGATGTCCGCGATGCTGTCTACAAGGGCGGTGAACTCGGCATCGCTCATCGCCGGGAATGCCGCGGAAAGCGGGTGTTGTTCGTAGGTCGTCATTTGTTCCAAGCGCCCATCTCGTGATCGGTGGCCCAGCGGGCATTGCTGAAGTTGCCGCGGTGCACCCGCAGCCAATAGATGAAGTGGACGAACCACAGGAGTGCGCGGCGCATCAGTCGGCGTCCTCGAAGATCAGCTTTGCGGGAGTGGTCTGGCTCATCGCCTTGGCGTAGAGCACCTCGAATGCCGCAAAGGTCTTCGGGTCCACGCACTGGTATTCGGATGGCACCGCCTTGATGCCGAGGTGCGCCAGGAACAGGAGCACCTCTTCGAGGCGCTCGGTCTTGATGCGGCTCACAGTCGAGTCGCTAAGCCCCATGGAAACGGCGAGAGCGCCGGCCTTCCCAGGCTCTTGCAGTGCGCGCAAAGCGAGCTGCATGCCTTTTCTGGCTCTTTCGATGGGTGTTGGCGAGACTGCAGACATGACTTATCCCACCCACTCCCGACCAGCTCCGGCGCACGACCCGGACTTGATCCACAGCAGCTCGCGCAGCAGCATCACCACCAACGCGAGCCCCATTCCAGGCGAACCGGCGCGCATCACGTTGCGCACGACGCGGTTAGATATGTGCTGGCAGGGAGGAGAGCTAGAGATGACGTTCGTTGCCCACGTGGCCAATGTCCCACCACCGCGAGGCCGTGCAGTTCCGCGCACGGACAAACGATGAGCGGCGGACATCAGGCGGTCGCCTTGCGCCCGCTGCGCTTCGAGTTGCGCAGCACTTCCCAAGGCACGTCCGGGCGCAGATCCTCACAGCGAACGCCGGTCTCCCGCTCGATGGCGGGGCAATGCTCAGCCGGCACCTTCTTGCGAAATGCCCACATGCCCGGGGTAGACCCCGCCACGCCAATCAGTTCGGCCAGCTTCAGCCGACTCCCCGCAATCTCGACCGCCTTCAGGAACGCTTCCATGACATCTCCTTGTTCAAACACGATAGAAGCCTCAATCTTAACACTATCGAATTTAAAAGCTGTGGGAGAATTTCGTTCGTGAAGACAATCGCAGAACGAATCAAAGCTGTCCGGCAGGAGCTGGGCTGGAGCCAGATACAGCTGGCGGAAGAAGTGGGCGTGTCTCAGAGTTCGATCGGGAACATCGAATCCGGCTTCAGACAACGTCCGCGGGAGCTCGTGTCCATTGCAAAGGCGTTGCGGGTGTCGCCCGAATGGCTGGAGACGGGCAAGGGGCCGCGGACAGAACGGGCCTCGTTGAAGCTCGTTGGAGCAGACGCTGAGCCGTCGGTGAGAGCACTCGTCGAGTACCTGGCCAGCATCGCCGCTCAGCAGCGGCCGACCCTTCGAAAGAATTTGGCCAACCTGCTGGTTGAGTTGGTCGAGCAGCCCGAGGACACGGCTCTCATTGAGCAGACCATCGCCGACATTGAGAGATTCTTCACGCCCCAAGTGAAATAGCAGGGTTCCCGCTCATCGCCCATTCGTAACCAAAGGTTAGGATGAGAGACGAAATCAAGGAGTGAGGAATGAAGAGACTTGGTATCGCCGTGTTGGCCGTCTTCTGCTCTATGGCACACGCTGTCGGCTGGAACTACGAAGCGTCAACGGACAAGATGACTGGGAAAAAGTCCGCGGAGGCGCAGACGACCTCAGACAACTCTCTCAGTTTCGACTTCCCGTACAAGGGAACAAACAGAGGCTACCTGACCGTCCGCCAGCACCCGCAGTACGGCCTGGATGTCTTGATCTCCATCGACAAGGGACAGATGCTCTGTAGCAGCTACGACTGCCGGGTTTCGGTCAAGTTTGACGACGCGGCTCCAGTCAAGTTCAGCGGTAACGGCCCCGCCGACCACAGCAGTCAAACCATCTTCATTCAAGGCGCTGCAAAGTTCATCGCCTCTGCCAAGAAGGCGAAGAAGATCTTGGTCCAGTTCAACGCGTACCAGAACGGCGCACCGGTGCTCGAGTTCAGTACTCCGCAGCCATTGGATTGGCCCAGGAAATAGCCTTCGCCGATCTTACGAAGTTCAAAGCCGACAGATTGAAATGAGCCTCTTCGAACTCCGCGTGACAGCACTAGTTCCCGCGTTGGGAAATGGGAGAACGCTGAAAACCAATGCCATCGCCGAAGATGGCTTCGACTACGCAGTCAAGGCCATCACTGATGATCCCATGCTGCCATGTTCGGAGTGGCTTAGCTATCAACTTGCCCAATCGGTGGCTCTGAGTTGCCCTGCATGCGCTATCTTGATCATGCCCGATGGGACCCGTGCCTTCGGGAGCCGCATTCAACCTGGTTTGACACGCATGGAGGAAGCCATACAAAGTGGCGTCCGGCCGGAGGACTTCTTAGCTGACTGTGCAGATCGATTGAGTGTGGCCTACGCGCTCGACGTTTTCATCGCGAACATTGACAGGCATTTTGGCAACTTTCTCTTTGGCACTAACAGCCTGAACAAACGTACGGCGATGCCGATCGACTACTCGCATGCACTCCTTGTTGGCGGGTGGCCACTGCGGGACATCATTGGCAAGCACAATGCCACCACATTGCATATGGCGATCCTCCGTCTAATGAACTTGTGGCGCTCCCCACAAGCACTCATGGCCCTAGGAACACTCTCGCAAGTCAAAAAGGATCAAGTCGGTCAGTGGCTTCTGGGCATGCCCCCATCATGGCTGCACCCGGAGAAAATCGAGGCGATTGTTACCTGGTGGGGAGGCGAGGATTTCCACGCGCGCGTGTCAAAATGCGTGCAGTATTGCCAGCCATGAAAGTGGACGTCTTCAGCCCCTTCGTCCTCCTTCGCGCCGTTGATCCGGTACGTGGAGAGAGCCTCAACGCGGGCGTTGTTTTGTTCACCCCAACTGGTGCCTTGGTAGCAGCCGCGCCAGACGCCGCCCGGATAAAAGCCCTGCATCCGGACTTCGTGGCCCTCTCGATGTCGGCGTGGGCTGAGCGACTGCAAGAATCGATTAATTCGCTCGCCAAATCTTTGCCTGAGATCGCGCAGCAGATTGCTATGCTGCCCCTCCTTTGCCAACCTTTCGTTGCGGATACAGAGCCCGGTACGACCCTGCTTAATCTCGACCGCCCGCAAGAGACTCTTGACGCGCTGATGGCATGGCAAGTTCTTGCACGTCAAGTAACGGTTCGCGCGAAGAGAGACCGCGTCAAGAGGCAATCGAAGCTAACCTCGCAGATGCGTTCCTGGTTCCGTTCCGCAAAGGTCTTCAGTACCAATCCAGAAGACCTTAGCAAAGGGCGCGTGGTCGCAAACTTTCCGGTGGATGCTCGCGATGACCTATACGCCGATTTCGCAGTGAAAACCGGCCGCTTACATGTCCTGGAGACGCTGGACCTGAGAGGCATCGATCACCTCACCCCGTCTATTCGCGGAGACGCAGCCGTGAAGGGCTTCACCCTTGATGAAGCGAGGACCGCGGTAGATGGCGATCGTATCGCGGTGGTAAGTGCATCCAACTACGACATTGCGCGGCCCGCAATCAAGATGATCGAACGCAACGCGACCAATTTGTATGTGATGGAAAGTCCAAAAGACAAGCAGGCGTTCGTTGACTTTATGCACCAGGCGCTTCACAACGACGCGCTACCTGACCTTGTGCTCACTAGACCTTGAGTGACGAACTAGCAGATCAAATTGCCGCTTCACCTCTCAGTTGAAGAGCCTGTCGCACATCCTCAGAAGAGTACTGCGCTACGGAAGTTACCGATGGCAGTGCCCTAAGGATCCAGTCGCTTTCCTTCAGGGGCACCATGAAAGGGATCTCTGCGCAAGTCATTCGATGGGCTACGGTCAGCCTATGTTTTCCGTCAATCACCAATCCCAAGCGCGACGAAGCACGTACGCTTAGAAGCATTGGTGCCAATCCCTCGGATCGTTCCCAGTGTTGTATGACGCGCACGATCTTGTCGAGCGTATGGTCTTCTTTATTCCACAGCGTTGACCCATCGTAGACGGCTGGTTCGTAGAGCAAGTTCCAAACATCGCAGAATGGTGCTCGAAAAACCGCGACGCCGCTATCTATCCATGAAGCATCGATGTCGCACATTGCAATGGACTCGACACTGCAATCCCAGGTGGGATTCACCTGAGGCGTATGGCGACGGTACTTTTTGACTAGCTGGTCGAGTTTCTTCCGCGCATCCACTTGCCGCTGTTGATCGTCCAGAAATATTTGGAGCTCGCTACGAGACATGCCAGTTCAAGAAGTTTCAGTCGCATTGTGCCGCGCGACTACCACCGCCCATCCAAAATGATTTGTGACACCTGCAGCCTCTGAGGTTCTGGCTCAAAGCTGAACTGGATAGACACGTACTCGGCGCACTTCCCGAGGAGCGCCTCACCGCTCTGGCTGTAGAGGTCGGCGCATACCGTCAGCTCCAGTGGTGCGCAGAAGGTCCAAGGCCACCTCGTGGTGTCCTGGATGTAGTCGAAGTGCCGCTTGACTGCAAAAGCGATAGCTATCGCCGCAGCCTCACCCCATCTCCGCCCGCGATAAGTCGGCGCGATCCAGGCTTGGTCTAGCTCGACCTCCAAATGGGCTAAATCGTCCTCGATGTCGAACGCCCTCGCCCACCACTTGAACGAGAACGAGACGAATCCCACCGCAGGGCCTCCGGCTCGTTCGGTGATGACCGCCATCAGCTCGGTGGTCAAAAAGGCGCTCTCTGCCGAACGAACTGATTGCACCTTCCCGTCACGGGCCGAGTACATCTCAAGCTCCGTCCCGAGTGCACGCTGATTTGCCGGCCGCAAAGGCGATGCGCTGAGCCGGCTAACGCCCTCCTCCACTTCGTGCGTCTTGTCCGCACCATGCAGTTCCCGGAGTTGGCTGCACCAGGTGCGAAGCTGAACGCAGGGACGTGTGACGATGTAGACCACTCCTTTAGCCTCCTCAAGCGGCTCGTCGTCGTCCCACGCGACGGGCGTTACAGCGTCAGGGTAGACCGGGTCAATCGGCTTGGTCAGCCGCAGGAACAGAGGATGGCGTCGGCCGCGAGGTTGAGGCATGCGCTCTTGTAGCGCGGAACCTCAGAAAGCTTGAACACGGGCTTTTCGGTCGTGATTTTTGGCATGATCGAACGCTCTTCGCAACGATTCAAATCTGACAATGGCCGCTCGACGCTTGCTCTGCGTTATCTCTCTCGTATTCTTGGCCGGCTGTGTGGCGCCGTCGCTCCGAGGAGAACATGAGGACCGATTCAAGTTCCGTGCTGCCGGCGCGATCCCCCGGACAAGGTCCTCGCATTCTTGGAATGTGTTCAAGACGGATTGACCGCCGAGCAGCGCTACGTCAACACCGTTGTTTCCCAGACAAGACGGGTCAATGGCTACCGCGTTGATCTGAAGTCTGAGAAATATCTCCTGCTCAGCGCTGACGTGCTCGAAGACGGCCGCACGCAGCTGGTCGAAGGTCCCGCGGCTGGGATGATCCCAACGGGATCCGAGATCGGACGGTATGAGGATTGTGTGAAACGGTTCGGCAAGCCGCTCAGCGAGAGCCCCATACCCCGCGGCTGAAGGGGGCGGGATTTTCATTCCCGGGGCCGGAATCGAACCGGCACACCTTTCGGTGGGGGATTTTGAGTCCCCTAGCTTTACTGGCTGCCCGTCGTTCGCTATCTCCGACAGCCGCCAACCTGCTTGGTCGGAATCTCTAGCTTCTCGCCGTTCTCGGTTGGCTGTTCGTAGAGCTCGTACGTGCAGTAGAAGACCTTTTCTTTGAGGTCCGAGATGTACGAGGCACCCGCCTTGGGAATGAACGAGTGCGAGTAGCCGCAGCTACTCCCGACGTAGCCAGTGTCGTTCCTGTGACGGACGAACACGCGCACACCGGCGGGAATCTCCACCCATCGCCAGGTTTTCGCCTCGCCCTCCTCCCCGCAGTCTGACAGGGACAGCGTTGCCGAGATCCGGTTGGCGTCATCGTAAAACTTGATTCGCGCCTTCGATTCGGTCGGCGGAAATTCGAAAGGCTTCAGCGGCTTCGTAGGAGCACAGGCGCCTAGGCAGGCAACCAGCGGCAGCAAGGCAAGAACAGCGCGCATCTTCGAGGTCCGGTGTTGGGGCCCGGCAGCATACACGCCGCGTTGCGAGGCCGGCGCCTCAACCATTGGTCGCCCTTCCCTCGTGTTGATGGCAATATCACGGGTGTGATTTAGCAATGCACAAGGCCGACCTCTAGAACCGATAAATCTAGTGGATTCGTGCGGCAACCACTGATCAGATTCGCGGAGGATTCGTGTGACGAATATCGAGCCTACGAGTGAGGGCGGGAAGCCGACTGGTGATCCTGCTGACGAAACCAGGTCTAGTAGACAGAAGGAAAACTTCCACGCAGATCTCGATTTTGGAGTCCTAGACTATCTAGCTCTGCCCAGTTTCGGCGACGGTTACTTCAGTCTAGCTGACGCTGCGATGCTCGCCGCACTTGATGATTGGTGGTGGAACTTTGGCGAAGGCGGCGATCCCGATTTCTCGGATTTGATTGCCGATCAGAAAGCTAGAGCAGTGGCACAACCGATGCAACAGTTAGTTGTCAAAGCGCTGGTGCGGTCGATTGCGCTCAAGGAACTCGACGCACACGTCTTGGCTCGGGATCTCGCAACCTCTGAAGCCGTGCCGGAGCGGACGTATGCACACATTCTTGACATCGTGGACTGTCTAGAGAAGTACGGGATCGGCGAAGGTCACCTGATGCAGACAGCGAAGTCGTTGGACGACGAGGACTTCTACGAGGTCGCCACCGCTGTGTCCCGAAGGCGAGCCGCGATTCGCATGGGTATTAGCTCTGACCCCGAAGAGATCCCCAACGAAAACCCGTTCGCGGTCATTGAAGTCCTGCGCAAAGAGCTGCGGGCCAAGAAGCTCCAGATTGCACACTTGGAGCAGCAAGGCTCAACTCGCATCGGTGATGCAAGACCACTTGGGGCTAGGCAACGGAACAACTTGCACAGGGCAATTGGGGCGTTGTTAGCTCTACTTCTTCCGCATTACAACGACAAGCAAGACGCCTTGATAGCCGAGATCGAATCACGCTTCAGCGGGAACGAGGGGCTTTCGAAACGTACGCTGGAATCAATTTTCCCTCTGGCCAAAAAGGCGCTGAGCGCTGAACACTGAATGACCGCACTTGCGGTCGAAGACGCCGCACCTGCGGTTACCTAAAGGCCCAAACTAACGATAGTCCGTCTCGTACCGCAGCACATCGGATGCACCGCGGTGAAGCATTGCGGGCAATCACCGTGACGGTCTACGGCGATTCTTACAGGGCATGCACAGCTACAAGATTTGCACCAATAAGCCAGCATCGAAATCCGGATCGAAGAGATGCAGAAGTCACAGCCGACGGGAGTTCAGTGACGCTGCTCCTGCGACGAGAAGGATTACCACTCGACTACAAGCACGACGACCGCGGGATTGGCCAACAGAAAGGCCGTTCAGACGTGGCTTTTCTTTTTATGCGCCGAAGGTTTGCTGTGCGCTGCATCGGAAGATCACCGCTTATTCACAACCTTGTCCACGGAGGAGGAGGTTTGTACCGGTTAGCATTCTTAGAACCGATTGGAGTACTGGGGTGCTTAACCACAGCCCAAAGGCAAGGGCCGCTAGCGGTTGACGCAAGCGGCCCTCTTGAGCACCCGAACCCGAAAGAACTGGCACCCGTCTGGCGAGACAGGGAGCAGTTTAAACCGGGTTCGGGAAGTTTTGGCTTTGAACTGAAAGCACCTATGACCCGTGACAGTGATCCCACTCCGCCAGCCGACAGGCTGCTACGCCTTCCAGACGTCCTCACCAAAGTGCCGGTCGGCCGCGCTTCTTGGTGGAAAGGTGTCAAGGACGGCCGCTACCCCGCCGCCATCAAGCTGGGCCCGCGCACGAGCGCTTGGCGCGCGTCCGACATCGACAAGCTGATCGCTTCTCTCTAGGCAGGGAGATCAATCATGACCAAGATTGCGGCGGGCAACCGTCGGCGGAGCGCTGCGCGGCGTACGGAACACCTCGCGAACAAGCGTCACAACTTGACGACGCAACTGAGCCCTCTAGGCGCTGATGCAGAAAAATTGCGGTCAGGAGGGCTGGGAAGCAGCCTCGCGGTAGGCCCGCTTCCATCGCATCAAATCGTCCGCCAAATTCGCCACAGAGACAACGATCAAAAGAGTCAGCCCCATAGCAACCAACACATCCGTTTTCGTTGCGGGTTTGCTATTCAGGAAAAGGTCAAACGCGAAGTAGATGCCGAAGATGGCCGAAGCCAAATCGACAAGGACCGGTACAGCCTTCCAGCTCAGGAGGTTGTAAAGCCTGTCGCCGTGCTTATCGAGCCAACGCTTCATCAAGTACTTGCCGGTCTCAACCAGGATGAAGGCAATGACGCCCCATGCGATATACCAAGGGTTGAATTCAGTCATACGAGACGCTCAGGGTTTCGGCTTGCGGGCATTCGGGCTGCGTTTCGGGCCTCTGTTGGCCGGCGGGGGTGGCGGGCTACGCGGAACGATGACCTTGTCCAAAATCGTTCCAGCCAATGGGAACTCACGGTTTTCGGGAGACATGCGGCCGATGTTGCCAACCAGCAGCACCTTGTTGATCGATCCCTTCGAACTAGCCTCTCGTGCGGTCACGCCCTCTCGGATGCGCCGCTCAACCACCTCTCGAGCTTCGGTTATGTGACGCCTCATGCCGTCAAGGTGCTCAAGCACCGCTTGCCGCTCACGGACGATGACGTTCAGTTCTTGCACCTGCATCTCCGCATCGCGCTGGACAGCCTTGAATTGCCGAATGCTTTCTTCAGCACGAGCGAAGTCCTCGTCGGTTTTAGCTTCGCGGGTGAGCCGCTCCGACTCCTGAGCGATCAAACGCGCGCGCACATCAAGCCCATCGAGTCGGCTCTTCACCAACTCGATTCGCATGTCCAACATGGACACGCGAGACTGCACAAGTTGCACCTGCGCCTCAAGGTATTGATCCATGGTTTCGCGCGGGGCGGCTGCCTGCGCAAGCGACGCCTCAAGCCGCGAGACGATCTCTGCGTTATAGCTTCGCCCAGAAGCTTGCGCAGCCGCGTGCATAGCCTCGTGCACCTCGGGAGGCAGTCGGAGTGCCGTTTTCACGAAGTTCTTCTGGTCGATGCTTGTAGCCATGCCTCCATGATAGTCCCTCAAAAATCGTCGGGTATTGCCTCCATGACGGAAGCACGATACAGTCGATTCAATGCCTCCATTATGGAAACACTTAAATGAGCAGCCAGAAAGACTTTGTGAAAACCGCCCTGCGTCTGCCTCCTGACCTCCATGCATCGCTCCATGGGTCCGCCAAGGAAAGCGAACGAACCTTCAACGCCGAAATCCTCCATCGCCTGCGCTCGAGCTTCAAGGCTAGACGCGTTCCGCATCCCGTCACCTCGAAAGGAACTCTGTGACCACCATCGTCCCCTTTAACTTCGATGGCGCCGCCGTCCGCGCGCTTGAAATCGACAACGAGCCCTACTTCGTCGGAAAGGATGTCGCCGGAGCCCTGGGCTACAGCGATGCGACCACGGCGATCCGGTCGCACTGCCGCGGGGTGCAAAAGCTGCACCCCATCTCCGACAGCCTCGGCCGCATGCAAGAGACCCGCCTCCTTTCTGAACCCGACGTCCTGCGTCTGATCGTGAACAGCACTCTTCCGGCTGCAGAGCGGTTCGAGCGCTGGGTGTTCGAAGAAGTGCTCCCGTCGATCCGCAAGACGGGCAGCTACTCGTCCCCGAAAGCCGCGCCCTCGCCTGTCCGACTGGCTTACGACGCCGCCAAAGCCTTCCCGCCGCTGTTCCGCGTTGCTCGCCTACTGGGTTGCGACAAGAACGCTGCGGCCATCAGCGCCAATCAAATGGTGCGCAAGCTCACCGACGTGAACCTGCTCGAAGGTCTGGGCCAGGTGCATCTCGAAGCCGAGAAGCAGGACACTCAGTTCTTCACGCCCACCGAACTCGGCAAACGCATCGGCGCCAGCGCCCGCGGTGTGAACCTCCTGCTCGCGGAGGCTGGTATGCAGATGAAGCGCGGCGACGTTTGGGAAGTGACCGATGCCGGACGCGAGTTCGCGCGCATTCTGGACACCGGCAAGAAGCACGGCAGCGGCGTCCCGATTCAGCAGGTCAAGTGGAGCCCCAATGTGCTGCCCCTGCTCGGCAGCGAAAAGGAGGCTGCGTGAACTCGCTCGAAAAAAATACTCGATTCGCACCTAGCGCGATTCGAACGACGATTGCTATCGTAATAGCAGACCTCGAAAAAGGCGAAACCGGCATGCGCTTGGACCCGCATCCGGCTTCTGTGACCCGAAACCCCTGTGACAAGGAAACGAATCATGCCCAATGATGCCACGCTCGCGCAGGCAGGCGCAACCGAGCCCCCTCCCCTCCTCGGATGGGAGTAATCACTGGTGAGCCAATGCCCCATCCCCGGATCGCATTCGACTCGTCGGCGTACGACACGCTCACGATGCGCACCACGGAGGTCCAGGCACTCGCCTCGTGCGTGGTCTGCCTCACTGCAGTGGAGAAATCTGAGGATGGTCGCTTCAGCGGCTACGAACTGACCGACGACGCGCTGCCGCTACTCGGCGGCGTGATCATGCGGCTCGCCCGAGAAGCCGAAACCGCCAGCCATCAGCTGTGGGACCAGTACCAGCAAGCCAGTGCAATCGCCAACGGTCGTGGGGTGCAGCAATGAACGCCGTTGCCATCAAACCCCCCGCCGCGCCCGCCACGGTCCGCACCCCAACTGAGAAGGTGTCCCCGAAATGGCATACGGCTGCCTATGCCGGTCGCGCTGCGGTTACGAAGCTGCTCACCGAGGCGCTGGGCCTCAGCAAAGACGCAAACGAAGACTCGTCTGGCTGGGCACACCGCCTGATCTCGAACGCGATCACGAGCAACGAGACGAGCGGCGACGATACCCAGTACGAAATTGCAGACACTGCATGCAACGTCGAGGCCGCGCTGCAAGGCGTGTTGAACCTCCCCGACGATCCGGTGGTGCCCGTTGTTCGCGCCAAGCTCGAGCACGCGATTTCCATCCTCGAAGCAATCGCAACGTTCAACGCCGAGGAAATCAGTGCCGCAATCGAGACGGCGCCCAGCGCGGCCCTTGGAACTCTGGTTTCGGTCGGCCCCAATGGTCGCAAGCCGAACGCCACCTACGTCGCAGCCACCGGCGACGATTGGAAGGCGCGACTGGCGACACTGCAGGCCGCGTGTACTGAAGCCGACGAAAAGCTGGAAATGGCCTATGACGCCGCAGAGCGCGGCGAACCGGTTGACACGCTTCTCGACCACATCAACCACGCGCTACTTCCCGATGCGGTGCGCCCGATGTTCCTGGGGCAGCCCACGAAGGCCGATGCGGCGGCAACCTATGACGCACTGTTCGCCCCGCTCGCCTGCCTCGAAGGTGCGCTAGCCCTGGCGGCTGGCACCGTGATTCACGGCACGCTGAAGGAAGCCTTCGATCTGCTCGATTGGGCGCAGACGGAATGCGACGGCGCAGCGCTTGGAAAACTGCTGCCGGCGCAAGCCGAGCAGGACGACCGTCAACACTCCGAGCGCGAGACTGCCCCGAGCCATTCGTTCGAGGCGAACGGCATCGAAGACGGCGCCTACCTGATCGCGAATGAGGCCATCGCAATCATTCGGGCGCGCGCCGAGGAGGTCGGCTCCGATCTGGTCTACGGAGCGATCTACGTGGCCGAGCGCGCAAAGGACATTCTTGGTGAAGGCATCCACGCCCGCGACGTTCAGATGTGCGAGGACGCCTCCGCCCCTCTCGCTGTCGCCATCGCAGTGCTCGAAGCGGGTGTCCATGCGCACGACGATGTTGCGCTGCACGGTGCGCTGCGTCTCTTGGAACTGGCCAAGACCTCCCTCGACGACGCTATCGCGGAGGTCCAATGAAAGCGGTAAACGATAACCCTGGCGTCGAGTTCGACGCGGGCGTGAGCGGTGATCGCTACAGCGGCAGCGTAGAAGCCCTGATCGCGGCCGGCATCATCACCGCGGAGCACCTTCCCGCCGCCACCTCAGTGACCTTCTTCAATGGCGTTCAAGTCGATGGCCGCAAGGTCAAGGCGATGCAGGATGAGCGCTGGATGCAGGTTCGGTGCGTTGGGCGCAGCCTTCGGGTCACGAAGGGGATCACCCGCGAAGAGCGCGCGCGCCGTGAGGAAGCCCGCAGGCTGGAAGTTGAAGAGCTGGCCCGCACTGCTCCGCGCAAAGATCCAGGCTTCGACGGCGTCCGAGTGATGGACTACCAGGCGAGCGCGGCGTTCGTGGTCGGCGACGAAGTGTTCGCCCACGGCAAGGCCGCTACGGTTGTCGGCCCCTACAAGCTGTATCGCGTGCGAGATGACGACGCCGGAGAGTTCAGCGACGGCAAGAGCCGTGCCGATTACCTCTACGGCTATCTATGCCGGCTGGAGAGCAACGGGGAGGAATTCTTCTATCCGGCGCATGGTGTGCGCGCGAGGTCTGGAACTGTGAGCCATCTTCGGCTGGTATCCGGCGCCGGCCCACGTCGGGAAATCGGCTTCTCGATCCGGAGCCTCGCATGACCGACATCTACACCGATGGGTCACGCCGGCTGAACCCGAACGCCGCCGGCATTATTCATGACGGCGTGATCGACGCGGACTGGCTGGCCTCCAAGGTCATGGAGAACCTCGACCAGGAGGCGCCGGAGTTCTGGGCTAACCACCCCCTCACGGATCGCGGCAACCTTCGCAACATCATCGTCCGCGTCTTCATGGACGAAGGTGCAAAGCGATGAAGAAGCCCGTTCTTCCTATCGTGCAGATCAGGCCGCTGTACTTGGCTCGTCCGGACGCAGCGGCCTTCCTGGCGATTTCGGAAAGCACGCTCGACGCTTTGGTGGCTAGGGGCGAGGCGCCCAAGCCGCGCAAGGTCAGCGCGGGCCGTACTGCGTGGCTGGTTGAGGACCTGGAGAACTGGGGGCGTGAGCGGCCGATCTCTGATCTTTTGCCGCCCAAGAACAGCGGCTACGGCCGCGCAGGCGCGCCGGTCTGACGAAGGCGCTCGAGGTGCTTGGCCAGCCGCGTTAGCCACATGCGCCGCTCGGCGTCGTAGGTGTGGGAGTTGTAAGTGCCCTCGATGACCGGCGGCAGGTGCCCGAGGATGGCCTCGGCGATTTCCTTTGGGCAACCGAGCGAGGCGAGCATGGTACGACTGGTCCGGCGCAAGTTGTGCGGCGTCCAGTTCGTGACCGGCAGCACGAGCCCATCAGCCTCGCGGCGCGCCACCTTCGCGGAATACGGCTGCAGGCCGTAGATGTAGGTTGAGAAATCGTGTTGTGTGTATTGCTCGCCGCGGGCATCTTCAAACAGCAGCCCGGAAATTCCGACCTTCTTCATACGGCGCTGAACGACTTCCAAGGCTCGGCCAATTAGCGGCACCCGAAAATCGACAGCATTTGGAAAGCGAGCATTTTTTGTCATCGCCTTTGGCACGGTCCACCACCAGCCGTCCGACTCTTTGGTGATGAATTCCGGGCGCATTCCGCAGATTTCTACGCCGCGGGCATCCGTCCAGAGATAGATCACGGTCACATCACGGCCGAGCTCGTGCATGTTGGGCAACCAGTTCAGCAACACACCGACTTCATCGTCGCGCAGCACGCGTCGCTGCTGGCCTTGGTGCTCGCCACCGACGATCTTCCCTTTGCTCTTCAGCTTGCCCTTCATGAGCGTCGGCCACCAGTTCGGCACGTCTTCGTCGATGCGGCCGGCGTCCAGCGCGCGCGCCCAGGCAGCACCGAGCATTGAGCGTAGCTTTTGGGCCGCCGTCGGCGTGGCTTTTCGGGCCTCCAGGATGTTGAAGCAGGCGGAGCGGGTCACGCCCGGAGCCGACGTCTCCGCGAACTCCGGCTCCTCCTCGAGCAGCTTCTCGAGAGCGCGCCGCGCAGCTGTGGCGCCGGCTTCCTGACGCTCGTGCTCGATGTGTTGGCTGATGTAATCCTGCACCACGTCTCGCACGGTGGGCACGCCAGCGATCGGCGGCGGCGCCATGGGCTTTCGCTGCTGGCGCTGGTATTCCTTGGGATCGATACCCGCGACACGCTTCGCGCGCAAGGTCTCCCAGGACGCTGCAGCCTCGGAAGCACGCATCTTGGGATATGGCCCGATGGAGGTCTGCTTCATCAGGCCCGTTGCCGGGGACTTGTAGCGGTAGGTCCAGGTCTGCTTTGACGCAGAGGCGACCAGGCGCAGGCCCTCGCACCCTTCCACCGTCAGGTGCTCTCCAGGCTTGAGAAGCTTGGCGGCTCGAACGTCAAAGAACATGGACCTATACTCCGGCTGTCGGCTCCCGCAGGCATGCGGAAGACGAGTGGTTTCGGGTGTAGTTTCTCTCAAAAAAACCTACGCCAAAACCTACGCCAAGGTGCCAAGTTGATAGAGGTGAGGCCGGGTGACGTTGGGAACACGGTCGAAGTTGAAACTCCAACTTTCCTCTGTAGAATCAGGCACTTAGGTCGATAACTCGTAGAAATCAACGAGTTGCCAGATGCGGGTGTAGTTCAATGGTAGAACGGCAGCTTCCCAAGCTTCATACGAGGGTTCGATTCCCTTCACCCGCTCCAAGCGCTGCGCAAATAGCTGAAACTCCGCGCGAGTAAGAGGCGCTTCGCCAGCCGCATTTACAGCACGCCCATGCCAAGCAGTGCTGTGCAAGACCCCTACAGTTCATCCCACCTGCATCGCAAGCATTCGCTAGGCCCGGGCCATGCGCAACATGCGGCCCTTCGAGAGAAAGCAACGCATTCCGCGCTGCTCCTCCGACCCGTACGCCCCGTCATGCAGGAGACAGCCGCCCAGCCCGCAGCCGGGCACCATCGAGGCACTCCCAACGCCCCTCGAAAGACGTCTCTCATGGAATTCGCCTACACGCCCAAGGTCCAGGACCTGCGCACGCGCCTGCTTGCCTTCATGGATGCGCACATCTACCCGAACGAGAAGCGCCAGGCCGAAGAGGCGCATCAGTCGTACCTCAACGCGCAAAAGAACGGCGGCTTCTACACCGGCCTGCCGCTCTTGGAAGAGCTGAAAGAAAAGGCCCGCGCGGTGGGCCTGTGGAATCTGTTCCTGCCCGAGACGGCGCACGGTGCGGGTTTGACGAACCTGGAGTACGCGCCGCTGTGCGAGATCATGGGCCGCCGCTACTGGAGCGCCGAGGCGTTCAACTGCAGCGCACCGGACACGGGCAATACCGAGGTGATCGAGCGCTATGGTTCGGCCGAGCAGAAGGCGCGCTGGCTGCAGCCGCTGCTCGACGGGCAGATCCGCTCCGCCTTTGCAATGACCGAACCGGCAGTGGCCTCTTCGGATGCCACCAACATCGCGTGCAGCATCCGGCGCGAGGGCAACGAGTACGTGATCAACGGGCGCAAGTGGTACATCACCGGCGCAATGAACGAGCGCTGCAAGCTGTTCATCCTGATGGGCAAGACGGACCCCGACAACGCCGATCGCCATCGGCAGCAGTCGATGATCATCGTGCCCGCGGACACACCCGGCATCACGGTGCTGCGCGACATGGCGCTGGTCAATCACTTCGATGCGCCGTTCGGCCATCCGGAGGTGCTGTTCGAGAACGTGCGCGTGCCGGTCGACAACATTCTGCTGGGCGAGGGCCGCGGCTTCGAAATTGCGCAGGGTCGCCTCGGGCCGGGACGCATTCACCACTGCATGCGCATGATCGGCATGGCCGAGTCGGCGCTGGAGATGATGTGCGAACGCGTGGTGTCGCGCGTGGCCTTCGGCAAGCCGCTTTCCGAACAGGGCGTGTGGCGCGAACGCATTGCCAAGAGCCGCATGCTGATCGACCAGACGCGCTGGATGGTGCTGCACGCAGCCTGGCGCATGGACACGGTGGGCAACAAGGTGGCAGCGCAGGAGATCGCGATGATCAAGGTGATTGCGCCCAACAACTGCATCCAGGTGATCGACGACGCGATGCAGGCCTTCGGTGCCATGGGCTTGAGCCAGGACACGCTGCTGGTGAACTTCTGGGCCTATGCCCGCCACCTGCGCATGGCCGATGGCCCGGACGAAGTGCACCGCAACGCGATTGCCAAGCACGAGCTCGCGCGCTACGCACATTGACAACGGCGAGAGCGCTAGCGAATAGCCCTCTCCCTGCCCCCTACCCGGCAAGGTCGAAGCAGCATCCCGCGTAATACGGTTTGTCCCCGCCCTCGACAAAGGGCACTTCGATGGGCTTGCCTTCGTTGCGCCAGGCATCGCGGCGCTTGTATCCGGCGTTTCTCAACTCGGCCCACAACTCCTCGTCGTGCTGGATGCGGTAGGGGCACACCGCAAAGCCGATGCTGTTGAGCGTGTAGATGGTGCGCTCGGGGTGAACGGCGGTCGTGTTCAGCACGATGCGCTTGGGCTTCACTGCAAGCGACGCAATGATCTTGGAGATCTGTACGGACAAGTACTGCAGGCTGCCCGATGCATACAGCACGTCGCAGCCGCTCGCATCTTCGTAGTTGGTGGTAAAGCTCAACTGCGCGGTCGCCTCGCGCCGCACGGCCAGCTCGCGCCCGGTTTGCACCACCCCGGAACATCGCAAACGGTCCAGCGCAGGTTGTCGGGGTAAGGCATCACGCGGCGAAACGCGTAGTACTTGATGCCCACGTGCCCGCCCAGGTCGAACACGCGCGACATGCCCGCGTCGATCGACCTGGAGAGCCAGAAAAGACCCGGATAGTCGTAGAAATAAATCTGGTGGCTGTAGATTTCCCAGGCCGCTTCGGCGTTGTCGTAGCCCACCGCCTTCGAAGGAGGTGCGCCTGCTTCGGCGGCGGCAAAACTCTCGAACGAACCCATGAAAAGGTTCTCGTCCTGGTTGGCCAAAAATTTGCGCTCGTAGTCGCTCGGTGTCAGGGGCATCAGGGTTGAAAGCATGGGTCGGTCTCCTCTTTGTTGTTGTGAAAACGGCTTTATTCCGCCGCCATGTTTGGCGCATCGCCGCGGCGCTTGGCTACGCACATCAATGACAACGCACTGGTAGGTGCGGACGGGCGCCGGCCGGACAGCACATTGCCCAGACGGTACTTCCATTGCGCGGGCCCCACAACGCCGCTCAGCGCTTCGGCGCCGATCTGGTGGTTGTGCGGATAAACGTGCACATCGAAGCCGAGCGGCTCCAGTGTCGACTTGAAGAACTCCTTCGTGACGCCGTCACCGGGCTGGTGATGGACTTCGGTCCTGAGGCCCCACGACTGCTGGCTGCCGGTCTTGTGAAAGCCATGCCGGATGGCCCGGTAAACCCACAGCCGCGCATCCCACATGAGCTTGGCGATGCCCTTGTAGTCCCACGCGGTGAGCTGCGGATCGTGGTCGGTTACCAAAAGGCCGTGCGGCTTGACGAGCCGGGCGCCCTCGCGCAGCACCGCAGCCATGTCGTCGCAATGGTGCAGCGACGCATTGATGGCGACGATGTCTGCCACGTGCGAGCGAAAAGGCGTGTAGGCCGCATCGGCCAGCACCGCCGTATAGCCCAGTTTTGCCGCCAGTTCCAGCGAGCCGGGGGCGACATCGACGCCCACGAGAAGCCGCGGCTTTCCGCCCACGGTGGCAAAGATGTTCCCGGGTCCGCAGCCCAGGTCGATGACAACCTTGTCCGTCCAGTCGCCGGCCGCCGCGAGCCATCGGCTCCTGAAATGCGCATCTCGATGGCAAAAATCGAGGTACTCCTGGGCCCACTGCGGATTGCCAAAATAAGTGGCGTTGGCGGTAATGGCTTCGGTTTTTCGCTCCAATCCAGACTCGTAGTAGACCCCGGATTGCTTCAATTTTGCATTTGGCAATAAGATGTCCCGGAACATTTGGAATCCTTCAAAAGTTGCGACAATCTTGAGACAAGTTATTGCTCAAGAATTACATGAACTCGGATTCCATGACGGGATTTTTTAACTTGGTTACAAGCTCGGATGATTAATAACAGGGGCCGTTTACCCTGTTTATCCATACATCCTTAGTTCTCGATATTTTCGCGTCGCGTTCGCGCCACTTGCAGGCACCGATTCGGGGCAGCGCCGCTGCGATCAAGGCCGAACTGTAATCACCTGGCCCCCGGTGCAACGCCCGGTATCCCCTCTCCCTCTTTTGACCGCAGCCCGCCGCGCCATGCAGGCGCTTTGTCATGGGTCCGTCCGAGGGAAACGGGGCGATTGTCTCCCCTGAAAGGGGGCACATCGCTCATGCGCCAAGGCCACGGAATTTTTACATTGGTTCCCCCGTGAACAGATCACGGCCACTGTTTTCACGCAGACCGGGAACAACAGCGCACCCTCGATAGCGAGTTACCTACTTGAATCGAGTGATTAGCTACCCTGTTTGGGCGATATCAGGTAGTACGTCTATGTAACAAATGATTCCGGAGTGTAACTTGACCAACATTTGCTCCCACCGTTTGCGTCAAACACCCTAGGATTGCCTCCGAAATATGACCAAACGTACTACCTCCTTTTATTCTTACTTAATGCAATTTTTCCGTATTCAATGTATTAGCAGATATTACTCATTCGAGCTTTTCCATGAAATTTCATTCGGTATTTTCGGCCCAATTCGAAGTCCCCCGCTCTCACTGGGCGACCTGTTCGTTTCGCTGCCCAGCTCGGCGACGGTAGAACGAATTGGCGGTTCGATGGCACTTGCACCGAAAAATGCACGGCATTGGAGCCAATGGACTGCAGCCGCCGGTCAATTGCCGGACACCCCGTTTGCAGCAGCCTGGCTCCTGTTGCAGGCCCGCTGGCTCGGCGCGCAACAAACGGTCCTGCACGAAGCCTCGGCGCACGGATCGCAAGCAGCCGCACGGCACACCGCGCTTGCCGAAACCCTCGATCCCGCGCAGCCGGCGGGCGCATGGCTCGCCACGCTCGACCAGAAGCGGCGCCAGGCCGCTGAAGCACCCGGCACAGACACGCCCGAGTCCTCGCCCAGCTTTCTCTGGCTCCGCGCCGAGACCGTCGCCCCCGCACTGCAGGCACCCCTTCACCTCTGGCTGAACGCCGCATCAGACGCGCCGCGCCTTCGCGCCGACGCCGCAGCAGGTCTTCTGGACGCCGCATCCATCGAGCAATTGCTGGCCGCAATCGCCGACACGGCCGCCGACCTGCTCTGCCGCCCCGACGCACCGCTGGGCGACATCCGCACCCTGCCCGCGGCTGACCGCGAGCAACAGCTCATCGCATGGAACACGCCGCCTGCCCCGCTGAACCGCCAACTCAATGTGGCGCAAATGTTCAGCCGCCAGGCCGCCGCCACGCCAGATGCGCCGGCCCTTGCCGAAGGCGATGCGCAGATGAGCTACAGCGAGCTCGAGCGCCGCTCCGGCCGGCTCGCCCAACGCCTGCAGCAAACGGGTGTGCAGGCAGGCGACGCCGTCGGGCTGCTGCTCGATCGTTCGATGGCGGCGGTGGTGGCCCATCTGGGTGTTCTCAAGGCGGGCGCCGCCTATGTGCCGGTGCCGACGGACTTTCCGGCCGAGCGTATTGCCTACATGCTGGGCGAGGCGAACGCGCGGCTCACAATCGCCGCGCCCGCGCATCGCCATCTCGCGCCCGAGTCGATGGCCGTGCTGGTGCTCGACGAGTTGGCAGAAGTGCCTGACGGCGGTGAAGGCAGTGCGCCTGCGTCGTGGGAAGCCCCCGCCATCGACGGCGAATCGGTGGCGTACGTGATGTACACCTCTGGCTCGACCGGCACGCCCAAGGGCATCGAGATTTGCCATCGCGCAATCCTTCGCCTGGTAGTCGATGCCGGCTATGTCGAGCTGGCTCCCGGCCGCGCGATGCTGCATGCCGCGCCGCTCGGCTTCGATGCCTCCACGCTCGAAGTCTGGGGCCCGCTGCTCAATGGCGGCTGCTGCGTCATTCACGACGAGCGCGTACCCACGGGCGCCGGCCTCGCCCGCACCATTGCACGCCACAACGTGCACACCGCCTGGCTGACGGCGGCGCTGTTCAACGCGGTGATCGACGACGACCCGGCGCACCTCTCCGGCCTGCGGCACCTGCTTACCGGCGGCGAAGCTCTTTCGGTGCCGCATGTGCGGCGCGCGTTGGCCGCGCTTCCGCAGCTCGCGTTGAGCAACGGCTACGGCCCCACCGAGTGCACGACCTTCGCGGCCACCTACCGCATTCCTGCCGCGCTGTCCGCCGACCTGCGCTCGGTGCCGCTCGGGCGGCCCATCAACGACACGGTGCTGCGCGTGCTGAGCCCCACGATGGCCCTGCTTCCCACGGGCCTGGCGGGCGAGCTCTGCATCGGCGGACACGGACTGGCGCGCGGCTACCTGGGGCAACCCGCGCTGACGGAACAACGCTTCGTGCCCGACCCCTTCGGCGCGCCGGGCGAGCGCCTCTACCGCACGGGCGACCTCGCGCGCTGGCTGCCCGACGGCACCCTCGAGTTCATCGGCCGGCGCGACGGGCAGGTCAAGATCCACGGCCACCGCATCGAAACCGGCGAGGTGGAAGCGGCCATCCTCGCCCATCCGGCGGTGAAGAACTGCGCCGTCGTCGCGCGGCCCGATGCCGACGGGCAGCTGAGCCTTGTCGCCTACCTTGTCGCGCGTTCGCAGGAAAAGCTCTCGTGGGAGGCACTGCGCGCGCACCTGGCGGCCCGCCTGCCCGCGGCCTTGCTGCCCTCCGCACAGGTCTGGCTCGATCAGCTGCCGGTTACCGCCAACGGCAAGCTCGACCGCAAGGCCCTGCCTGAGCCGGCCGGCGAGCGGCCCGATCTTGCACAGCCGTTCGAAGAGGCGCGCAACGCCACCGAGCAGCGCGTGTGCGAAGCCTTTGCGCGCGCGCTGCGCATCGCCAAGGTCGGCCGCAACGACAACTTCTTTGACCTCGGCGGCGATTCGATGCGCGTGCTGCAGGTGCTGGCCGATCTGCAGCGGGACAGCGCAAAGCCGCTTTCGACCAATCTCTTCTTCCGCTATCCGACGCCGGCCGCAATGGCGGCTCAGCTGGCGCCCGCCGGTGATGCCGCGCCCACAGCCATCGATCGCCCACGCGCACCCCACGCTCAGGCAGGCACAGACTTGCAAGACGCCGTGGCGCTGGTCGCCACCGCGGGCCGCTTTCCGGGCGCCGCGGATGTCGAGCAGTTCTGGGACAACCTGGTTGCCGGCCGCGACACCATCAGCTTCTTCGACGACGAGACGCTCGACGCCGGCGTGTCCGAGGCCTTGCGTAGCGACCCGGCCTATGTGCGCGCCCGCGGCGTGATCGAAGGCATCGAGAACTTCGACGCCGCCTTCTTCGGCATCGGCCCGAAGGAAGCGGCACTGATGGACCCGCAGCAGCGCGTGTTCCTCGAGATCTGCTGGGAGTGCCTGGAGCGTGCCGGCTATGTGCCCGACGCCGCCCCCGGCCCCGTGGGCGTGTATGCCGGCATGTACAACGCCAGCTACTTCCAGCGCCACGTCAGCACGCGGCCCGACCTCATCGAGGCCGTGGGCGAGTTCCAGGTGATGCTAGCCAACGAGAAGGACTACATCACCACGCGGGTGGCCAACCGGCTCAACCTCACCGGCCCCGCGGTGAGCGTGCACACCGCCTGCTCGACATCGCTGGTGGCCGTGGCGCATGCCTTTCATGCGCTGCGCACGGGCCAGTGCTATATGGCGCTGGCGGGCGGCGCGTCCGTTACCTGCCCCACGCGCAGCGGCTACCTCTACCAGGAGGGCTCGATGCTCTCGCCCGACGGCCGCACGCGCAGCTTCGATGCGCAGGCCCAGGGCACCGTGTTCAGCGATGGCGCCGCGGTGGTGCTGCTGAAGCGCCTGGCCGACGCACAGGCCGACGGCGACACCATCTACGCGGTGCTGCGCAGTGCCGCCGTCAACAACGACGGCGGCGCCAAGGCGAGCTTTACCGCGCCCAGCGTGGATGGCCAAGCCGCGGTGATTCGCGCCGCATTGGCTGCGGCCAATGTGGAGGCGCGCAGCATCTCGTATGTAGAAGCGCACGGCACGGCCACGCCAATGGGCGACCCGATCGAAGTCGAGGCGCTGACCTGTGCCTATGGCGAACACACCGATGCGCTGGGCTTCTGCACGCTCGGTTCGCTCAAGAGCAACGTGGGCCACATGGTCACGGCGGCCGGCGCGGCCGGGCTCATCAAGGCAGCGCTTTCGCTGCACCACGAAGTGATTCCGCCGACGGCGCACTTCACCGCACCGAACCCGTCCATCGACTTTTCGCGCACGCCCTTCTACGTGACGCCAAGCCTTCAGCCGTGGCCGCGCGCCGCCGAGCCGCGCCGCGCAGGCGTCAGCTCCTTCGGCGTGGGCGGCACCAACGCGCATGTCATCGTCGAAGAGGCGCCCCCGCGCCCCGCTTCGCCAATCGCGGTCGGCCCCCAGGTGCTGCCGCTTTCAGCCCGCTCGGAGGCCGCACTCGCAATGGCCGCGGAGCAGCTGGCGGCGCACCTCGATGCAACGCCCGGGCTGCCGCTGGCCGATGTGGCCTATACGCTGGGCGTCGGCCGCAAGGCACACGCCTTCCGCCGCGCCGTGGTGGCCAGCGATGCGGCCGAAGCCGTTGCCGCGCTGCGTGGCAGCGACGGTGCATGGCGCGTCAGCGGCCACATCGATTCGCGCGCGCCGCAGCTGGTGCTGATGTTTCCCGGCCAGGGCGCGCAGTACGCCGGCATGGGCAAGAACCTGCATGCGAACGATCCCGTCTTCGCGGCCGCCTTCGATGCTTGCGTGAAAGCCTTCGGCAGCGCGCTCGACTTCGATTTGCGCGAGCGCATGTTCGAAGGCGAAGCCGATGCGCTGTCGCCCACCGCCGTGACGCAGCCCGCCATGTTTGCGCTCGAATACGCGCTGGCACGCAGGCTGCTCTCGCTGGGTGCGCGGCCGCATGCGCTGATCGGCCACAGCGTGGGTGAGTTCGTGGCCGCGGTGCTGGCGGGTGTGATGCGGCTCGAAGACGCCGCACGGCTCGTCGCCCGCCGCGGCGCGCTCATGCAGGCCCAACCCGCGGGGGCAATGCTGTCGGTGCGCCTGGGTGCCGAACAGCTCACGGCCAGGCTCGGCGATTCGCTATCTCTTGCCGCAGACAATGGCCCGACAGCTTGTGTGGCCGCCGGCCCCTTCGAGGCGATTGCGGCGCTGCAAGCCTCGCTGCAGGAAGAAGACATTCCGAGCCGCCCGCTGCAGACATCGCACGCATTCCACAGCGCAATGATGGACGGCGCAGTCGAGCCCTTCGAAGCGCTGGTCAGTGAAGTGGCACTGCATCCGCCGACGATTCCGATCTATTCGACGCTCACCGGCCGGCTGCTCGAAGACGCCGAGGCGACCAGCGCCAGCTACTGGGCCCGCCACCTGCGCGGCACCGTTCACTTTTCACCGGCCGTGCGCAACGTCATGGAACACACGACGCGGCCGCTCTTCGTCGAGGTCGGCCCGCGCAACGCACTGACCACGCTGGTGCGCCAGCACGGCGCCGGCGAAGTGATGCCGCTGCTGCATGGCGAGCCGGCCGACGAGGCCCGCACCCTGCGCCTGGCGCTGGCGCGCCTCTGGACATGCGGCGCCGATGTCGAGTTGTCGCGGCTCGCGGTGCGCACCGGCGCCCAGCGGGTTCGCCTGCCCACCTATCCGTTCGAGCGCAAGCGTTTCTGGGTCGACATCGCGGCCCCCGCGGCAAAGCCGGCCACCTTGCCGGAAGCCGCGCCGCCCGTGCCCGCCCTTTTCGTACCACCCCCGTTTTGGAGAAGACCGTGACAGTTGCTGCAGCGCCCCCGCTACCTGTTTCTTCCGCATCCGCTTCGCCGGAGGCCTCGCTGGACGCGCGGCTGCGGTCCTTGTTCGAAGACATCTCCGGCATCGACATGGCCCAGGCGGAAGGGAACGCCGCCTTCAGCGAGCTCGGGCTGGACTCGCTCACGCTGACCCAGGTCGCCACGCAGATCAAGAAGCGCTTCAAGGTGAACCTGAGCTTCCGCCAGCTCATGGAAAACTACCGCAGCCTCGACGCGCTCGGCGCATTCCTGCGGGAAAGCCTGCCGGCCGAACCCGTAGCTGCAGTCGCGGCTGCTCCGGTAATCGCTCCGGTAGTGGCTCCGGTGAGCGCAGCCGTTCTTGTCCCTGCGGCAACGGCAATCACTGTGCCGGCCGCCGTGCATCCGTCGCCCCTTTTCACGCCGCTGCAAGCCATGGCGGAATCGGCGCCACACCGCTTGTACAACTAGTTACGCAGCAAATGGAATTGATGCGACAGCAGCTCGCGCTGCTGTCCGGCGCCGGGGCGGATCTGTCCCATGACGCGGCTGCACAGGCGGTGCAACAGGCCACCCAGCCCGCCATGCAGGCCGCCGTGCCGCAGCCGATGCCGGCCTCACCAGCGCTGCCCAATGCCGACGAGCCCGCCGCAGCCAAGGAGCCGGTGCGCTACGACGTGACAAAGGCTTTCGGCGCCATCGCACGCATCCACACGCAGCGCACCGCCGAGCCGAGCGGCCGGCAAAAGGCGCGGCTTGCGGCCTTCATGCGCCGCTACGTGGCACGCACGCAAAAGAGCAAGCAGTTCACCGAAGCCAACCGCCCCCACATGGCCGACCCGCGCGTGGTCAACGGCTTTCGCCCGATCACCAAGGAGATCACCTACCAGATCGTCATCGAGCGCTCCAAGGGGTCGAAGCTCTGGGACCTGGACGGCAACGAATACGTCGATGCGCTCAACGGCTTCGGCATGAACATGTTCGGTTGGCAGCCCGACTTCGTGCAGGAAGCCGTGCGCCGCCAACTCGACGAGGGCTATGAGATCGGCCCGCAGCATCCGCTGGCCGCCGAAGTCACGGCGCTCATCTGCGAGCTCACGGGCAGCGACCGCGCGGCGCTTTGCAACACCGGCTCCGAAGCGGTCATGGCGGCGCTGCGCATCGCGCGCACGGTCACCGGGCGCAGCACCGTGGTGGTGTTCACGGGCTCCTACCACGGCACCTTCGACGAAGTGCTGGTTCGCGCCGGCAAGGGCGGCAAGGGCCTCTCGGCCGCGCCCGGCGTGATGAGCGGCATGTTCGGCGACATCCGCGTGCTGGACTACGGCACGCCCGAGGCGCTGGCCTTCATCCGCGAGAACGCCGAAGACCTTGCCGCCGTGCTGGCCGAGCCGGTGCAAAGCCGCCGCCCCGACTTCCAGCCGCGCGAGTTCCTGGAAGAAGTGCGTGCCATCACCGCGCAGAGCGGCAGCTGCCTGATCTTCGACGAGGTCATCACGGGCTTTCGCGTCGGGCTGGGCGGCGCGCAAGAACTGTTCGGCATACGCGCCGACCTTGCCACCTACGGCAAGGTGATCGGCGGCGGCTTCCCGGTCGGCGTGATTGCCGGCAAGCGCGAGTTCATGGATGCGCTCGACGGCGGCGCCTGGCAGTACGGCGACGACTCCATTCCCGGCGTGGGCGTGACCTACTTTGCCGGCACCTTCGTGCGGCACCCGCTCGCGCTGGCCGCGGCCAAGGCATCGCTCACCTATCTGAAAGAGGCTGGCCCCGCGCTGCAGATCGGCCTCAGCACCAGCACGGGCACGATGGCCGAGGAGCTCACTGCGTGGTGCGCCGAGGTGGGCGCGCCCATCGCCATCAGGCACTTCGCTTCGCTCTGGCGCGTGAGCTGGCTCGAAGACCATCCGCTGCAGGACCTGCTGTTCGCAATGATGCGCAGCCGCGGCGTGCACATCCTGGACAACTTCCCGTGCTTCCTCACGAGCGCGCACAGCGCCGAGGACATCGAGACCATCCAGCGCGCATTCAAGGAGTCCGTGGCCGAGATGCAGGAATCCGGATTCCTGCCGCGCCGCGCAACGGTCATCACCGGCTTCGACTACCGCAAGGCCGAGGAAGAAGACGGCTCCGTTCTCGCCCGCGACATCGATGGCCAGCCCTTCTGGTACGTGCCCGACACCACCTCTTCCCCCAGCCATCTGATCAATGGAAAGGCCACAGCATGAACGCCGTTCTTCGCCCCCCCGCCGCCGCGGGCCTTATCGAATGCGTCATTCCGACGACTGAATCGCAGCGCGAAGTCTGGCTCGGCGCAACGATGAGCACCGAAGCCTCGCTCTCGTACAACGAATCGGTGCTGCTGCGCTTTCGCGGGCCGCTCGACCGCGATGCCATGGCGCGTGCCGTGGCACGCCTCGTCGCGCGCCACCAGTCGCTGCGCGCCACGGTCTCGCCCGACGGCACCTGCATGCTGGTCGGCCAGCCGCCCGAAGACCCGATGGAGCAAAAGGACCTGAGCGGCCTCTCGCCCGAAGCCCGGGCACAGGCGTTGAAGACGGCCCACGACACCGCGGTGTGCACGCCTTTCTCGCTGGAGCAAGGCCCGCTGTTCCGCGCCGTGCTGTACCGGCTTGGCGATGCCGAGCATGAACTCGTCATGTCGGCGCACCATGTGGTCTGCGACGGCTGGTCGTGGGTGGTCATTACCGAGCAGCTCGGCCATCTGTATGCCGAGCAAACCGGCAACGGCCTGCGGCTCAAGCCGGCGCCGACCTATGCGGCCTTTGCCGCGGAAGAAGCCGCCGAAGCCGCGCATCCCGACATGCAGGTGCATGTGGACTACTGGCTGGAGCGCTTTCCCGGCGGAACCCTGCCCGTGATCGAGCTGCCGCTCGACCACCTGCGCCCCGCCACGCGCACCTTCAGCTCGCGCCGCGCCGAGCGGCTGCTCGACCGCCGCCTGGTGACCACGCTGCGCTCGATGAGCGCTAAGACCGGCGCCAGCCTGTTCGCGGGCCTGCTCACCGGCTTTGTCGCCACGTTGCACCGCCTTACCGGGCAGGACGACATCGTGGTCGGCATTCCGGCGTCGGGCCAGATCGCGCGCGACATGCCCGACCTGGTGGGCCACTGCGTCAACCTGCTGCCGCTGCGCCTTGCCGCGCACGGCCAGATGCGCTTCGACGCATTGCTGGGCGAATGCAGCACCGCCGTGCTCGATGCCTTCGACCACCAGGCGCTCACCTACGGCGCGCTGCTGGGCAAGCTTGCGCTGCAGCGCGACCCGAGCCGCCTGCCGCTGGTGAGCGTGGTGTTCAACGTCGACCCCGACGTGGCCAGCAGCACGCAGGCCTTCACCGGCCTGGATGTCACGCAGGACACCATCCCCCGCCAGTACGAGAACTTCGAGCTCTTCCTGAACCTGCGCCCGCTCGACGGCGGGCTGCAGATGGAGGCGCAATACAACGCCGACCTGTTCGACGAGGCCAGCGTGCAGCGCTGGCTCGACATGTTCGAGTGCGTGCTCCGCTCGGCCGCGCGCAATCCGGGCGAAACCGTCGGCGGGCTCGAGGTGCTTTCGCCGGAAGGCGCGCAAGAGCTCATCGCGTTGCAGCCGCCGCCCACCCCGCTGGAAGGCGCGCCGCATGCGCTCGCACGTTTCCTGGCCCGCGTGCCTCTGCAGCCTGACCGCCCTGCCGTGCGCGACGGCGCGCGAATCTTCACCTATGCCGAACTCGACGCGCAGTCCAACCGGCTCGCGCGTGCATTGCGCGAGCGCGGCGTGCGGCGCGGCCACCATGTGGGGCTGTGCCTGGAGCGCAGCCTCGAGATGGTGCTTGCAATGGTCGCCGTGCTCAAGGCGGGCGCCGCCTACGTGCCGCTCGACCCCGCCTTTCCGCAGGCGCGGCTCGACCACTACGCCAAGGATGCCGGCCTCAGCCTGCTGCTGACCTCCTCGGACCTTGCCGCGGCGCCGCGCAGCTGGCGCGAGGGCGCGGGCGAACAGGTGTTCGAGATCGACCGCGACAGCGCCTGGCAACAGGCCTCCGGCGATCCCCTGCCCGCGAGCGAAGACGACGCCGGCCCGGACGACCCTGCCTATGTGATCTACACCTCCGGCTCCACCGGCCTGCCCAAGGGCGTGTCCGCGCGGCACGCATCGGTGGCCAACCTGCTGCAGTGGATGCAGAGGAAGTCCGGCATGAACGCCAGCGACCGCATTGCCGCGGTGACCACGCTGTCGTTCGACATGGCGGTGCCCGACCTGCTGCTGCCGCTGGCCGTGGGCGCCGAGATCGTGATGGTGCAGCGCGAGCTGGCCATGGACGGCGTGCGCCTGAGCACGCTGCTCCAGGAAGAGCAGATCAATTTCCTGCAGGCCACGCCCGGCATGTGGCAGCTGCTGCTCGACGCCCAATGGCCGGGCGCACCGGGCTTTCGCGGCTGGATCGGCGGCGAGCCGCTGCGCCCGAGCTTTGCGCTTGCGCTGTGCGAGCGTCTTTCGGAGCTCTGGAACGGCTATGGCCCGACCGAAACCACGGTGTATTCGACCGCATGGCTGGTCGACCCCAAGGCCGTGGCATCGCGCGGCGTGTCCATCGGCCACCCGGTGGACAACACCGAGATCTGGATTCTCGACGCCGACCTGCAGCCCTGCCCCATCGGCGTGCCGGGAGAAATCTGCATTGCCGGCGACGGGCTGTCGCAAGGCTACATCGACCGGCCCGAGCTCACGGCCGAGCGCTTCGTCACCGCCCGCATCTTCGGCACGGCCAAGCGGCTGTACCGCACCGGCGACCGCGGCCGCTGGCGCAACGACGGGCTGATCCAGCACCTGGGCCGGCTGGACTTCCAGCTCAAGGTGCGCGGCTACCGCATCGAGCCGGGCGAGATCGAGGCGCGCTGCCGCGAGGTGGCCGGCGTTTCGCGCTGCGTGGTCGTGGCGCGCGAAGACAGCCCGGGCGACGTGCGCCTGGTGGCCTACCTTGCGCTCACGCCCGGTGTCGATTTCGACCAGGACGTGCTGATGGCGCACCTGCGCGAGCACCTGCCCGCCTTCATGCTGCCGCAGCACGTGGTGGCGCTGAAGACGCTGCCCACGCTGCCCAACGGCAAGGTCGACCGGGTTTCGCTGCCGCCGCCGCAGGCCGTCTCGCGCGACGAGGCGCGGCGCGGCGCCGGCCCCCGCACCGATTGCGAACGCAAGGTGCTCGAGACCATGGAAAAGGTGCTGAGCCTGCCCGGCCTCGACATGCGGGACGACTTCTTCGCCATGGGCGGCCATTCGCTGCTGGCTTCGCGCCTGACCACGCTGCTGAGCCGCGAGTTCAAGATCACGCTGCCGCTGCGCTCGCTGTTCGAAGCGCCCACGGCCGAAAAGCTGGCCGCCGTTGTCGAAGGCCTGCAAAGCGCGGGCTCCCGTGCACAGGCGCCGCTGCCCTGCCGCATCAATCGCAAGACGGCGCCGCTGACGCCGTCGCAGGAACGCATCCGGTTCATGGAGGACCTGCATCCCGGCCGCTCGGTCTACAACGCGCCCGCCGCCCAGCGCCTGACCGGCAACTTCGATATGCAGCGCTTCGAGGCCGCGTTCAGGGAAATCATTCGCCGCCAGCCCGCCCTGCGCACCCGCATGGCGACCGACCCGCACACCGGGCAGCCGGTGCAGGCGATGTCGGAGGCGGTGGACTTCGAACTGCCGTTCATCGACCTGCGCAACCTGCCGGCCGACCAGCGCGAAGCCGAGCTGGCCGATCGCATGCAGGAGCTTGCCGACCGGCCGATCGACATTCACCGCGCGCCCATGATGCATGCGGCGGTGTTCCAGCTCGATGCGCATGAGCATGTGTTCGTGTTCGTGCCGCACCACCTGATCTGGGACGGCTGGTCATTCGACCTGCTCCAGCGTGAGCTCTCCGCCATCTACGACGCGGCGGAACGCGGTCGCCCGCACGGCCTGCCCGCGCTTGCCACCACGCATGGCGACTATGCCGAGTGGCAGGCCAACTGGATGAACGAGCCCGGCTTCCAGGAGCAGCTGGACTTCTGGCTGAAGCGCTTCGCCGACGCGCCGATGCCGCGCCTGCCCAACACCGACATGCCGCGGCGCTCGGGCAAGAGCGGCCAGGGCGGCGCGCAGTGGATCCGCGTCGACCTTGCGACCACGCAGCAGTTGCGCAAGGTGGCCCGCGACATGGACGTGACGCTGAGCATGCTGACCTTCGGCATCTATGCGCTCACCATGAGCCGGGTCATCGGCTCGGAGTCGATCGTCATCGCCAACCCGGTGCGCGGCCGCCAGCAGCCCGAGACCGAAGACGTGATGGGCTTCTTCAACAACGTGCTGCCGGTGTCGCTGCAGGTCAAGCTGGACCAGCCGCTCGCCGAGTTCATGCGCTACGTGAAGCGTGAGCTGCTGTCGATCATGAACTACCAGCAGGTGCCGTTCGAGCGGCTCATGGCGGAGCCCGCCCTGGGCGCCCGCATCCGCGCGGTCGGCCCTTACCAGACGATGTTCTCGTTCCAGGACGCGCGCGACCGCGCACGGCGCCTGGGCAGCCTGCAAACCCGCCAGCTGCACCTGATGCAGCACGGCGCCACCGACGACATCGGCATGTGGCTGATGGACAAGCCGCACGGGCTGGAGGGCGCGCTGAACTACAACGCCGACATCTACCTGCGCGAAACCGGCGCGCACCTGCGCGACCGCTACCTGGAGTTGCTGCAACGGGCCGCCGAGCATCCCGAAGCCACGCTGGACGAACTCTCCAGCGAAGAAGGTTCGGCCAGCGCCGTGTACCTGCGCAAGCTCGCGGCGGTCGATCCGCTCAAGGCCACGGCCGCGGCACCGGTCAACGGCACGGCCGTGGCCCCGAAGGCGGACGAGACGCTCCTGAACCCGGAGCACGCCCGCCTCGCGCAGATCTGGGCCTCGGTAATCGGCATCGACGTCAACGACATCCGCCCGACCGACAACTTCTTCGACCTCGGCGGAGATTCGCTGCTCGTGCTGCGGGCGCTGCAGCAGACCGAGCAGACGCTGGGCTATCGCGTGCAGTCGCGCCGCTACCTGTTCGAAAACCTCGGCCAGATCGCCGCCTCCGCCCGCGAAGCGCATGACAGCGCCGATCTCTCGGAGCTCGCGCCGCTGGCCATGGGCAACCTCAAGGCCGGTGCGCGCGGCGAGGGACTGCTGAGCCGCACTTTCGGCGGCTGGCTGCGCAAGGAGTAACGATCATGGGACACGCGGCCTTCGCCCTTTCTTCTGTCGACGCACCGCTCTGCCGGTATTTCGACCTGGATGACTGCGCCGGTCCCGGCGCCGCGCTGATCCTCTCCAAGGAGGAACGCACACGCGCCGGACAGTTCCGCTTTCCCCAGGAGCGGCAACGGTACGTGGCGGCGCACGCCGCGCTGCGCTACGCGCTGGCCGAGCAGACCGGCGCGCGCGCCGATGCGCTGCGCTTCACGCACAGCGCCTTCGGCAAGCCTTCGCTGCTGGGCTGGCCGCGTGTTCATTTCTCGCTGAGCCACAGCCAGGGGCTGGGCCTGATCGCCATCGGCGAGCGCGGCCCGCTGGGCGTGGACGTGGAGCAGCTTCGCCCCGTGCCCGACGCATTGGCACTTGCCGCCACGCATTTCACGCGGCTGGAGAACGAAGCGCTGCGCGCCCTGCCCGCCAACGAGCGCGACCAGGCCTTTCTCACCTGCTGGACGCGCAAGGAGGCCTGCCTCAAGGCCATCGGGCTGGGGCTGATCGTGCCTCCGGAGCGCTTTGAAGTGGGTGTGGACGCGGACTGCCGCAGTGTCGAGGTGCCGGTCGCCGGCCGAATCCTGTGGCTTGTGCTGCAGCCCGCGCCTTCGCGCATGGACAGCGTGGGATCGATCGCCGAGTGGCGGCAGACCCACACCCGCGCCAGCGTGCCGCGCGGCGCAACGGAGAGCTTTGCATGACCCCCTACCCATTCCTTTTCGGCCCCGCATCGCGGCAGATCTTCGGCCTGTTCCACGCCGCCGAGGAAGCTCTGCCCGGAAACACCGCGGTGCTCATCTGCCCGCCTTTCGGGCAGGAGGGCATGCGCACGCACCGCTTCTTCAAGGTGCTGGCCGAACGCCTGGCGCGCTCCGGCATCGCAACCTTGCGCTTCGACTTCTACGGCACCGGCGATTCACCGGGCGACGAGGACGACGGCGAGCTCGACGGCTGGCGGCGCGACCTGTGCTCTGCGCATGAAGAGCTGCGCCGGCGCGCACCGGGGAGCCGCATCGTCTGGGTGGGCGCGCGGCTCGGCGCCACCCTGGCCGTGCTGGCGGCGCGCAACGGGCGCTGCGACCCGGCGCGGCTGGTGCTGTGGGAGCCGGTGATCGACGGGCGCCGCTATGCGCGCCTGCTGCGCGAAGAGCATGTGGCGGCCCTCGACACGACCTTCTGCATTCCCGACCTGGCGTGGCGCCGCAGCCTTTCGCGCGAGCCCGGCGCCATGCCCGAGGAGGCACTGGGCACCTCGCTTTCGCCCACGCTGCGCACGCAGCTGGCCACGCTCACGCCTGAATCGCTCCCGCTCACGGCCCTGCACGACACGCTGGTGCTCACAGGGCCGGACGACGAAGAGACGGCGCAGTGGGCGGCCGAGCAGCAGTCGCGCTACATGCCGGTGCGCCTTGCGTACTTCCAGCACCGGCTCGACTGGACTTCAGACCCCTACCCCAACAGCGCCATGGTTCCGGCCGACGCGCTCAACCGCCTGCAGGGGGCCCTTCATGAATGACATGACGCAAACCCCGGTGCGGTTCGGCGCCGGCAACTCGCTGGTCGGCACCGTCACGATGCCCGCGCGGCAAGTGCCGGCCACCGCCGCATGCCTGATGTTCAACATGGGCGCCAACCATCGCATCGGCCCGCGCCGCATCAACGTGAAGCTGGCGCATGTGCTGGCCGCGCGCGGCGTGAGCAGCCTGCGCTTCGACCTGGGCGGCGTGGGAGACAGCGAGGCGTCCGACTTTTCGCACGACCTGCAGACCCGCGCCATGCACGATCTGCAGGCCGGCATGGACCTGCTCGAGAAAACGATGGGCATCCGGCAATTCGTGATCGTGGCCATGTGCTCGGGCGTGGAGCACGCCATGGCGGTGGCCGAAGCGGACACGCGCGTGGTGGCGATTTCGCTGTTCGACGGCTTCGCGTTTCCGGAATGGCGCTCGCGCTGGGAGCGCACGGTGCGGCGCGCCATTGCAGCCCCCGCGCACCCGGCCTTCGCGGGCAAGGCCAAGCGCTGGCTCCAGCGGCACTTTCTGCGCAGCCATTCGACAAAGGCGCTGCCCGGCTTCTTCACGGAAAGAAAGCCGCCGCAGGTCAACGCCCTGTGGTTCGGCGCGGCCATGAAGCGCCTGGTCGAACGGAAGGTGGCGGTGCAGCTGCTGTATTCGGGCTCCCTGCATGTATCGGACCGCGGCCGCGACCAGCTCGGGCCCTTCCGGCGCGAGCCCTTCGCGCAGGCCCTCCAGTACGAGTTCATGCGCGAGCTCGACCACACCTTCTGCACGGCAAAGGGCCAGCAGCTCTTTCTCCAGTCGGTGGGCGACTGGGTAACCGCATGCGCCTCGGGCGCCGGCACCGAGCGCCGCACCGTGAGCCCCACGCCGGCCGTTGCCGAGCCCCCGCTGCATGGCGCCTACGCGCCGCAGTGAACCCATTCCAGGACTTTCAGGATCCCCCACGAGCAAAGGACCATCCCATGGCACACCTTGACCCAGCCAGTTCTTCGCGCGGCGCACCCGTTGCCCCCGCGTCCGTCCAAGCTTCCGCCCGCGAGCGCGTCCGACGCCGGATCGGGTCGGTGGTTGCGCTGGTGCTGCCGCTGTGCCTGGCTGGCTGCGGGATTCCCGGCTTCAAGACGCCGGACACCAGCGGCTGGAGCAGCTCCCACGCGGAAGGCGAGCCGAAGATCGTTCCCATCACGCCCGAGCTGATCCGCACCCGCGCCGCGCAGGAGCCGCAGGGCGTGCCGGCGGAGGTGCGGCAGCTCTTCGGCAAGGCACCGGCCTACACGATCGCTCCGGGCGACGTGATCGGCATCGTGGTGTACCGGCATCCGGAACTCATGCCCAACGCGGGCGCCGTGATCTCGCAGCAGTCGGATCCGACGGGCGTGAGCGTGGCTCCCGGCTTCATCGTCGACGGATCGGGCGAGATCAGCTTTCCCTACATCGGCCGCACCAAGGTCGAGGGCATGACGGAAAGCGCCGCCTCCGACCTGATCACGCGGCGCATTTCACCCTTCGTGAAAGACCCGCTGGTCAGCGTTCGGATCCAGTCGTTCCGCAGCCGCCGCGTGTACGTGGAAGGCGAGGTCCGCACCCCGGGCCTGCAGATCTTCACCGACGTGCCGATGACGCTTGCAGAGGCGATCAACCGCGCCGGCAGCGTGACCACCGCCGCCGACCGCTCCCGCGTGACCCTCACGCGCGGCGAGCGCACGGTGACCATCGACCTGCCGCTGCTGCAGCGCTACGGCTTCGACGCGAGCCGCATTCCGCTGCAGAACGGCGACCTCGTGAACGTGGGCACCCGCGAAGACAGCCGCGTGTATGTGATGGGCGAGATCCGCAACCCCTCGGCCCTGCTGATGCGCAACGGCAGGCTGAGCCTGAACGAGGCGCTGGGCGATGCGGGCGGGCCCGACCTGCTGACCTCGTCGCCCGGCCAGATCTACGTGGTGCGCAACTCGCGCGGCGAAGTGCCCGAGATCTACCACCTCGACGCAAAGAACCCGGTGGCGCTGGCGCTGGCCGACCGCTTTCCGCTGCAGGCGCGCGACGTCGTCTACATCGACCCGGTGCCGCTGGTGCGATGGAACCGCGTCATCAGCCTGATCCTTCCCGCCGCGCAGGTCGTGAACCTTGGCGGCACGGCAAGCCGCCGCTGAACCCTCCCTCCCGTCCAGGCAACCCAAAAAGGTGATCTCATGAATGCGCACTGGCAACCCATGGTTACCGCCCCCACAGATGCGGCGCCGGCTTCCGAGCAGCCTCCTTCAAGACTGCGGGAGCACATCGACCTGCTGATCGACAACCGATGGAAGATCGCGAAGATCACCGCGGTGGCACTGCTGATCGGCGCCGCCTACGCGATGTTCGGGCCGCGCGTGTACGAGGCCAACGTGCTCATCCAGGTCGAAGACCCGGAGCGCTCGGGCGGCACGCTGGTCGGCGACTCCGCGAGCAGCGCACTGAACGCCAAGACGCCGACGGCCGGCGAGGCCGAGATCCTGAAGTCGCGCCTGGTGCTCGGGCAGGCCATCGAGAACACCAAGCTCTACATCGAGGCCGAGCCGCTCTATCTGCCGATCGTCGGCCCCTGGCTCGCACGCCGCGCGAAGACGCTCTCCGAACCCGGCTTTGCGGGCCTTTCGGGCTACGTGAGCGGCAACGAGCGCATCGTGGTGGCGCAGATGGACGTGCCGACGGATCTGGAGGGCACGCGTTTCCTGTTGACCGCCGGCGAGAACGGCGCCTACACGCTGACGCACCCCAAGCTGGATGCACCGATCGAAGGCAAGGTCGGCACGCCGCTCGACGCCGAAACGCCGCTCGGCCCTGTGCACCTGCTGGTGGGCTCCGTCTCGGGGTTGCCGGGCGCCGCGTTCTCGCTGGTGCGCCAGTCGAAGCAGCTCACGCTGCTCGAGCTGCAGAAGGACCTGCGCGTCATCGAAAAAGGCAAGCAGTCTTCGGTGATGGACGTGAGCTGGCAGACCGGCAACCGCACGCAGCTGGCCAATCTTCTCAATGAAGTCGCTCGGCTGTATGTTCGCGTGAACATCGACCAGAAGACGGCACAGGCCCAGCGCGCGCTCAACTTCCTGGGCGGCGAGCTGCCCAAGTTCAAGCAGCAGCTGGAGGACTCCGAAGAGGTCTACAACCAGTACCGCAACCGCAACGGCACGATCAGCCTCGACGACGAGGCGCGCAACGCGCTGTCGCAGAACATCGACCTGCAGACCAAGCTCTTCGATGCAACGCAGAAGCGGCTGGAGCTGACCGAGCGCTTCACGGCCCGCGACCCGAGCGTCATGACCATCGACGCGCAGATCGCCTCGCTGAAGAAGGCACTCGGCGGCGTGGAACAGCGCATCCGCCGCATGCCCATGATGCAGCAGGACTCGCTGCGCATGCAGCGGGACATCAAGGTCAACACCGACCTCTACGTGTCGCTCCTGAACAGCTCGCTGCAGATGCGGCTCGCGAAAGAGGGGCGCATCGGCAACGTGCGCGTGCTCGACCAGGCGCTGACGCCTGAAAAGCAGATCCGGCCCAAGGCCTCGATCACCATGGCGCTTGCGCTGCTGGCGGGCCTGTTCATCGGTGCGGCCTCGACCTTCATGCGCAGGTCGTGGCGCAACACCATTGCCAGCCCGGCCGAGATCGAAACCCACACCGGCCTGGACGTGTACAGCACCGTCACGCTGAGCGACCAGCAGCGCCATCTCGACCGCGCCGTGCTCCACGGCAAGCCCGGCGTGCACCTGCTGGCGGCGGCTCATCCGGATGATCCGGCGCTCGAGGGCTTGCGGCGGCTGCGCACCGCGCTGAAGTTCGCGATGCCGCGCGCGCTGAACAACCGGATCATGATTTCGAGCGCCACGCCCGGCGCGGGCAAGACCTTCGTGTCGTCCAACCTCGCGGCGGTGCTTGCATCGAGCGGCCGGTGCGTGCTGCTGATCGATGCCGACCTGCGGCGCAGCAGCGTGGCACCCCGCTTCGGACTGAAGCGCACAGGCGGCCTCTCGGAGCTGATCCAGGGCTCCATCGAGCTCGACGGCGCCATCCACAAGGGAGTCCTGCCGCATCTCGACGTGATGACGACAGGCGCGTTGCCGTCCGACCCGACGGGCCTTCTCACGAGCGATGCCTTCGCCCGCGTGCTCGAGAAGGTCTCGACGCGCTACGACGTGGTGATCGTCGACACGCCGCCCACCCTGCTCGCATCGGAAACGGCCGAGATGGCGACCTGCATGGGCACGCTGCTCATGGTTGCGCGCGCCGGCGACAACGAACTGGGCGACCTGACCGAAAGCGTGAAGCAGCTGCGGCATGCCGGTGCGCATTTCCAGGGCGTGGTGCTCAACGCGCTCGACACGCGCCGGCGCTACTACGGCAGCCTTGCCTACCGCTACGGTGCCTACCGGCTGCGGGCCCATGACTACCCGACAGCGCCCGAACTGCCCCGGCCCGCAACGCCGGTCGCAGCCGCGGCCGCCGCGGAGGGAGCGACAGCGTGAACACCCTGCGATCGAATGCTCCCGTCCAGTGGGCGGGCAATTCGCGGTTGCTGATGGCCACCAAGCGCGGTATGGACATCGTGATGGCGAGCTGCTTCTTCCTCTTCCTGGGCTGGGTCTACGCGATGGTGTGGCTCGGCGTGCGGCTGACCTCCGGCGGCCCGGCGATCTACAAGCAGCCGCGCTACGGCCGGGACGGGCGCGTCTTCAGCTTCTACAAGTTCCGCTCGATGGTGGCCGACTCCGACGCAGTGCTGGCGCGCCACCTGCGGGAGAACGAAGAGGCGCGGCGGCAATGGGACATGTACCAGAAGCTGGAGCATGACCCGCGCATCACGCCCTTCGGCGCGTTCCTGCGCAAGTACAGCCTCGACGAACTGCCGCAGTTCTGGAACGTGCTCAAGGGCGACATGAGCATGGTCGGCCCGCGCCCCTGCATGTTCTCGCAGAAGGACCTGTACGGCCCTTACTGGGGCCACTACTGCTCGGTGCGCCCGGGCATCACCGGCCTGTGGCAGGTGAGCGGGCGCAGCGAGGTCAGCTACCGGCGCAGGGCCGCCATGGATGCCGACTACGTCGCCACGCTGTCCCTGCGCCAGGACATCGTGATCCTGCTGAAAACCTTTCTGGTGGTCGCGGGCGCAAAGGGTTCCGGCTAGGCGCCGGGGCCCGCGCACTCCCTGTTCCGACATCTCAATCCTCAACCTTCAACCGAAAGAACATATGCGTATATACGTTGCTGGTCATCGCGGCATGGTGGGTCAGTCGCTCATGAAGCGCCTGCGGGGCCTCGGGCACGAGGTCGTCACGCGCGGCCGCGAGGAGCTCGACCTGCTCGACCAGGAGGCAGTGCGCCGGTTCTTCGCCACCGAGCAGATCGACCAGGTCTATCTCGCGGCGGCAAGGGTCGGCGGCATCCACGCCAACATGACCTACCCGGCGGAGTTCATCTACCAGAACCTCCTGATCGCCGCCAATGTCACGCACCAGGCGTTCCTTGCGAACGTCAGGCGTCTCCTGTTCCTCGGCTCGAGCTGCATCTACCCGCGGCTTGCCGAGCAGCCCATCCACGAAGATGCGCTGCTCGGCGGCAAGCTCGAGCCGACGAACGAACCCTATGCAATCGCCAAGATTGCAGGCATCAAGCTGTGCGAGAGCTACAACCGGCAGTACGGCGCCTCCCACGGCATCGACTACCGCAGCGTGATGCCCACCAACCTGTACGGGCCCGGCGACAACTACCACGCGCAGAACAGCCACGTGGTGCCGGCCCTCATCAGGCGCTTTCACCTGGCCAAGCTGGAGAACGCCCCCGAGGTGGTGATCTGGGGCACCGGCCGCGCGCGGCGCGAGTTCCTCTATGTCGACGACATGGCCGACGGCTGCATCGCGGTGATGGACATGACGCGCGACAGCTACGAGCAGCACACCACGCCCATGTGCGCCCACATCAACCTCGGCACGGGTGAAGACCTGTCGATCGGCGAACTGGCAGCGTTGATCGGCGACGTCGTCGGCTACCGCGGCCGGATCTGCTTCGACACCTCGCAGCCGGACGGCGCGCCCAGGAAGCTGCTCGACGTGTCGTGCGCAGCCGCCATCGGGTGGCAAGCCACGGTGCCGCTCGAAGAAGGCCTGCGCCGCACCTATGCGGCCTACCAGGAGGCGATCCGCCCGGTCCAAGAGATCGCCCACGCCTGAGCCGAACACTTCACACCCCCGACCTCCACCCACAAGGCCCTGTCATGAGAACACTCTGCTTCTGGTTCGGCATTGCGGCTGCGTTCGCATGCGCCCAGGTAGACCCGGTCTGGGGCTACGCGGCGGTGTGCGTGCTCTCGCTGGTGCAGCTTGCAATGCTCGGCGCCGCGGGAACGAGCACGTTCCTGCTGATCCACTATACCGCGGTACTCACCTACTTCTCGGTGGCGCCGGCCATGCAGATCGCGGCCGACGTTTCGTTCTGGGACACGGGCGTGATCGGCGCGGGCGCGCACACGCAAGCCATCACGCTGCTGCTGCTGTACATGGCGGGTGTGGAGGCCGCCAGGTTCGGCATGCATGAGGCGGCGGCCCCGGCTTTCGCGCGCGGGGCCGGCGTGCCCGAGACGCAGATCGCCGGCGTTGCGCACCCTGTGCTGCTGCTGTTGAGCGGCACGGTCGCGGCGTTCGCGTCGCTGTTCATCCGCCCCGACCTGAACTTCATCGCACGCGGCCTGCCGGACGAAGGCCAGAACCTCCCGGTCGATTTCATCGTCTATTCGACGCTGCCGAAGCTCATCGTGCTGATGTGCTTCGTGGCGCTGGCCATCCACGCATACCGCCGCCGGACGATCTGGTCGTGGTGTGCCGCCGGCTTTGCGCTGGTGCTGGCCGGCATTGCGGCCTATCCGGTCAACACGCCCCGGCAGATCCTGCTGATCGGCCTGCTGCCGCTTTTCATCTACGTGCTTGGCGTGAAGCGCCGCTGGCTGCTCGCCATGCTGATCTTCGGTGCCATCGCCGGCCTCGGCCCGGTGCTGAACCTGATTTCTCGCGGCAGCTTCTGGGGCGAGACGCTCACCACCTTTCCCTACAGCCAGGACTTCGACGCGATGTACATCGTGGCCGGGCTGTTGGAGCGCGCGCCCGAACCAGAGCTCGGTTTCGGGCGCTACCTGTTGTCGGCCTTCTCTTTCATGCTGCCGCGCAGCCTGAAGATGTATCCGGAGTTCGACCCCCTCGGATGGCCGGCCGTGCTGGGCAACTTCTCGCAGAGCAATCTCTCGCTGCCGCCATTCACCACGGCGTACTTCGACTTCGGCCTGGCGGGGCCGGTGATGCTTGGCCTGGCGGTCTCGGCCCTGTTCCGCGTGCTCGACAAGGTGGCCCAGCCGCATGCCGCGCTCTCGAGCACCTACCTGTGCGCTCTGGTGCTGCTGGCCGCATATGTGCCCTTCATGCGCGGCCCGATTCTCGGGTGGGGCCCGTTCGCGGCCTCGGGGCTGATCGCGGCCGTTTTTGCCGGGCTGCTGAGCTCGCGGTTTCGCCAGCCGCGCCGCGCGCCGGCGATCTACGCCCAGGGCACGACGTGAGGCTTCACCATGTACAAATACCTCTTCTACGACTCGATCAGCCTCAACAAGGGCGCGGGCGGCGTGCTGAATGTGTCCGATCTTCTGCTGCGCAGGATGCGCATGTGCAAGGGCGACCACATCCAGCCGATCAGCGAGCGGCACCCGCGCATATACGCCGCGGCGCAGCGCCTGAAGATCAGCCGGTTCCTGCTGGAGATAGCGCTCTACAACTATCACCGGCTGAGGGCGCTGGTATCCGGCGAGACGGTGTTCTCGCTGTTCCCCAACTACTTCCTTCCGTTCACGCTTTTCGGGCGCCACCGCGATTCGATCGTGGTGGTGCACGACCTGCAGTACAAGGCCTATCCGCAGTATTTCAGCCGCACCAAGCGCCTGTGGCTCGACTGGTGCCTGCGGCGCGTGGCGCGCAGCGCGGCCGATGTGGTGTTCATCAGCAGGAGCAGCCAGCAGGATTTCGAGCGCTACTTCGGGCGCTGCGAGCACCCGAACGTCATCTTCAACCCGGTCGATGCGACGCGCTCGCCCGGCCCGCCGGGCCCGGTCAAGCCGGCACGCGCGGCGGCCATTGGCGAGCGCTACCTCATCGCCTCGTACCACTACTACCCGCACAAGAACTTCGACGGCACGCTGAAGCTGTTCGAGCGCATGAAGCGCGAGGGCCTGGTCGACTGGCTGGACGTTACCGGCAACGGCGCCGCGGAGGTGAAGCGGATGGCCGCCCGCATGGATCCCGCCATCAGCGGCTGCGTGCGCCACAGGGGAATGGTTTCGCGCAAGGAGCTGACGCAGCTGTACTGCGGCGCGGCGGCCTTCATTTCGCTGTCGGCGTTCGAGGGCTTCAACCTTTCCGCCGCCGAGGCCGCCACGCTGGGCGTGCCGCTGCTGCTGTCGGACATTCCGGTGCACAGGGAGCTGTTCGGCGACTACGCCTTCTTCATCGGCAACGGCTCCACCGACCTCGACGGTTTGTCGCGCTACCTGGCCGAGCACCGGGCCAAGCAGCCGGCCTGGCCGCTCGCCGAAGCTTGCGCACCGGGCACGGTGGCAAGGCGCTACCTCACGCTCAAGCATGAAGCCGTTTCGCTCGCGGGGGCCATGTGATGACCTGGCTTGCAGGCGCTCTTCGGCGGCTTCTCCCGGCATGGCTGCTGTGCGCGGCTTGCGCGGCGTCGGCCGCGCCGCCGATGACGGGCTTCGGGGTGATGGTGCATTACCTGCCCGACAAGCAGACCATTGCCGATGTGGCGCGATTCGATGCCGAGGCGCTTGCGGCATCGCTCGCACGCATGCGGGCCTCCTACCTCATCCTGACGCTCGGCCAGAACAACGGCCAGTTCATCGCGCCCAATGCCGCGCTGGAGCTGCTGTGCCCCGGCAGCATCGAGAACCGCCCGCCGCGCGACCTGCCGATGGAGATCGGCCGCGCCTTGCAGCGCCGTGGCATCGGGCTGGTGCTGTATTTGCCCTTCCGTGCGCCGCAGGGCGATGCCTACCTGATGGATTGCCTGGGCGATGTTTCGGAGCAGAAGCCGCCGCCCGCGCGCTTCATCGCCGGATGGACCGCGGTGGTCCGGGAATGGTCGGAACACTACGGCGCGCTGGCCAAGGGCTGGTGGTTCGACGGTGTCTACAACACCAAGGGCATGTCGGCCGAAGACTGGAACGGGCTCTGCGCCGCCGCGCGCACCGGTGCGCCCAAGCGGTGGCTCGCCTTCAACTCCGGCGAGGGGCCGCAGCGCTTCAGTGCCAAGGCCGCGCCGTGCCAGAACCTCATGGCGGGCGAGCTCCTGCAGCCTCCGGCGCCTTCGGTGCCTTCCACCACCCCCGCATCGGGCCTGGCGTTCCACGTGCTCACGCCGCTCGGCGCGTCGTGGGGCCAGACCACTGCGCCTCGCTTCACGGCCGCCCAGGTGCGCGACTGGATCGCCGATGCGAAAGCGCGCGGCGGGCTGTTCACGCTCGATCTGCCGCTGGACTCGGACTACCGCTTTCTACCCACGCACATCGCGCTGGTGCGCAGCGCCACCGCGCCGCGGCCCTGAGTGCCGACCCACGACCAACGCCATCTTTTTTCCATAGCCCATGACCAACGCTCTCGCATTCATCGTGGTGGAAGACCGCCAGAACAAGACCCTGCTGCTGTGCCGCGAGTCCGCGGCCCGGGCCGAGGAGCATCTCGTCGTGCTGGCGGGCACCGACGCCGGCCCCGACTACGAGCGCCTGTGCAGCCACTATGTGCACTTGTCGAGCAATTCGCCGGAGTTCGAGAAGATCTGCTTCCGGCGCTACTTCCTCCTGGCCGAATATCTCAAGGCGCATCCGGAGTGCCGCGAGTTCGTGCTGATCGACAGCGACGTGCTGCTGTTTCGCGGCGTCGGCGCGCACATACGGCGCGTGGCCGGAAAGGCGGATTTCTCCGGCTCCTACATGCGCCCCCGCGACGGCTGGGACCCATGCCAGATATCGCCGCACGTGAGCTACTGGACCGCGATGGGCCTGCAGCGCTTCATCGCCTTTGTGCTCAACACCTACGCCACGCCCGCCGGCCGCCGCAAGCTGCGCGCGATTGCGGCGCGGTTCGCAGCCCGCGGCGTGCGCGGCGGCGTGTCCGACATGACGCTGCTCCACCTCTGGGCCCAGGCGAGCGGCAATGCGGATCCGATCAACCGCGTGTTCGGCGGACGGATGATCGACCACAACATCAACGGCGGCCACAACCTGCTGTTGAACGAATTCCAGGCCCGGGGCGGCGCCAAGCGCATCGTGTATGTCGACGGCCAGCCCAGCGTGGTCACGCCGGCCGGCGAGCTGGTGGGCGTGATGGCCCTGCACTTCCAGGGCAGCGCAAAGATGGCCATGTCGCACGTGCTGCATGGCCGCGTGCACACGGCCGCCGCGCTGACGTATGTGCTGCAGGCGGCGCGCCGCGCCAAGAACTGGGCCTTCGGCCGCGGCCTGCTCGCGCAGCGTGCCGCCGGCGCCGGCCCATTCGCGGGCGCCTCCGCGCCGAAATGACGCGGCCCGGCACGCAACAGGCGCAGGCCATGAACCTCCTCGACCGCTCCATCACGCTGCCCGGCTTTCGCGCCGTGCAGTTGCGCGGCCTGGGTGCGCTGGCTTCGCGACTGTATGCCTACCTGTCGGGCTTCCTGGCCGTCTTTCTGATGGCGGCGTATGTCTCGCCCGCGGAGTTCGGCGAGTACTCGATCTACCAGTCGGTGCTGGAAGCGGCACTGGTGGTGGGCACGCTGGGCAGTTCGCTTCTCTTTTCGCGCGAAGCCGGCAGCGTGCCGCCGGGCGTGCGCCGGGGCGACGTGCTGCGCACCCTGGCCATCGGCATTCCGCTGGCCACGCTGCTGATCGTGCTGATCCTGAAGGTTCAGCACCTGCCGGTGGCGGGCGCGCCCTTTGTGCTGATGGTATCCACGCTGGCGGTGTTCTCGTTCATCAGCCTGCGCCTTTCCTACAGCCGGGGGCTGGGCTATGCGGGGCTGCTCAACCTGGAGACGGGCATCCGCTCGAGCATTCTGGTGCTGGGCATCGCGGCGCTCATCGTGCTGGGGTCCGAGCTGGGTGCCTGGCAGCTGCTGCTCATCAACCTCTTGGCCTTTTTGATCGTGGGCGCGGCCAGCATGCGCACGGGCTGGGCTGCAGGTCCGCCGCGCGGCCGGCCGGCGCTGCGCCTGCAGTCGCAGGGCGGCGCCACCGTTTATTCGCTGCTGATGTTCCTGCTTCGCAAGTCGGACCTGCTGGTGGTCGCCTTCTTCATGCCGCTCGGATACGTGGGCGCTTTCAAGGTCGCGTTTCTGCTGGCGGAAGCACCGTCGCAGTTCGTGCAGGCATTTCTCTATACGAAGACGCGCGCCATGCTGGGTGCCGAGGCCGGCAAGCTCGATGCGTCGACGCTGCAGCTGGCCAAGCAATCGTTCCTGCTGGGCTGCGTGCTCTTCGCCGGCCTGGCCGCGCTGATCACGGTGGCCGCGCCGCTGCTGAAGGTGGGGCACGAGGCGCTGGAGATCTTTCTGTGCATTGCGCCGTACTTCCTGCTGCGCACCTACACGATCCACCACGAGATGCTGCTCGCGCTCAAGAGCCCGGTGGCCGCACTCGGTGGCTGGGCATTGCTCGAAGTGGCGCTGCGGCTTGTGTCCTACGGCGTGGTGGTGTCGGTTTTTCCCGGCAAGCCGCACTACGTTTTCTTCATCGCCTTCTTCACCGACTTTCTTCTCTACGAAGTGCGCATGCGCGCGCTGTTCGGCTTCTACCCGATCGTGCGGCTGGTCCGCGGTTCCTTTGAAAGGGCATCGTGAAAATTCTGCTTTACTCGATGAACTTCACGCCCGAGCTGGTCGGCATTGGCAAGTACTCGGGCGAAATGGCGCAGTGGCTGCATGCAAAGGGCCACGACGTGCGCGTGATCGCATCGCCGCCCTTCTTTCCGAACTGGGCGCCGTTCGAGGGGTATTCGGCCTGGGCCTACCGCAAGACCGATTGGAACGGCATCACGGTCTGGCGCGCGCCGACCTGGATACCCGCACGCCCGCGGGCGCTCGCGCGCCTGGCGCATCTGTTCTCGTTCATGGTGTCGAGCTTGCCCTTGCTCTTCGCGCAGATCCGCTGGAAGCCGGACGTGGTCTTCGTGGTCGAGCCGCCCCTTTTCTGCGCGCCGTCCGCGCTCCTCTTCTCGCGGATGCTCGGCATCAAGTCGTGGCTGCACATCCAGGACTACGAGGTGGACGCCGCCTTTGGCATGGGCCTGGTGCGCGGCGCGCGGGTGCGGCGCTTCGCGCTCTCGGTGGAACGCTGGCTGCTTGGCCGGTTCACCCGCGTATCGACCATCTCGGCCGCCATGCTCGACAAGGCGAAGGACAAGGGCATTGACGAAACCCGGCTGGTGCTGCTGCCCAACTGGGTGGATGTGCGCTCGATCTTTCCGCAACCCGCCGATGCGCCGGATGCGGGCGGCGCCACCGGCTACCGGAGCATGCTCGGCATTCCGGCGGACGAGGTGGTGGTGCTCTATGCGGGCAGCCTGGGCGCCAAGCAGGGCATCGAGTTGCTGGCCGATGCGGCGCACCGCCTGGTCGCGGCGGCGCATATCCACTTCGTGTTCTGCGGCAACGGCCCGAGCCGCGAGCCGCTGAAGGCAGCCTGCGCAAACTTGCCGCGCGTTCACTTCATCGACCTGCAGCCTGCCGAGCGGCTCAACGAACTGCTGGGCATGGCGGACATCCACGTGCTGCCGCAGCGCGCCGACGCCGCGGACCTGGTGATGCCTTCGAAGCTGGCCGGCATGCTCGCGAGCGGCAAGGCCGTGATCGTGACGGCCCATGCGGGCACCGAGCTGAGCAACGTGGTGTCCGGCCGCGGCATGGTGGTTGCCCCCGGCGATGCGGACGCGCTGGCCGACGCCATCGCGCAGCTTGCGATGTCTCGCCCGCAACGCGAAGCCATGGGCGCGGCCGCCCGTTCGTTCGCGGAAACAGAGCTGGACCGCAACGCCATTCTCCAGCGCCTGGAGCGCGAACTGATGCGCTGCGTGGCCGAGCCGCTCGCGGTTCCCGCCCCCACCGGATCCAGGCCATGACTCTTTCAAAGCTGCCTGCAAAGGCTTCCAAAGTGCCGGCCCCCGAGGGCCGGCGTATCTCGATGCAAACGTGAAACCTCCTCCAACCCTAACAACTCTCTAGGAACCTTCATGTCCGACACCGCGCCTCACTCTTCCGACTCCCCTGACTCCGCTCGGGCGTCCGAGCGCCGCACGGTTTATCCGTCCGGCGTCTGTCCTCCGGCCGAACCGCTGTGGCCGCATTTCCTGACGGGGCAGGAAGACGCCCCGGTTCGCGTGCTGCTCGTCGACGACGACGAGTTCATGCGCCGCGTGATTGCCCAAGAGCTGCTGTCGGACATGCGCATCCAGCTGGAGGCGCAGGCCGGCAGCGTGCGCGACGGCCGCCGCCTGCTGGCGACCCATGAATTCGACGTGCTGATGGTCGACCTCCGGCTCGGCGACGGATCCGGCTTCGAACTCATTCGCGAGGCGCGCAAGCTGCATCGCTACTGCGAAATCATCGTCATCTCGGCCATGGAAGACGACGCCCACGTGATGCACGCCTTCGAGCTTGGCGCCACGGGCTACCTGCTCAAGCACGCCTGGCTGCAGAGCTTTGCGCAGGCCGTGCTGCAGGTGGTGAACGGCGGCGCGGCCATCACGCCCAAGCTGGCGCGCCGGCTGCTGACACGCATGAACCAGCACACCAGCGAGCCGCCCCCGGTAGAAGCACCGCAGCGCGAGGTAACGCTGACGACGCGCGAGCGCGAAGTGCTCCGCTGCGTGGCGCGCGGCTGCGTGTCGAAGGAGATCAGCATGAGGCTCGGAATCTCGGGGCAGACGGTCAACGCCCACATCAAGAACATCTACAAGAAGCTGCAGGTGCATTCGCGCGCGCAGGCGGTGAGCTTCGCCACCAACACCGGGCAGCTCTGAGCGCGCCGGCCTTCACCTTCATCAAGGACGTTGTCATGAACACCCCCACCATCCATCCCGTCGTGCTCTGCGGAGGCAGCGGCACTCGCCTGTGGCCGCTCTCGCGCAAGACGCTTCCCAAGCAGTTCGCACCGCTGATCGGCGACAAGAGCCTGCTGCAGATGACGCTGGAGCGCCTGTGCAGCCTGAACAGCAACATCACCTGCATCGCATCGGAAGACCACCGCTTCCTGGTGCGCGAGGCCGTCGAGAAAGCCGGTGCCACCGGGCGGCAGATCCTGGAGCCGATGGCGCGCAACACCGCGGCGGCCATGGCGGCTGCGGCACTGCTCGCCAACAAGGACGACCTGCTTCTGTTCGCCCCCTCCGACCACCACATTCCCGACACGCCGCTGTTCGCCGAGACGATACGGCGCGGCGTCGATGCGGCGCTGGCCGGGCATATCGTGACCTTCGGCGTGATGCCTTCCTTTGCGAGCACTGCCTATGGCTACATCGAAGCCGGCGCCGTGTCGGCCGACGGCTGCAGCCGGGCCGTGGTGCGCTTCGTCGAAAAGCCCACGGCGTCGGTGGCCGAATCGCTGATCCTGCACGGCGGCTACAGCTGGAACGCGGGCATCTTCCTGGTGCAGGCAAGTACGCTGATTGCGGCGTTGAACGCGCACGCCCCCGACATCCTGCTGGCCTGCCAGCGTGCAACCGCCGGTGTTTCGAGCGAAGGCAGTTTCGACCGCCTGGACCCGGAGGCCTTCCAAGCCTGCCGCAGCGACAGCATCGACTATGCGGTGCTCGAAAAGCAGCAGAACATTGCCGTGGTGAAGTTCGAAGGCGCCTGGAGCGACGTGGGAAGCTGGAACGCCGTGGCCACGCTGCATCCGGAAGACGGAACCGGCAACCGCCTGAGCGGCCAGGCCAGGACGCTGCGTGCGCGCAATACCTTCATTCATGCGCCGCACCGGCCGGTGGTGGCCCTGGGCACCGAGGACCTGATCATCGTGGACACCCCCGACGCCGTGCTGGTGGCGAAGGCGGATTGCGCCGAGCAGGTCGGCGAGGTGGTGCGCATGCTCGCGCAGCAAGGCCAGGCCGAAGCGACCGAACACCGGCGGGTGGTGCGGCCTTGGGGCGCCTACGACAGGCTCGACTTCGGCGACCGCTTCCAGGTGAAGCGCCTCACCGTGAATCCGGGCGCCAAGCTGTCGCTGCAAATGCACCACCACCGCGCCGAGCATTGGATTGTGGTGCGCGGCACCGCCAAGGCCACCTGCGACGGCCAGGTCAGCCTGGTGCGGGAGAACGAATCCATCTACCTGCCCTCGGGCGCGATCCACCGGCTCGAAAACCCGGGCAAGACCATGCTCGAAGTGATCGAGGTGCAGACCGGCAGCTACCTGGGCGAGGACGACATCGTGCGCTTCGACGACACCTACGGCCGCTGCGCCTCCATCAGGGCGCAGCCCGAAACGGCGACGGCGATGCCGCCCGAAGCGCTGGCTGCAAGCGCCAGCGCGAGTGCGGGTGCACAGCTAGCGGCACACCCCTGACATACGCGGCAACAACGCCACCGGAGGACGGGGCTGTTGCCATCACGTAGCATCCGGCCCATGAGCTACACAGTGAACCTGATCGACTTTCCCGATGCACCGGCCGAAGTCATTTCCGCGGCGGAGTCGCGCTTCCGGCGCGAACTCGACAAGCTGCTGGGAGACGGCGTGGCGCAGGCGCTGAAGGCCTTCGAAAACGCCCGCGAGTCGAGTGCCGACGAGTTGACGAAAGACGAGATCGCGCTGGCCGCAAACTGGGCCAAGGCCTACGAAGCCGCCAAGACCGCGGGCTTTCGCGCGCTGGGCGAGGCCGACGAAGCGTATTTCGAAGTCCGGCCGGACTGACGGCCGAGGCAGCCACCCCGTTTCAGGCAGGCCCTTCATGACGAAGCGTTGGCCTGCCCTGATCTTGACGGCCGCAGCCCTGCTCGCGGGCTGCACCGCGCCGCCCGCGAGACCTCCCGTCGCCTCGGCTCCGGCCGCCAGTGCGGTGCAATGGCAGTACGTGCGCTCGACCTCGTACGAGGCCGGGCAGCCCGGCCTGGGCGTCAGCCACCGGTATCAAAGCAACGTGGGCTGGGTCGACGTCTACGTGTACGGCATGAAGCGCAGCGACTGGGCCGCCGGCGTCGCCGACCCGGAGTTCGACGAGCACTTCAAGGCCGCCGTGGAAGAGGTCCGGCTTGCGGGCGCGAGAGGCGTCTATGCCAAGGTGGAAGTCGGCCCGGTGCGCGATGAGCTGATCGACGGGCAGGCCTTCCGGCGCGTGAGCTTTCGCGTGCTGCACGCCCAGAGCCAGAAGACCTACGAGTCGTTCACCTTTCTGACGGGGCGCAACGGCCGGTTGCTGAAATACCGCATGTCCTTCGTCACGCCGGCGCCGGCCAATCTGGATGCCATTGCCCGCGAATTCATCGAGCGCAACCTGCGCAGCGGGCCGGACATGCCACGGGCCATGCACCCTCTCCTCAGCATTTGAGACGGCGCAAATATACTGTACGTTCATACAGTGTTTCCTCTAGAATTACTCGTCTCCCAGAGCAACATTCGAGGCGACACCATGACCACCGCCAGCCCGCCAGCGCCTTCTGCGCGGATCCTGTTTTTTTCGCCGCTGAGGCGCTCGCAGCCGCGCCCGCATGCGGGCCGCATTTCGACCTGGCCTTTTCGCGTGGTCTCCGACAAGGAGCGCGGCGACGGCAAGGACATCCGCCTGCAGGCGGCCCGCGTCATCCGCACCACGGCCGAAGAGTGGTGGCCTGAGTCCTAGTGATTTGCAACGGCCGCGCAGGCCGTCATTCAGGGCGCATCGTCGCCCAGCATGTCCTGCGCATCGTCATCGAAGCCCGCAATGGGCTGCGCCTTTGCAAGCGCCAGCCACACGCCGAACGGAATGCGCTCGAACGCGCGGTGCACGGCCGCGCGCGCCACCACCAGCCGTTCGCCTTCTAGCACCAGCACGCCGCACTCCTGCGGAATTTCGTCGGGCGACGCAATGCAGCGGCCCCGCGCGTCGTTGCCCAGCACATACCAGCACTCGCCACCCAGGTCGAGGTAGGCCGCGCGCTTGTCGGGCTTGCGCAGGTCGCCCAGCAGGTCGGCGCGGCTCACCTTCACCTCGTGCACGATGGGGTGCGCATAGGCTTCCACGCTGGTATTGCGAATGGAAAACACATCGGGCTTTGCAATGCACCAGCGCGGTTTGCCGCCCTCTTCGAGCGGTGGCAGGCGCGCCCGCAGGCCGAGGCCGCGCCATGCGATGCGGCCGCCGCGCGTCATTTCGCGTGCCACGCGTTCAACCAATGCCTCGTGCGGCGAGAGCGCCGCGCGGTTGATGGTGAGCGTGGTGGCAATGCGTGCAATGCCGGCGTCCGTCACACGCAAGGTCTCGTGGCCGTGCGGCGTGCGCACGCGCTCGAGAAATCCGCCGGCCAGCAGTTCGACCTCGATGGTGTCGCAGCAGGGCCAGCCGGCCGAGCGATAGATTTCACGCAGCCGACGCGCGTGCGCCTTTCCGAAAGGCACCTCGCCGGTTTTCTGCATGGGCGGCGGCGGATCGATCACCGGCGGCGGAAAGCCGGGGTCGGTGAACGGCGGCTCCGCGGGCGGCGGATCGCCTTCCGGCGGCGGCCCGGGCTGCGGTGGCGGCATGGGAATGGGTACATCGGGCGCAGGCGGCGGCGGACCGATCGGCAAGGCCACGACGGGATCAAGTGCAAGTGCGGACATGGAAGAAGCAGGTTAGCGAAAAGTGGCCGGTTGCGCGAGCCATGGAACGATCGGTTGCATCCGCGCCGTCAATGAAAATCGCGGCTGGTGTTGCTCTGCGCCAGCCGGCCCATGAGCGGCGTCAGGTCCTTGAAGCCCGTGGCAATCAGGTGTTGCACCTTGCCGCCGGTCTCGTCGTCGCGCTGCCAGGTGCCCTGCACCGCCAGCAAGTGCGACTTGAGCAGCGGCTCGCGCCAGGCTTCGATGACATGGCTCCAGACGATGACGTTGACATTGCCGGTCTCGTCCTCGAGCGTGACGAAGATGGTGCCGTTGGCGGTGCCCGGGCGCTGCCGCCCCTTGACGATGCCGCAGGCGCGCGCGGTCTGGCCGCTGGGCAGGCTGCGCAGTTCTTCGGCGCTCATGAGCTTCATGCGTGCGAGGCGCGGGCGCAGCAAGGCGAGCGGATGGCGCCGCAGCGTGAGGCCGAGCGCCGCGTAGTCGCCGACGATTTCCTCGCCCTCGGGTGCCGCGGGCAGTTGCAGGACCTGCTCGTTGATCGGCACGCCCTTGAGCAAGGCCGGCGAACGCCTCTGCGCTGTGGCGTCCCACACCTGCTGGCGCCGATGGCCCGAAAGCGACATCAGCGCATCGGCGGCGGCCAGCGCGGCCATGTCCTTGCCGTCGAGTTCGGCGCGCAGGGCGAGGTCTTCGGTGCTGGTGAAGGGCGCTTGCGCGCGCGCTTCGAGCAGGCGCTTTGCGCCCTCCTTGCTGAGGCTCGAAACCCGGTTCAGCCCGAGCCGCACCGCGGGCTGGTTCTCGTTGCCGAGGCGATTGGCGTAGCGCGCATCGGTGCCCGGCGGCATGCGCGGTGCATCGGGGCTGCGGGCCTCGAGCGTGGTGTCGATGTCGCTGCACGCGACATCGACCGGCCGCACTTCCACGCCATGCCGCCGCGCGTCCTGCACAAGCTGCGAGGGGCTGTAGAAGCCCATGGGCTGCGAATCGAGCAGCGCCGCGAGGAAGCAGGCAGGCTCGTAGTTCTTGAGCCAGCTGCTCACGGTGACCAGCAGCGCAAAGCTCGCGGCATGGCTTTCGGGAAAACCGTAGTCGCCAAAGCCGAGGATCTGCTTGAAGATGGCTTCGGCGAAAGACTCCTTGTAGCCGTTGTCGACCATGCCCTTCACGAGCTTCTCGTGGAACTTCTCGAGGCCGCCCTTGCGCTTCCATGCGGCCATGGCGCGCCTCAGCTGATCGGCCTCGTCGGCGGTGAACTTGGCCGCGATCATGGCGATCTGCATCACCTGCTCCTGGAAGATCGGCACGCCGAGCGTGCGCTCGAGTGCTTCTTTCAGCTCTTCCTTCTCGTAGTGGATCGCCAAGCCCTTGGCCAACCGCTCGCGCTGCTTGAGGTAGGGATGCACCATGCCGCCCTGTATGGGCCCGGGCCGCACGATCGCGACCTCGATCACCAGGTCTTCGTAGCAGCGCGGCTTCAGGCGCGGCAGCATCGACATCTGCGCCCTGCTCTCGATCTGGAACACGCCGATGGTGTCGGCGTCGCAGATCATGTCGAACACCTTCTGGTCGTCGTTGGGGATGTGATGCATCTCCACCATCGAGCCGCGCCAGCGGTTCATGTGGTCGAGCCCGCGTTTTATCGCGCTGAGCATGCCGAGCGCGAGCACGTCGACCTTGAGCATGCCCATGGCTTCGAGGTCGTCCTTCTCCCACTGGATGACGGAGCGGTCTTTCATCGATGCCTTTTCGACCGGCACCAGCCGCGTGAGCTTGGTGTGCGTGAGCACAAAGCCGCCCACGTGCTGGCTCAGATGGCGCGGAAAGCCCTTGAGGCGCTGCGTCATCTCGATCCATTGCACCAGCTTGAGTTCGTCTTCCTGCACGCCGACGCGCGCGGCCGCCTTGAACAGTTGCTCGCCCAGCACGGTGTCGTCGAACCAGTAGTGGTCTTTTGCAAACTCGTCGATCAGGCGCTCGTCGATGCCGATGGCCTTGCCCACGTCGCGCAAGGCGCTGCGTGCGCGGTAACAGATGACGACGGCGGCAATGGCTGCGCGCTCGCGGCCGTACTTTTCGTAGATGTACTGGATGACCTCTTCGCGCCGCTGGTGCTCGAAGTCGACATCGATGTCGGGCGGCTCATTGCGATGCCGGCTCAGGAATCGCTCGAACAGCAGGTGGCCTTTTTCAGGGCTGACCGCGGTAATGCCCAGGCAGTAGCAGACGACCGAGTTGGCTGAAGAACCGCGCCCCTGGCAAAGGATGTGCTTCGAGCGCGCAAAGCGCACGATGTCTTCCACCGTGAGAAAGAACATCTCGTACTTCAGCTCGACGATCAGCGCGAGTTCCTTTTCGACCTGCTCGCGCACCTTGCCGGGGATGCCCTCGGGAAAGCGGACCGCCGCGCCCTCCCAGGTCTTGCGCACCAGCGTCTGCACGGGCGTCTCGTGGTTGCCCACGGTTTCGAGCGGGTACTTGTAGGTCTCGCGGATCACATTGGGATCGAACCGGCAGCGCTCGGCCACCACCAGCGTGTTCGATAGCATTTCGGAGAGATACAGCTCGGCCAGCCGCACCCGCTGCCGCAGATGCCGCTCGGCATTCGACTGCAGCGCAAAGCCGCATTCGGCCACGGTCTTGCCTTGGCGCACGGCGGTGAGCACGTCGTGCAGCGGCTTGGCCGCGCGCGCATGCATGTGCACGTCGCCGGCCGCCACGAGCGGAACGCCCACGTGCTCGCCCGCCTGCATCAGCGTGACAAACCACAGGTCGTCGTCGAGCTCGTTGAGCATCTCCACCGCCAGCCACAGGTTTTCTCCATAGAGCGCCTTGGCGGCCAGCAGGTCTTCATGCAGCGAGGCGACGTCCATGGCACCGCCCGGCGCCCTGTGCGGCACAAAAAGAACCTGGCAGTGCTGCAGCGATGCCACGTCGCTCTCGTCCCAGCTCACGCGGTATTCGCCCTTGGGCAGCTCGGTGTTGCGCGCGGCGGTGATGAACTCGCACAGGTTGCCCCAGCCCTCGGTGTCGTTGGCGATGACCACGAGCCTGAAGCGCTCGAAGCGGAACTCGCTGCCGAACAACAGCCGGAAATCGGGGTTGCGCGGAAGCGGCGGCTCGTCAGGATGGTCGCGCTCGTGTTCTTCCAATTTGGCCGGCAGATCGCGCAAGCAGACGTGCGCGCGCACGATGCCGGCCACCGAGCATTCGTCGGTAATGGCCAGCGCCGTGTAGCCGAGTTGGTAGGCGCGCTCGACCATTTCTTCAGGCGTCGAGGCGCCGCGCTGAAAGCTGAAGTTGGTCAGGCAGTGCAGCTCGGCGTAGTCGGGCAGCGTGGGCGGTGGCTTCTTGCGCAAGGGCAACGGCAGCGCATGCACCTTGGCGGAGTTGCGTCCGCGCAGCTGCTTTTCGCTCAGGTCAGGCATAGAACCCCTGCAGGTACCAGCGCACTTCGCCCTGGGAAAAGCGTGCGGAGAGCCGCTCGCGAAAGATCCACACCAGTCCGGCTTCGGGGCTTTCCGCCACGTAGTAGTCGCGCATGGCCGGCTGGCCGCCGTCTTCCTTGCCGCCCCACCAGCCGGCTTCGACGCGCTGCGGCCCGATCAGTTTGCTGAGGGGGCCGCGGTAGCACGGGCGCTCGCCGTCCATCTCGAGCAGCAGCGGCTCGGGCAAGAGCCACGGCGGGTAGAGCGCATCGGGCTGCAAAGCCGCGGCCTTCGCCTTTGCAGTTTCCCGGGCTTCCTTGCGGGTGCCCGGCAGCGCAGTGTCTTTCTGCAGCGCGGGCCGCCAGGCCTGCTTGCGCTCGGGCCGGTGGTCGGCCTGGGCCACGGGCACCACCACCTGCTGCGCCCCGAGCCGCACGCTGAGCCGCTCGACCATTTCGTGCAGCTTGTCGCCCTTGCGGTTGTCTTCGGGCAGAAAGCTGGTGCTGGCGCCGGCCCACGGATCGGTTTCGAGTGTGCGGAGGCGCAGCCAGCTTGCGGGCGCCGCAAGCGTGGTGAGGGCGAGTTTTTCGGAGAGCAGGCGCCGCAGGTGCGCCATGTCCTGCGTGGGCTCGGCCGTGCGCACGGTGACCTGCTGGTGCGGCGGCAGGTTCACGCCGTTGAAGCGCTTGAGGTCGAGCGTCCATTGCAGCTCGAGCGCGCGCGCGCCGCGCTGGCGGGCACGCAGCCAGAACTGCAGCGCCGTAAGCAGCCGGTTGGCCGACCACATCAACTCGGGTGCGGTTTCGGCCAGCGCGGGCAGCTCGAGCTTCTGCTCGAACACGTCGGGCAGCGTGAGCCAGCTGTGGCTTTCGGGGCGCAGGCCCCAAGCCACGTCGAGCGCCTCGCGCAGCGCCGCGCCAAAGCGCCGCGTGAGGCCGCCGCGCGGCAAGGCCGCCACGTCGCCCCAGGTGCGGCAGCCCAGGCGCGCCAGCAGATCGAGGTGTTCGCGCGCGGCGCTCAGCGTGTCCAGCGGCAGGCCGGCGGGAATGTCCTTGGGCCGGCTCTCTTCGCGCTCGAACAGCCGCAGCCGGGCCAGCGCGATGAGGCTGGTGGCGCCCTGCGCGCCGCGCATCACGGCGTCGGGCGCGGGGTTCTCGTGGGCCAGCTGGCGCATCAGCGACGAGCGCCCACCCCACAGGCGCTCGCAGGCCGAAACCTCGAGCATCAGCGCCTCGTCTTGCCAGGCGACGTGCGGCGTGTATTGCAGCGCCCACCAGCCCAGCGCCTCGGGCGTGGGCAGGGGCTGCGCTTCGTCAGGCGAATCGGATTCAAGCGACCACCGCAATGCGATCCAGTGCACTGGGGCCTCCCTTCCATGCGTCGATGCGCACCACCGTGGCCGCGGTCGATGTTGTCTCTTCACCGGCCGCCGCCGTGCCCTGCTGCTGCAGCCGCAGCTTGCGGCGCAACCGGGCGGCCGCCAGCAATGCGGCCATGCGCTCGTTGCGCGCGGGCAGCATCACCGGCGCGGCCAAGGGCGGCCCCCGGCGCTTGAGAATGCGCAGTTCGATCTGCGAGCTGTCGGCCTCGCAGCTTTCCACCTGAAGCCGAAGCCGCGCCGGCGACGCACCCTGCGCGGCCGATTCGGGCCGGCACACGAAGAGCAGCACGTCATGCTGGGCGGCGGCCAGTTGCAGCCGCCGCAGCTCGCCCACCCGGGCCTGCGGCAGCCAGGCCAGCACGGCCGACACATCCGCACAGCGCAGCGCCTGTTCGCAGGCCCACAGGCGCGAAGCCGGCGCGTCGCTCCGGACCCACATCAGCGCTTCCACCGGCAAGCCCTGCGCCGCCAGAGACGGCCCGCAGGGTTCATAGGGCGCGCCGATCAGCACCACCGGCCCGCCGCGCGCCTGGACGGCCTGCGCCAAAGCGGGCAGCAGCAGTCGCCAGACATGGGCCTCGGGCGCGGTTTGCAGCAACTCCGTCATGGCGCCTACAGGCCAGCCGCCACCCGGCAGCTCGGCGTCGAGCGCGGCGTGGCCGGTGGCGACGACCTGCGCGTCGGCCAGGCCGAGCTCGTCGGCATGCCAGACGCCACGGCCTGCGGCGGCGGAAAAGGAGTTGAGGAAAGGAAGGCCCATGATGCAATCGTTAACTGTATTTTTATACAGTATTCCATGGGCCGCAACCGGGGCAGGACAAATAGCGATTTACCCAAAGCGCCTTGCCTCTTAAGATGGCCGAACAAACAATTTGTGACCATGCAATACAAAAAGATTCATTTGCTGGCTTCGGCCTTTGCCGCTCTCCTCCTTGCGGTACAGCCTGCGGCGCAGGCCCAAACCAAGCCGCTCCTGATCGGCCAGACCTATGTGCAGACGGGCCCGCTGGCAACGCTGTCGACCGAGCCGCTGGTCGGCATTCGCGCGCTGTTCACCGCAGTGAATGCGAACGGCGGCGTGAACGGCCGGCCCATCGAGCTGCGCCAGCTCGACGATGCGTACGACCCCGCCAAGGGCGCCGAGAACGTGAAGACTTTCGTGAAGGACGGCGCCGTGGGCATCCTGATGCCGATCGGCACGTCGTCGGCGGTGGGCGCCTTGAAAGCAGCCAACGAACTCAAGATTCCGGTCGTAGGCTCGTACACGGGTGCGGCGCCGGTGGTGAAACCGTCCGAATACGGCTTTCCGGTGCGCATCAGCTTCGACGAGGAATACAGCCGCATCGTGAACCACCTGTTCACCATCGGCCTCTCGCGCATCGCCTTCGCGCACAACGACAACCCGGGCGCGCGCTCGGCGATGGAGAGCACGCAAAAATTCATTGCCGAGCGCGGCGAAAAAATGGTCGGCAGCGTGTCGATCAAAAATGACGGCTCGGACGCAGCCGAACGCGCGGCGGAGCTGGTCAAGCTCAAGCCCAAGGCCGTGGTGCTGTCGGCCACGAACGACGTGGCGGCCAAGTTCATCACGGCCTACCGCGCGGCGGGCGGCGAAACGGCTTTCTATTCGTTCTCTTTCCTGAACGGCCAGAAGCTGTTCCAGGACATCAAGAAGGACGCAGCCGGCGTGGTCATTTCGCAGGTCGTGCCGTACCCATGGAACACGGCAATGCCGATGATTGCCGAGTACCAGGCGGCCATGAAGAAAATCGGCGCGACGGAGTTCAGCTACGCCAGCCTCGAGGGCTATGTGGCGGCCAAGGTCATGGTCGAAGGCCTGAAGCGGGCGGGCACCAGCCCTACGCCCGATTCACTGCAGAAGGGGCTCGAGTCGTTCAAGACGCTGGACATCGGCGGGATTGCTGTGTCTTACCGGCCCGGCGAGCACCGGGGGCTGACCTTCTCTGAGCTTTCGATGCTCAAGGCTGACGGGCGCTATTTGCGTTGAGTGCTTTCTGCGGGGCGGGGTAAGTTCTTTTTCAGGGCGAGTGCAAAGGCCACCGGGTACTCCCCTCCGCGAATGTCCCCCGGCCTGCGGCCTCCTCCTTTATTTCGCTGCGCGGAGCACCCGATGCCCTGTGCACCGGGACACGCTGCTGGTGCACCGCTGATCAACGACCGCTCTGAATCACGCACACGTCGATGGGGTGCCTTGCGCAGCGAAATAAAGGAGGAGGGGCGCAGCCCCGGGGGACATTCGCGGAGCAAGGTACCCCGTCGGCGGGTGCGCCGCCCTGAACAACGCCCCCAACGAACACTCAGTCAAAGCCCCTGGCGCAGAATTTGATTCGTGACACCCCTCACGAACCAACCCCACCTCCCCATTACCCGCGCCCGGCTGCTCAGGCTAGGCGCCGCACTCTGCGCCGGTGCCGCGCTCCCCTCCTTCGCACAGCAACAAGGCAGGCCTGCGATGACCATGAACACCCGCCCTATTCCTTCCACCCAGGAGGCCCTGCCGGTTGTCGGCTGCGGCACCTGGATCGGGTTCGACCAGCGCCCCGGTACCGATGAATACAAGCGCCTGCCGGGTGTGCTCGACGCCCTCTTTGCCGCGGGTGGCAAGGTGATCGACAGTTCGCCGATGTACGGGCGCTCTGAGGAAACCACCGGCGAACTGCTGGCCTCATCGAAGCAGCGCGAGAACAAGGCTTTTCTTGCGACGAAGGTCTGGACATCGGGCCGGGATGCCGGCATTGCGCAGATGGAGCAGTCTTTCACGCGGCTGCGCACCCAGCGCATGGACCTGATGCAGGTGCACAACCTGGTGGACTGGAAAACCCATCTTTCCACACTGCGCGAATGGAGGGGCAAGGGCCGGGTGCGCTACATCGGCATTACGCACTACACCGCCTCTGCCTACGACGAGGTCGAAGCGGTGCTGCGCGCCGAGAAGCCTCGACTTTTTGCAGATCAACTATTCGATCGACGCGCGCGAAGCCGAGCAGCGACTGCTGCCGCTCGCAGCCGAGCGCGGGGTGGCGGTCATCGTCAACATGCCGTTTGGCGGGGGCGGCCTCCTGCGCCGGCTGCGGGACAAGCCGCTGCCTGCGTGGGCCGGCGAGATCGGCTGCACAAGCTGGGCGCAGGTGCTGCTGAAGTTCGTGCTGAGCCACCCGGCGGTGACCTGCACCATTCCCGGCACCAGCCGCGCCGAGCACATGGCCGACAACGCCGCGGCCGGCGCGGGCTCGTTTCCGGATGCGGCGTTCTGGCGCAGCAACGCGCGCTCGATCGGGCTCTGAGCCGCAACCGCGGCGGCTATTCGAACTTGACGTTGTGCTGCCGCATGGTGGCGCCGAAGGCGTCGTATTGCGCGCGGAAGAACTCGGTGAACTTTGCGGGGCTCATGCCGTAGCCCTCGAAGCCCTGCTGCACCAGCTGCGCATGCACGTCCGGCCGCTTTAGCGTGTTCTGCAGTTCCTGCGACAGCTTGGCGGTAATGGCGGGCGGCAACCCCGGCGGTCCGAAAAAGCCGGCCCAGGGCGTGATGGTGAGCTTGCCCAGGCCCAGCTCACTGCCCGTGGGCACGTCGGGCAGCAAGGCGCTGCGCTGCGGCAGCAGCGTGACCAGCGCGCGAATGCGCCCCTCTTTCACGAAGCCCGGGGCCAACGTGCCGGTGGTGAACATCATGTGGATCTGGCCGCCGAGCAGGTCGGTCATGGCTTGCATGTCGCCCTTGTAGCGCGCGTTCACCACCTTGCGCTCGCCCAGCAGCTGCAGCATGGCCAACTCCGAGGCGCTGTTGCTCGACGCCGAGTTGTAGGCGCCGGGCTTGGCCGCGACCAGGGCCAGCAACTCGTTCACGCTCTTCGCCGGCAGGCTCGAAGGCACCACCAGGAACATCGAGAACTGGCCGGCCGAGCTGATCGGCGTGAAGGCCTTGAACGGATCGTAGGGCGGCGTGGGGCGCAGCGTGGGCGCCGCCACCATGGCGGTATTGGTGCCCATCAGCAGCGTGTAGCCATCCGGCTTTGCAGACGACGTGGCCTGCGCCGCTAGAACGCCGTCGGCGCCGGGCCGGTTTTCCACGATCACCTGCTGGCCGAGCTGCTTCGACAGCCCCTCCGCAATGATGCGCGTGAGCGCGTCAGCACCGCCGCCGGGTGCAAAGCCGACGATCAGGCGCAGCGGCTTGTCCGGATAGGTCTCGGCGCTCCACGCTGCCGCACCGGGCAGCATTGCCAGCGTGCTCCCCGTGAGGGCCGCCAGCGTCAGGTTTCTGCGTCGCATTTCTTGCTCCTTGTTCAGAAGAGATGCCGCACGCCGAGCTCCCAGCCCGACGAGCGGCGGCCACCGGCCGGTGCCACGCCGCCACTGACGACATAGCGCGCCTGGCCGCTGTTCATGAGCCGCGCGTAGGTGCCATAGAGCGCGGTGCGTTTGGAGAGGTTGTGCACATAGCCGATGCCGAACTGCCGCGCATCGTCGCGGTTGCGCGGCATGCCGTTGGCGTTGCGCAGGCTCTCGTCGCTGCGGTCGTCCAGGTAGGCGTAGCTCACGCGGATTCGGCCAACCTCGAAGGCCGGAACGTGCGCGCCGATCTCGGCGGTGTTCTTGCGCACCGTGCCGGTGGCGAGCTTCACGGTCACCTTGTTGTAGAGCGCAAAGAACTTCGCAAAGCCGACGTCCCATGTGCCGCCGATGTTGGCGTGCGTGTAGTTGCCGATGGTGGCGGTCGCGTCGTAGTGGGTGCGCGTCACGGCGGCGGCAATGTCGAATGCGCCCGAGGCGAATCCGAAGCGCGCACCGGCAAAGTTGCCGTCGTCGCGGTTGGGCGCGGTGGAATCGTTCTCGCCCGTGCCGATCATCGCCATGCCGTAGAAGCCGCCGAGCCCGGCCGGCAACCAGTAGCTCACCGTGTTGCTGCCCGTGATGGCCGAAGGGAGCGGCCCTGTGCCCGAGCCCGCGAACGTGAGGTTGCCCGCGCGCGCCACGCCGTTGGCGTTGAAGGGGTCGAAGTAGATGCTGTTGTAGTGCGTGGGAATGAAGTCGCGGCCCAGGCGCAGTTCACCCATCTTCTGGTGCGAGAGGCTCACGAAGGACATGCGGTCGAAGGTGATCGGCCCCGCCACGCCCGCGCCGCTCGTCTGGTTGTTGCTGTTGCTCGCGCGGCCGGTGCCGGTGTCGGGGTTCAGGCTGCCCTCGAGCCAGAAGCCTGCGCGCAAGCCGCCGCCCAGGTCTTCGGTGCCGCGAAATCCGAGCCGGCTCGTTGAAAGCCCGCCGTTCGATAGCGCCTTGACCGAGCCGCCGCCATCGCCGTTGGTGTACTGGATACCGAGGTCCATCACGCCGAACACGGTCACGCTGGATTGCGCATGCGCCGCGCCGCTGCTCGCAAGCCCTAGCGCTGACCACATCAAAATCTTCTTCATGGTTTTCTTGTCTCCTGCTTCTTCTCTTGGTTGAAAAACTCGGAACGCGCGCAGGGCTGCGCCACCGGGTGCGCACGGGGGTGCGCGCCGGTCGGCGAAGGCCGGGGTAAAAAGGTGCTGCTAGCCGGAAGGCCCGGGTCGTTCGGTGCGCACGAGCACGGCGCCCTTGGACAGCGGGCTCACGTTGCGCCGGTATTGCTGCAGCCAGCCGGTGTCGAAGGCGGGGGCGGCGCCTGCCAGTCGGCGCGGCGCGCCTGCAGCTCCGCATCGGTCAATGCAATGTCGAGGCGGCGCGCGTCCAGGTCGATGGTGATCACGTCGCCATCGCGCACCAGCCCCAGCGGCCCGCCGAGCGCAGCTTCGGGCGAGACCTCGGCCACCACAAGCCCCTTGCAGACCAGGCCTGAAAGATGCCCGTCGGTCAGGATCGCGACCTGGTCGCCCAGGCCCGCGCCGTCGATGGCGAACACCACGCGCGAGGCGCCGCCGCCCATCGCCGGGCCGCCGCAGGCACCGGCGCCGCGCATCACGACCACCTGGCCCGGCACGATCTCCCCCTTTTTTCATTGCGGCAATGGCGGCGTCCGAGGTCCAGAAGCACACGGCCGGACCTGTGAAGCTGCGCACCTTGCGTTCCACGATGCCGGTCTTGATGAGGCCGGACTCGGGCGCAAGATTGCCGCGCAGCAGCACGATGGCGGGCAGCGGCGCAACCGGGCGATCGATGGGGCGGATCACCTCTGCGTCGGCAACTTCGGTGCCCTGCAGGTTGTCGGCCACGGTGCCGCCAGTGACGGTGGGCGCGCTCGTGTCGAGCAAGGGCGCAAGCTGCTTCATGAGCGCGCGGCAGCCGCCTGCCGCCTCGAAGGCTTCGATGCTGTGATCGCCGATCGGCCGCACGCCGGCCAGCACCGGCGTCGTCGGGCCGAGGCTTTCGAAAAGGCCATACACGTCGACACCGCACTCGCCTTCGGTCGAAACCGCCTGCAAGTGCTTGGCCGTGTTGAGCGAGCCGCCGATGGCCAGCACCGCGCGCACCGCGTTGGCGAAGGCGCCGGGCGTGAGGATGTCGCGCGGCTTCAGGTCGTCCCACACCATCTGCACGATGCGTGTGCCGGCCGCGCGCACGTCGGCCATCATCTTCGGGCTCAGCGCGGCAACCGGCGCGCTGCCCGGCAAGGCCAGGCCGAGGGCCTCGCAGACGATGTGCATCGAGTTGGCCGTGCCCAGGCCCGAGCACACGCCCGGGCCACGGATCGCCTCGCGGCTCATGCCCACGAGTTCTTCGACCGGCAGGTGGCCCGTGACGGCATGCATCGCGCCGATGAAAACTTCCTCGATGTCTATGTGCTTGCCGCGGTACTCGCCGCTGGGCTGGTAGCCGCAGGGCACGAGCAACGTCGGAATGTTGAGCCGCGCCGCCGCCATGAGCTGGCCCGGCACGGTCTTGTCGCACGAGGTGAGGCACACCATGCCGTCGAGCTGCGCGCCCTCCACCGCCACTTCGATGTCGTTGGTGACCAGGTCTCGCGCACCCAGCATGTAGGCGCCGCGTGCACCCGCGCCGGTGATGAAGTCGCTGGGCGCTGCCGTGCGGATCTCGAACGGCACGCCGCCCGCCGCGCGGATCGCGGTCTTGATTTCCGCCGCCACCTTGTCAAGGTGGCTGGAAGCAAGCCGCGAGTTCGGACGAGCTGTTGACGATGGCGATCTTCGGCTTCTCGCAGTCTTCTTCCGGAATGCCGAGCGCGCGCCAGTGCGCATTGCGCACTGACCAAAGATAAGAGCCGCGCGGAAAGTTGCTGCGCAGGGGGCGGGTGGTCATGGGCGGTCTCCGGGTTTGTTCTTCTTGGTGATCTCGATCACGCCGCGGTCGGCGTCCACGCGCACCCAATCGCCGGTCTCGATGCATTCCAGAGGGTCGCGCTCGAAGTCGGTCATCGAAGGCGAGTGCGTCACCACCGCGCCCAGCGCCATCTTGGTGGTCATCTCATTGAACAGGAAGGCCGCGGGCGCGGAGTTCATGAGCCGCGTCATGTGGAACATGGCCGACCAGCCCGACGAGCCCTTGGCCCCCGGAAACACGAGCACCTTGCCCGCAAAGCTCTGGCCGCGCAGCTCGTGCCGCGTCTCGATGACGGTGCCGGTGCGCGGATCGATGCCGCCCCAGCCCGAGATGCGGTCGCGCGTGACGAGTGCCTCGCCTTCGGCCACGCCGCCGACCACCTTGCGGCCGCGGATGACGAGCGTGGATGTGTTGTCGCGCGCATTCATGGTTTTGCTCCTTCCCCTTTCGGGGAAGGTTGGGATGGGGGCAGCCAGAGCGCTCGATGGATGCGCCGCATGCCCCCACCCCTGCCCTCCCCAGAGGGGGAGGGAGAAAGTCCGGAGAGCGAGCTTCATTGCATGTCTCCATTCCACCGCCCGGTGCACGCCGCATCAATGCATTCCGCCGTGCTGCCGAACCACGCCTGCACGCCAAGAATGGCGGGCAGGTAGTGCGCCTGCTTGGCCGAGTCGAGTGCCACGGTCTTCGTGCCCTTGGGCACAGCGCGGCTCATGGCGGAGCAGCTGTCGGTCATGAGGATGCCGCCCGCGTCCTCGATGATCCTGGTGTAGCCGTTGCGGTCGGCCAGCGACTTGATGGCGCGTGGCGTGAAGATCCACAGCTCGCAATCGGGGTGCACCTTGCGCCCTTCGATGAGCTGCGCGGCCTCCCAGATCTGCTCGATGGTGTAGTGCGGGCAGCCGAGCATCACGTACTGCACCTCGGCCTCCCTGCCGGTCGCGTTGATCTTCTCGTAGGTGGCGCGGCGCTCGGCCTCGCCGTAGCGCAGCACCTCCACCGGTGCACGGCCGCCGAGCGCCTGCTCCAGTGTGAGCGCCTCGGGCGTGACGCCGGCAATGTGGTACATCTCCACGCCGCCTGAAGACGATGCCGCCGCGCCGAAGTGCTTGAGCCGCGGCAGGTTGGGTACGCGGCCAATGCCGCGCCTGCTGTGCACCACCGGCACGCGCTCCTGCACGTGCTCGCCGATGTAGTAGCCGAGCAGGCCCCAGTCCTGCACTGATTCAACCTGGACCTCGAGCTCGACCACATGCGTGGCGCGGCGGTTCTCGTCGAGGTGATAGCCCCAGTAGGGAATGCGGCCGGTGAGCATGGCCGCGCCGGTGCTCTCGCGCCCTTCGGTATTGGTGCGCGCACCGAGCACCGAGTTGCAATACACCACGGCCGACGATTCCATCCACGCGCAATGCTCGCCGCGCGTGGGGATGTTGCCGACCTGGTAGGGCGTGCAGGTGTTCATGATCTGCGCGCCGAGGCCCGCCGCATGGCGCTCGCTCTTGTTGTAGAACTGAACGATCTCCTCGCTCACGCCCATGCGCTCGGGCTGGCCGGGGTCGAAGCCCAGCTGCAGGTGGCTGGTGAAGACCTTGAACTTTGGAATCTCGACGGTCTCCTGGCTGTCGAGGCTGAACTCGGAGAACACCGCGTCCATGCCGCCGCCCTTGGCCAGCGCAAAGTCACGCTGGAACGGCGTGGTCGAGGTGATGGTGGCGCAGACGTTGCGCGTCTCGACCAGCCGCTCGGCGCCCAGCGCTTCGCCATAGCGCATCAAGAGGTCCATCGCCTTCTGCACGGCCGGTCCGTCTCGGCCGTCCATCATGGCTTTTTCTTCATCGCTCAGGTGCATGACCTGTGTCTCCGTTCTTGTGTTTGCAGTCGTGGGGTCGGCCCGCGCCGTGCCCGCTAACCCGGTGAAGGCGTAGGCGTGGGCACATGCCCGCCGATGTCGCGCGCAATGGTCAGCGCAATGTCGTGCAGGCGCGGTGCCAGTTCGTTGCGCAGGCGCTCTTCGGTGAACACGAAAGCCGCGCCGCCGCCGTTGAGCGACATCACTTCGCCGTCGGGCCCGATGAGGGGCACCGACACCGAATTGATTTCGCGGTGGAATTCGCCGAGCGAGAGGCAGTAGCCCAGCCGCCGCGCTTCGCCGACGGCGCGGGTCATGCCGGGCGCGATGCTGTCCCACTCTGGGCCGCGCAAGAGGCGCATCGAATCGATGAGCTGGTTGCGCTGCGCCTCGGGCAACGCCGAGAGGTACGCGCGGCCCAGGGCCGAATTGGCCAGCGGCGCGCGCGAGCCCACATCGAGCCGCGCCGAGAGCATCGACGAGCGCGGCCGGCAAGCCTCGATCAGCACCATCTCCATGCCGTCGCGTATGGCCAGGTAGACCGAGGCGCCCACCTCCTCCGCCATCGCCTGCATGCTGGGCCGCGCGGCGGCGCGCACGTCGAGGCTGCCCAGGAACACGCGCGACAGCGACACCACGCCGGGCCCGAGCATGAAGCGGTCGGCCACCTGCGCGGCCTTGAGCATGCCCATGGAGAGCAACGTGGCGACGAGCCTGTTGACCGTGGGGCGCGGAATGCCGGTCATGCGCGCGATGTCGGCATGGCCCAGCACGGGGCGCTCTTCGCTGAAGCAGCGCAGCACCGAGATGCCGCGCTCCAGCGCGCTCACGGTGTCGGAGCGGTCGCCGCGCGCATCGGCGGCTTCCGATGCGGAAAAAGAGGTGTCGTTTTTTTCAGTGGACATGGAAGAACCCGTTGCAAGACTCAAGACTCTGCAATGTAGAGGCTCGCGGGAAAGGTCGGCCGGACTCATGGCAAGTCATTCAGACGCCGGCTTCGGCAACGCAGCCGCTGCCGCCGGCGCATGCGCGCCCTGCCCGGCACCGGCGCGCAGGTAAACGCCCTGCGCGAGCAGCGCCGACTGCAGCGCGCCCACGTCGACAAGGCGCGGCTCGATGCCGCCCTGCGAGGCCAGCGCCGCCGCCACGCCGGCCGCCTGCCCGGTGATCCAGCACTGCGGAATCTCGCGCATGAAGCCGTGCGAGTTGCGGTCGCATGAAATATGGCGCCCGCAAGCCACCAAGCCGTCGAGCTGCTGCGGCACCAGCGCGCCGTAGGGAATGGAGATGTTCGGAAACTTGGGCGACACCGCGGGCGTCACGCCCACTTCGTCGGCCAGCGCCACGCCGTCAGGCCACTGGCTGCGCAGCATGGCGCCCACACCGGTGAGGCGCCGCGCATGGCGCACGCCGATCTGCGGTGCGCTGAGCATCAGGTAGGCATCCTCGAAGCCAGGCGCATGCGCCTTGAAGTAGTCCAGGTGCGCGGCCATGGCGCGGTGCGAGCGCACCTCCACGGCCGTGAGGTCGTCCACGTCCAGCGCCGAGTAGCCCGACTGGCGCGGCCCCATGAACAGCGCCACATCGTTGCGCCATGAAACGAACGGCCGCTCGAACAGGCCGCACACTTCGCGCCCGCGTGCCATGAAGGCGGTGAACGCCTCGGGCTGGCCGGCCTTGAATTCGATCCAGCGGTTCATGTCCACGCCGCCGAAGAGCCACGAGGTGTTCATGCAGTGGTGCACGTCGGCTTCCTCGATGTCGTTCACGTAGGCGGCACCGGCACGCGCGAACAGGTCGCCGTCGCCCGTGGCGTCGACCACCACGTCGGCCATGATCGCCATGCGGCCTTCCTTGCTCTCGAAGACCACGCCCTTCACGGCGCCGTCCTGCACGATGGGAATGGCCGCCCACGAGTGGTAGATGAGCTTGACCTTGCGCTCCAGCACGATCTCCTGCGAGAGCAGCTTGAGCCGCTCGGGGTCGATGGTGGGCGACCAGGTCACCACGCCGTGATAAGCGGCCGTGCGCTGCGACCAGTGCGCGGCCTTGGCCGTGTCTTGCGAGCCCCAGTCTTCCCTTGCGGGGCCGGCAATGGCATCGGCCGGCAGGCGGTCGAACAGTTCTTCGGCAAAGCCGCGGATCACCAGCTTGCCTTCCCAGTCGGTCATGCGGTCGATCCAGATCACGAGGCCGCCGGTGGAAAGCCCGCCCAGGTGGTTGTAGCGCTCGAGCAGCGCCACGTCGGCACCGGCACGGGCGGCAGCTGCGGCGGCCGCGGTGCCCGAAGGGCCGCCGCCCACCACCAGCACGCCGCAGCGGTGGTAGACCGGAATGTTCTTGCCGGGCTCGGCCCAGGTGCCGTGGTCAGGGCGCTTGACGCGGCTGTCGCGGTCGAAGATGTCGGAGCTGAGGATGCGTTCGTCGGTGCGGACGACAGTTTTCATGGATAGGTGTCTTGGATGGGCTGTTTCGTCGTATTTTGATTTCAATGTTCATTTTGTCAAACACAAAAGGTAGAAAATGGCACCTTTTCGGGGTATTCCCTAGAGTATGTGGATTTTTCTGGTTTTCTAAATCAATATAAGAAGAACATACATAAACGGAGACATCGATGAAGAAACCTCGCGGCACCCGCCGTGCGTTCGGCGCTGCGCTCGGCGCGGCGGCCTTGCTGGGCTTGGCGCCCTTGGCCCTGGCGCAAGACTTTCCGGTGCGCGGCGGCAAGCCGATACGCATCGTGGTGGGCTTTACCGCCGGCGGCGGCACCGATGCGCAGGCGCGCATCGTGGCGCAGAAGCTCGGCGAGGTGCTGGGCACCGGCGTGATCGTCGACAACAAGCCAGGTGCCAGCACCATGCTCGCCGCAAGCGAGGTGGCGCGCGCGCTGCCCGACGGCTACACGCTGCTCTACGCGCCCTCTTCGACCATGGCGCAGAACCCGCACACCTTCTCGCAGGTGCCCTACGACCCGTTCAAGGACTTCACCGCCATTTCGATGGGCGGACGCGGACCGCTGGTGCTCTCGGTGAGCACCACCGTGCCGGCCAGCAACGTGAAGGAGCTCATCGCCTACGTGAAGGCCAACCCGGGCAAGGTGAGCTACGCCTCCTTCGGCGCGGGCACCTCGTCGCACATCTACGGCGAAGCCTTCGTGAAGAAGGCCGGCATCGACGCGGTGCACATTCCCTACAAGGGCGGCTCGGACGCGGCCAAGGACCTGATCGGCGGCCGCGTGCAGTACATGTTCGATTCGGCCTCGTCGGCCCTCATCACCTCGGGCACCGGCAAGGTGAAGATCCTGGCCATTGCCGCGAACGCGCGCATTGCGGCCCTGCCCGACGTACCCACCTTCGCCGAGCAAGGCGTGGCGGGGCTCGACCTGCCGAGCTGGCTCGGCTTCTACGGCCCCGCGCACATGCCGGCGCCGGTGGTTGCCAGGCTCAATGCGGCGCTCACGCAGGTGCTGGCGATGCCGCAGGTGCGCGACTTCTACCGCTCGGGCGGCTACGAAGCCGGCGCCTCCACGCCGGAGGAATTTGCAAGCGTCACGCGGTCGAGCTACGAGCGCTGGGGCGCGATGGTGCAGCAGGTGGGGTTGGCCAGGCAATGAACCACTCGCGCTTCTTCAACCGTCGCCGCATGGCCGCGTGCCTTGGCCTCGGCATCGCACTTGGCGCAACCGCATTGCCGCCCAGCACGCTCGCGGCCGAGCCCACGGCCTTCCCCGAAAAGGGCCGCAGCATCCGCATCGTGCTCGGCCTTGCGGCGGGCGGCGCCTCCGACGCGCAAGCGCGCTTCGTCGCCAACAAACTCGGCGAAGTGCTGCAGACACCGGTAATCGTCGAGAACCGGCCAGGCGCGAGCTTCATCCTGGCCACCGAGGAAGTGATTCGCGCCGCACCCGACGGCTACACGATGATGTACGCGCCCTCTTCCGTGGTGGCGCAAAACCCGCAGACACTGGCACAGGTGCGCTACGACCCGTTCAAGGACCTCACGCCCATCTCGCTCGGCGCACGCGGGCCGCTGGTGCTCACGGTGCATGCGAGCGTGCCGGCGCGCACGGTGCAGGAGCTCGTGGCCTACATCAAGGCCAACCCCGGCAAGATGAGCTACGCGTCCTTCGGCACCGGCACCTCGTCGCACATCTACGGCGAGGCCTTCGCGCAGAAGGCGGGGCTGGATGTGGTGCATGTGCCCTACAAGGGCGGCGCCGATGCCGCGAAAGACTTTCTTGCAGGTCGCGTGCAGTACTACTTCGACGCGGCGCCCAACGCCATCCAGAACACTGCCACCGGCAAGGTCCGCATGCTGGCGGTGGCCGCGCCGAAGCGCAGCGCAATGCTGCCCGACGTGCCCACCATGACAGAACAAGGCGTTGCCGGCGTCGATATGCCGAGCTGGCTCGGCTTCTTCGGGCCCGCGCGCATGCCGGCGCCCGTGGTCGCCAAGCTCAACGGCGCGCTCGCGCAGGTGCTGGCGATGCCCGCCACGCGCGACTTCTTCCGCCAGGGTGCTTATGAAGCAGAGTCTTCGAGCCCCGCGCAGTTGGCCGAGCTCACGCGTACCACCTACGACCAGTGGGGCGACATGATCCGCAAGCTGGGGCTGGTGAAGCAATAGCAAAAGCTCCAGCTTAAAAAGATATTAAAAACTCTGGGGCATCATCCGCACTGCTTTTCACGCGCCATACCCACGCCCCCAATGCACCTGCTCCTGGTCGAAGACGATGCCATGCTGGGAGAGGCGGTGTGCGACGGCGCGCGCCAGGGCGGCTGGACCATTGACCATGTCTGCGATGCGCCCGCGGCCCGGCTCGCGCTCATCGACCATGCCTACGCCGCCGTGCTGCTCGACATCGGGCTGCCGGGCGAGTCGGGGCTCTCGGTGCTGCGCGCGATGCGCGGCCGCTACGACCCCACGCCCGTGCTGATGCTGACTGCGCGCGGCCAGCTCAGCGAGCGCATCCACGGGCTCGACGCGGGCGCCGACGACTACATCGTCAAGCCCTTCCAGTTCGACGAGCTCTGGGCGCGCGTGCGCTCGGTGATCCGGCGCAGCCAGGGCCGCGTGATCCCGGTGTTTTCGCACGGCGACATCGAGGTCGACCGCAGCCGCCGCGTGGTGTCGAAGGCCGGCGTCGAGGTGACGCTGAGCGCGCACGAATACCGCACGCTGCTGGCGCTGCTCGAGCGGCCCGGCCACGTGGTCACGCGCGACCATCTGCAGGACGCCGTCTACGGCAACGCGAGCGCGGTCGAGAGCAACACCATCGCGGTGTTTATTCACCAGCTGCGCCGCAAGCTCGGCGACGACCTGATCCGGACCGTGCACGGGCACGGCTACGTGGTGGGCCAGCCGCGTCCATGAGACTGAACTCGCTGCAGGCGCGGATGATCATGGTGATCGCCGCGACCATCGCGCTGTGCTGGGCGGTGGCGCTCGCGGTGCTGTTCGTCTATCTCACGCACAACAGGAACAGCATCTGGGACGACAAGCTCCAGACCATCGCCACGCGCATCCTGCTGACCATTCCCGGCGAAGACAAGCTCAAGGGGCTGCGGCCGCGCGCCAACGGCCTGCAGCTGCGCGATGAAGCGCTGCCCGAGAGCGAGGCGCTCGCGTTCCAGATCTGGCTCGACGACGACCGCCTGCTCGTGCGCTCGCCCGGCGCGCCCGACACCCCGCTGCGGCCAGGCTTCGCCGGAGGCGCGGCCACCAGCGTGATCGGGGGCGCGCGATGGCGCGTCTACTCCGTCTCGGACAAGACCGGCCGCGTGCATGTGCAGGTGGGCAATCTGCACAGCGTGGTCGACGCCGAGCTGCGCGGGGATGCGATGACCGCGCTGGTCATCAACACGCTGTTGCTGTTGCTCGTGGGGGCGCTGATGTGGTTTGTGGTACGCCGTTCGCTCAAGCCGGTGCTGGCACTGGGCGAGCAGATGCGCCAGCGGCGCAGCTTCGACCTCACGCCGCTGTCTCCGGCGCCGCTGCCGCGCGAACTGCATCCGCTTGTGGTCTCCTTCAACCATGCGCTGCGGCAGCTCGACGAGGCGGTCGAGGGCGAGCGCCGCTTCATCGGCGACGCGGCGCACGAGCTGCGCACGCCGCTCTCGGCGCTGCAGGCGCAGGCCCAGATCGCGCTGCGCGCGCCCACTGCAGCAGAGAAGGACATCGCACTCGCCAAGCTGCTCGCCGTGGCCGAGCGCAGCACGCGCCTGTCGGAGCAGCTGCTCGATCTGGCGCGCCTCAATGCGGGCGCCAACGCGCCGCAGCATGCGCCGGCCGACCTGGGCGCGCTGGTGATGCACGTGGCGAACGAGTTCGACGTGCATGCGCTCCAGCACGCGCGCACCATCCTGCTCGATGCGCAGCCGTGCACCATCCGCTGCGACATCGACGAGATCGGCATCCTGCTGCGCAACCTGGTGGACAACGCGCTGCGCTACACGCCCAAGGGCGGGCGCGTGCGCGTGAGCTGCGGCCAGGAACCGGGCACGGCGCCGCCGCAGCAGCGGTGTGTCTACCTCGAAGTGGCCGACGACGGACCCGGCGTGCCCGCGTCGGAGCGCGCAGCCATCTTCAAGCGCTTTCACCGCGTGGCCGGGGCACCTTCGCGCGGCAGCGGCATCGGGTTGTCGCTGGTGGCGGGCATCGCCGAGGTGCACCGCGCAACCATCGAGACCGGCGCCGGGCTCGACGGCCAGGGCCTCGGCATTCGCGTGGTGTTTCCGCCGACGGACTCCGCCGGGGCTTTTGTGCCTCAGAACCTGTAGAGGTAGCCAACTCGCACGCCGGTCTGGCTCGACCGGCCGACCAGCGGGCTGTTCTTGATGCCGCTGCCGAGGCTGGTGCCGCTGACGTCCAGGAAGATTGTCTGCTTGGGCGCGACGGCGTAGTCCACGCGCAGGCCCAACTCGACGTTCGCGGCGGATTCGCCGTCGTACTGGGCGCGGTCCGCGCGCGATTCCGCTGCGCGCACGCCGTAGTAGTAGTCCACATACTTGCGATCGGCCCACTGCACCGCGACCCGCGGCGTGAAGCTGAAGGCACCCGAAGTGAAGCGACGATCGACCTGCAGCTTGACCCGTGTTCCCTTGCTGTGCCCGGAAGCGTCGGCCAGCAGCTCGGTCGACAGGTTGGCGAACTCGTTGCGCCAGATTGCCGCACCGCCGAGCCAGATGCTGGCCTTGCGCTCGTCCATGCCGGTCAGGTAGGGGGAGTCTTCGGCCTCGTAGCCGTCGGACGTGTATCGCGCGCGCAGCCGGAAGGACACCGGGCCAGCGGAAGGAAGCTTCAGGTCGAGGCTCGGGCCCGCAACGCTGACCCACCGGTTCTCGTAGGTGACCATTGGAATGACGACCCCCTTGTCGTCGAATTCTCGGTAGGGCTTGCGGTCCATTCCCGCTGCAATGCCAAGGCCCCACTGGGAGCCCCCGGCCTGGAATTTCTCTTCGTCGGACTGTGCCCATGCGGGCGGCATGCAGGTGGCGGAGACCACGCCAACGGCAACTGCCGTGAAGGCCAGGCGGCCATGAAAACGGGGGCCTCGGGCGGCAAGGCGGGTTTGCTTCTTCATCAGGATCCTCAGGGTGAAAAGTCGAAGGTTCGAAGCGGCACAGCCGCCTCGCCGCCGGATGCTGACCCTGAGGCTTTAATAACTCTTTAGACTTTTTAAGATTCGATGAATGCGCACGAAGCAGGTGCGAGGCTGCGAGCGCTCAGCCCAGAAAGCGCAGCAGCAGCCGGTTGAACTCATCGGCGCGCTCGTACTGCGCCCAGTGCCCTGCCCCGTCGATCACCACGCCTTCGCGCTGCGGCTGCCCGGCCGTGAGTTGCGCCACCAGCGGTCGCGGATCGGCGGTGACGTCGTACTCGCCCCACAGCAGCAGTTGCGGCCCGCCGATGGTGTCGAGCGCGGCCTGCAGCCCTCCCGCCTGCGATACCTCCTTGCTGCGAAAACGCGTGCCGTGGCAGGAGATGTCGTGAATCTCGAAAGCCAGCGCATCGATGGCGGCCTTGTCGTGCAGCATGAGCGCGGCCAGGTTGTGCAGCAGCGCGGCGCGTTCTTCCTCACGATTCGGTGCGGCACGCCAGTTGATCATCTGCGCCGCCATGCGCCGCATCGTGCCGTGGCCTCCGCTGCCCACGAGCACCAGGCGCCGGATGGCACCGCGACGCACGGCAAACCGCGCTGCGGTGAGCCCGCCGAAGGAGAAACCGCCCAGGTCGATCGGCGTGCCGGCGCCGATCAGCTGGTCGAGCGATCCACCCAGCGCATCGAGCAAGGGCCCGAGCGGGTCTTCGCCGGGCGCTGCATGAGGCGGCGCATCCGAATCGTTGAAGCCGGGCATGTCGGGCAACCACAGCGTGCGGCCGGCCGAAAGTGCTTCGACATTGCGCAGCCAGTGCATCCAGCTGCCGTGGCCGCCGTGCAGCAGCACCAGCGGCGGATTGGGGCTTTCTTCTTCAGCGCCGAAGCGACGCCAGCAGACGCGGATGCCGCCGTGCACCACGTCATGGCGCGTGCCGGTGGCGGCGATGCGTTCGATGAGCAGGCGGGCTTCGCTGCTCGAGCCTGGAGTGGAATTCGAATCGGGGATGGAAGGCATCGCCCGATTCTGCCAACTGGCGGTTCTTCTAGCTGGCGGCCGCGCCAAAACGGTAGCTCGACACCACGAGCCCGCCCATGAAGTCGTCTTCGTGATAGATGCGTTCGCCCGCTTCCTGCTCGGCCGCGCCGACCGCCACCATGAGCGGAATCAGGTGTTCCTCGCGCGGATGCGCCATGCGGGCCGACGGGGCCGAAGCCCACTCTTGCAGCCGCTGCACGCTCCTGCGGCGCCGCCTGCACAGCGGTGTCGTCGAGCCAGTCGCCAAACGCCTTCGAAACGCCGTGCGCCTGCGGGCCGAAGTTGCGCAGGTTGTGATAGCTGAGGCCGCTGCCGACGATGAGCACGTTTTCATCCCGCAACGGCCCAAGCGCGCGGCCGAGCGCCAGGTGCTCCGCCGGGTCGAGCCCGCGCTTGAGCGACAGCTGCACCACCGGCACGCTGGCGTCGGGGTACATGGCCGCCATGGGCGAGAACATGCCGTGGTCGAAGCCGCGCTCGGGGTCGATGGCCGCTGGCAGCCCGGCCGCAGTCAGGAGCGACTGCACGCGCTGAGCGAGCTGGGGCGAGCCGGGCGCGTCGTAGCGCACTTCATACGTGTGCGCGGGAAAGCCGCCGTAGTCGTAGATCATCGGCGGGCGCGGGTTGCCCTGCACGGTGAAGACCGGTGCCTCCCAATGGGCCGACACCATGAGGATGGCGCCGGGCGTGCGGCCGATCTGGCGCGGCATGTCGGCCAGCGAGGCGGCCAGCTGGTCATAGACGCCGCCCATCTCTTTCTTCATCCAGGGCCAGGGGCCGCCGCCATGCGAGATGAAATACGTGGGCAGGCGGGAGGTGTTGTCGTCGTGGGTCAAGCCGATGCTCCTTGAAAGCGTTGCATCGACTTTAGCTGCAGCTATCGATCTATGTGGATCAGCGGGCTTCGGGCAGGCGCCCGAGCCAGAGGGATGTCAGCGCCGCCCGGTTATGCACGCCGAACTTGGCATAGATCGACTTCACGTGGATGTGCGTCGTATTCGGGCTTTGGCCCAGATTGGCTGCAATCACTTTCTCCGCCCTTCCCTCGAGCAGCCCCAGCAAGACCTTGCGCTCCGTTGCGGTGAGCGGCGCGTTCGCGATGAGGAGCCCGTGGCTGAGCAATTGCTGGCGATAGAACCACCGCAGCCCGCGAAGCGCCAGGCCGAAAGGCTTCTTGTCCGCCGATGAGAACCGCGGACTTTCCGTGCTCCGGAAAATGAAAAGATGCACCCGCACATCGGCGTTGATCGCGCAGCGCATCGACATGCTGTCCGCGTGCCCGACGTCCAGGTAGTGGCGCTGGTAGTGGGGTCCGTCGAACCACTCGGGAGGCAGCGCTTCAAACAGCAACTGTGTGCGGAACGGTTCCTCGCCGGCCACCGCAAGGATCTGAGAGAGGTCGATAGACGGCGACCACAAGGTGTCGAACTGCTCCTGCACCGAGGCGGCCATCGTCGGCAAGGGCCGCAGGAGCCGGACGTACAGCGGACGCCAGCCGTTCAGCGCGTCGCCCACCGCGGGGCTTGGCAGCCGCACGACCACTGACCAGAGCGCGTTGTGCGCGCCGAAGATCGAACACAGGCTGCCGAGCAGGTGCTCCAGCGCTTCATCGCCATCGCCGATGGGGTAGTTCGCGAGCTTGTCCCACAGCGCGTAGATCTGCTCGGTGCAATCGGGCATCGAAGGCTGTGCGGCGGGCTCAACTCCTGCGTTCAATTGATCACCTGTTTAGGTTATTACGCGACGCAGCCCGCCTGCCTACGATTCGTCGATGAATCGGCCCCGCATCGTATGGCATTTGACGGACCTTGTGCCCCTGGTGCGGGCGTGGTGTAGGTACCCTGTGCAATGACGGCCCCGGAACAGATTCCCGCCGCCGAGCTGTCGGAGCTGATCGGTGCGATCTACGACTGTTCCCTCGATCCGCAGCGGTGGGCTGCAACATGCGAAATGATCGCGCAGCGTTGTGACAGCGCTGCGGGCGGCATTTGCGTGCACGACCTGAAGCAGACCCAGAACGACCAGTTGTACGTCTTCGGCTATGAGCCGGAATTTCTGCAGAAGCTCGGCGCCAGGTACGCCGAGAGCCCGATGGCCGCGGCGGACGTCCTCTCGAACCTGGGGGAAGTGAGCGCGCTGTCGATGGAGCGTTTCCATCTGCATGACAGCTGCTTCTACCGCGAGGTGCTGCAGCCGCACGGCGTGCTCGACATCATGTGGTTTCCGGCGCTGCGCACCGGCGGGCGCATGGCGTCGCTGCACGCGTCGCGCGGCGACAAGTCGCTGCACTACCAGCAGAGCGACCTTGCCCTGTTCAAGTTCCTTGCGCCGCATGTCTGCCGTGCCCTGGCGATTTCCGATGCGCTGGACATCCAGGTGATGAATTCCGAGGTGCTGAAAAAGACCCTCGACGGACTGGCGGCCGGCGTGTTCCTGGCGGCACGCGACGGCCACGTTGTGTACATGAACACCGCCGCGGAGCGACAGGTCAGGTCGGGCACGGCAATGCGACTGGTCGACAACCGGTTGTCCCCGGTGTATCCGGCGGCTCGTGCCGCGCTGACACAGGCGATCCAGGATTCAGGCCGCGAGGGTGCCGACATGCACGCCATGGATCATGCGATCGGAATCCCCGATGGAACCGGCGGGGGCTACGTCGCCACCTTGCTGCCCATTGCCGATGGCCGGCGCGCCGGCGTCCTCGCACCATTCGCGGCGAGTGTTGCCGTGTTCATGCAAGACCCCGTGCAGCCGCCGCTGATGCCAGGGGAGGCATTCGGACGGCTGCATGGGCTCACCGGCGGCGAACTGCGCGTGCTCATGGCGCTGTCGCAAGGCCTCGGCGGCACCGAGGCCGCCGGCATGCTGGGCGTGGGCGAACCGACCATTCGCACCCACCTGCAGAGGATCTATTCCAAGACCGGGACGTCCAGGCAAGGGGACCTGCTGCGCCTGCTGCACCACTCGACACCTCCGACGCGGCACCAGACGCGCCTGGCGGATTGAGCGGCCTCGGATGGCCTTGGCAGGAGGCCTGACGCGAACGATGTATGCCGCCGCGTCATCGCTTCCGATGACGCGGCGGCTGCGGTGGACGCCTACGCTCGCGCACCAATATCTACAACAAGAGGGTTTGCCATGTTCGACCGCACCGTTCGGCGCCTGTCCGCAGCAAAACGCGCAATCATGCTTCGGCTCTCAAAGCGGTCGCAGCTCATCGGATCCTTCGCCACAGGGGCGGTGGTTTCCGGCGCTCTCCTGACCTTTGCGATGAACAGCCCGGCCGTCGGCGTCACGCCACCGACCGAACCGGCACCTGCAGCCGCGGCAGCCCGTTCAGTGCCGCGGCGCAGTCCAGACTCGACCTGCTGCGCAACCAGGCGGCGAGCGGCGACGAATTTTCGAACTGGGCACTCTCCAATGCCCTGCTGGACAAGTTCGACTCGACCGGCGACTCGGACGACCTCTACGAGGCCATGCTTTGGGTCGACAGGCGTGCGGACATGTACGCCAACCAGGAACTGGCGGCGCGCGTCGTCGGCCGCTACTGCGGGCACCGCGTGGTGCGCTGGCACTGGTTCTGTGTTCTGGGCGAATGACACCGGCCACTGCAGAGCGCAACGTCGTAACGCACCCTTTCGGGGCAAGGAACGCCGCCCCGGGATAAAGTCGCAGCTTCTCCCTGGAGACTGCACGCCTTGTTCCGTTTTTTCGAAAAACTCCTCCACCCCTATCCCGCTGCCGAACCGGCGCTTCCCCCGACGGGCTTCTTCGCCTTCTTGTGGGCCTGCACGCAGGGCCTGCGTCTCAAGATGGCCGCCATGGCGGTGCTTACCGCGGCCATTTCCACCTTCGAGGCGCTGCTGTTCGCCGTGCTCGGGCGCGTGGTCGACTGGCTCGGCGGCCAGGTGCCTTCGCGGCTGTGGGCAGACCGCGGCGACACGCTGATGTGGCTGGCCGCGCTGCTGGTCATCAGCATCGGCGTGGTCGCGCTGCAAACCATCGTCAAGCACCAGACGCTGGCGGTGAACCTGCCGATGCGCCTGCGCTGGAACTTTCACCGGCTGATGCTGGGCCAGAGCATGGCCTTCTACCAGGACGAATTTGCGGGCCGCATCACGGCCAAGGTGATGCAGACCGCGCTCGCGGTGCGCGACACCCTCTTTGTGCTGGCCGACGTGGTGGTGGCCATGGGCGTGTACGTGGTGACCATCATCGTGCTGGTGAGCGTGCTCGACGTGCAGCTGGTGCTGCCGTTCATCGTCTGGCTGGTTCTGTATGCGGTGTCGCTGATGTACTTTGTGCCGCGCCTGGGCAAGGTGGGCAAGGCGCAGGCCGATGCGCGGGCGCTGATGACCGGCCGCGTGACCGACGCCTACACCAACATCGCCACCGTCAAGCTGTTCTCGCACACGCAGCGCGAAGCCGGCTTTGCGCGCGAAGCCATGCGCGAGTTCATGTACACGGGCTATGGGCAGATGCGGCTGGTGAGCGCCTTCGAAATCGTCAACCACACGCTCAGCATGGGCCTGACCGCCGGCATGGCCGGCACGGCGCTGTGGCTGTGGTCGAACGGCACCGTGGGCGTGGGTGCCGTGGCCGCGGCCACCGCCATGGCACTGCGCCTGCAAGGCATGTCGCACTGGATCATGTGGGAGATGACCAGCCTGTTCGAGAACATCGGCACCGTGCAGGACGGCATGAAGACGCTGTCGCGCCCACGCATCGTGCTGGACGCACCCGATGCCGGCGTGCTCCATGTGCCGCGCGGCGAGGTGCGCTTCGAGCATGCGAGCTTCCGCTATGCCGATGCGGGCCGCCGCGTCATCGACGACCTGAACCTGGTTGTGAAGCCGGGCGAAAAGATCGGCCTGGTCGGCCGCTCGGGCGCGGGCAAGTCGACGCTGGTCAACCTGCTGCTGCGCTTTCATGACCTGGAAAGCGGCCGCATCCTGATCGACGGGCAGGACATTGCCCACGTGACGCAGGATTCGCTGCGCAGCCACATCGGCATGGTCACGCAGGACACGTCGCTCATGCACCGTTCGGTCGCCGACAACATCGCCTATGGCCGGCCCGACGCCACGCAGGAGCAGATCGAGGCCGCCGCCAAGCGTGCCGAAGCGCACGAATTCATCCAGACGCTGGGCGACGCCACCGGCCGGCGCGGCTACGAGGCGCACGTGGGCGAACGCGGCGTGAAGCTGTCGGGCGGGCAGCGCCAGCGCGTGGCCATTGCGCGGGTGATGCTGAAGGACGCGCCGATCCTGCTGCTCGACGAGGCCACCAGCGCGCTCGACTCCGAGGTGGAAACCGCCATCCAGCAAAGCCTGTACCGGCTGATGGAAGGCAAGACCGTGATTGCCATTGCGCACCGCCTCTCGACCATTGCGGCGATGGACCGGCTCATCGTGCTCGACGAAGGCCGCGTGGTGGAAGAAGGCGACCACCGCTCGCTCATGGCGCAAGGCGGGCTGTACGCGCGACTGTGGGCGCACCAGAGCGGCGGCTTCCTGGGCGATTCGCTCGACGAAGACGAAGGCGAAGCGCTGCGGGCGTAGCCGGCTTCAGGTGGGCAACGCGCCGGCCTCGTATTGCGCCGCGAACTCGGCGCTCGGCGGAATCGGCTTGACGATGTCGATCAGCACGCCGTTCGGGTCGCTGGTAATGAAGTGGCGCTGGCCGAAGTCCTCGTCGCGCAGCGGCAGAAGAATCGGCAGGCCGGCCGCGGCGAGCCGGTCGTGAACGGCATCGGGATCGTCCACCTCGAAGTTGAGCAGCAGCCCGCCCGCCACTTGGCCGCGCGCGGGTGCGGGAATGGTTTCGTGCCGGCCGTCGAGCACAGCAAGGTTCACCGATGGATGTCCTGCCAGCTGCAGGTGCACGTACCACTCGCTGGTGAACAGCGGCGTGAAGCCGAAATGCGCCTGGTAGAAGCCGGCGGTTCCGGCCACGTCGTTGGTCATGATCACCGGGTAGTAGCTTGTCACTTTCATGGCGTCCATCCTTTCAATTAACATACAGCCTGCATGTAAGTTGAATATTAATCTACAGACAGCCTGTATGTAAATGCCTAAATCACTCGCCGACGCTCAATCCAGAACCAATCGCGAACGCACGGAAGCCACGCGCCTTGCGCTCATCGACGCTGCGCGCGCACTGTTCGTCAGCAAGGGCTACGGGGACACCTCGACGCCCGAGATCGCTGTTGCCGCCGGTATCACCCGTGGCGCGCTGTACCACCACTTTGCGGACAAGCGCGACCTGTTCAGGCAGGTGCTGGTGCGCGAAGCCGAAACCGTGGCCGCCGAGATCGAAGCGGCCACGCCAGGGCAGATGACGCCGCGCGACGCCCTGTTGGAAGGAAGCAAGGCCTACCTGAGTGCGATGAGCGTGCCGGGCCGAACGCGGCTGCTGCTCATCGAAGGCCCCGCCGTGCTGGGCCTGGAAGAACTCACGGCCATCGACGAAGCGACCTCGGCCGGCTCGCTGCGCCAGGGGCTGGAAAAAGCCGGCCTGGGCAAGGGAGAAGTCTCGCTCGACGCCCTCTCCCGGCTGCTCTCCGCAGCCTTCGACCGGGCCGCACTCGAGATGGATGCAGGCGCCGACGCGCAAGAAATCCGTTCGGCAATGCGCTGGCTGCTGGAGCAGGCGCTGGGCCCCGAGCCGCGCCGCAAGCCCGCGGCTTGAGGCTGCGCCGGCGGGGCACATGCGCTCGCCCGGGTCTTGGCGAGTCCTACAGCACAGGCCGCCCCTCGCCGACAGTAACCAGCCCCCTCTGGCGCGATGCTGAAGCTGTCGTCAACAACGAGGAGTCCTCGCGTGAATTCAATCATCTACATCGTCGGTCTGGTCGTGGTTGTAGTGGCCGTGCTTTCGTTCTTCGGCCTTCGCTAGAACCAGCCCCTCCCCAGGCTTCGCGCGCTTCGCGTCGCTTCTCCCTCCCCCTCGCCGGGGGCAACACCTGCGGCCCGGCAACGCCGGTTCCGCGGTGTTCCACGAACGGGATCGCTCGCGGTCCCTCTTCCAGTCGTTCGCATAGAGTCCTTCGCGGCGCGCCGGGCATAATTTGCGCGCCTTCCGCCATCGCGGAACGCCACTTGCGAAGGGACCCTGTTGACCAACACCGCGTTGCGCGAATCTGCTTTTCCGGACGCGGTCATCACCGAGGCGATCCGATGGACCGAAGAGAAAGGTCCACTCGACGATGCGCAAGCCATGCGCACCGCCGCCTCCCGCTCAGCTGACGCGCATGCGCGCATCACGTCGCGCGCGCTCCAGCTCGGCGAGCGCATCGGCTTTCAATCCGAACTGTCACGCATCCGGCAATGGGGGCCGTGGCTGCTGCTTGGCCTGGTGGCGCTGGTCGTCGTTGCCGGCCTGGGCCTGGCGGGCAACGTGGTCGGCGGCAGCGAACGGCACATCAACGTGATCGTCGCGCTCGTGAGCCTGCTGGGCATTCACCTGCTCACGCTGCTGCTGTGGCTGGCCGGCCTGTGGCTGCCCTTCGGCTCGTTCAATACAAGCTCGCTCGGATGGATCTGGCTTTCGCTCACCGCGCGCGTGGCCGGCGGCAAGCGGGGCCAGGCACCGGTGCTGCTGCGGGCGGCCACCGGCCTCTTGAGCCGGGCCCGGCTGCTGCCCTGGGCGTTCGGGCTCGTGAGCCACGGCATCTGGGCGCTGTCTTTCGCGGTGGTGCTGGCCGCGCTGCTGTTCGCGCTTGCGTTCCGCAGCTACACGCTGAGCTGGGAAACGACGATTCTCGACCCGGCTTTTTTCGTGCGCGCCGTCCACGCGCTGGGCTGGGCGCCGGCGCAACTCGGCTTTCCGGTTCCCGATGCCGCGACCATTCTCTCGGCCACCCCCGGTGCCGCGGGCCAGCGCACATGGGCGATGTGGCTCACGGGCTGCATTGCCGTGTACGGGCTGCTGCCGCGCGTTGGGCTGGTATTGCTGAGCGCAGCGGTGTGGCACAGGCGCAAGGCCGCACTGCAGCCGGACTGGAGCGAACCGTATTACCGCAAGCTCATCGCCAGGTTCGCCGCACTTGCGCCGCCGGCCATCGTGGATGCCGACCCCGGCCGCGCACCCGGCACACCACCTGCCGGCCTCGCGCCTTCGGAACTGCAGGACACGCTCTTCGTCATCGGTTTCGAGCTGCCTGCCGACCTGACATGGCCGCCCGCGGGGTTGCCCGCCGCGCAGGTGCAGCGGATCGACGGCAGCGCGCCGGCCCGCCGCGCATTGCTCGACCAGCTGGCGCTGGCCCGCCCGCGTGCGGTGCTGCTGGTGTGCAACGCCGCATCGAGCCCCGACCGCGGCACCGAGCGCTTTCTGCGCGAAGTGCTGGCCCATTGCGGTGAGTGCAGGCTGTGGCCGGCTCATGCGGCGGAAGACGCGGCTGACGCCGGCTTGGCTCAGCGCTGGGTGGACTGGCTGCAGGGCACCGGCCTGCAACGCGTCGCGGCCACGCACCGGATTGAAGACGCCTTGCAGCAACTCGGCACGACACCATGACGCAGCAAGCCATCCTCATTGCCGTCGTCGGCCACACCAACGCCGGCAAGACCTCACTGCTGCGCACGCTCACGCGGCGCGCGAACTTCGGCGAGGTGTCGCAGCGCCCGGGCACCACGCGCCACGTGGAATCGGCCGACCTCGAAGTGAACGGCCAGGCTGCCGTGCGCTTCTTCGACACGCCGGGGCTCGAAGATGCGGTGGCCCTTCGCGAGCACCTGGCCGGGCTTGACCCGCAGGCCACGCCGCCCGAGCGCATTCGCAATTTTCTGCAGGGCCCCGAGGCGCACGGCGTGTTCGAGCAGGAGGCCAAGGTGCTGCGCACCATGCTCGGCATCGATGCGGCCTTTCTCGTCATCGACGTGCGGGAGCCGGTGCTGCCCAAGTTTCGGGACGAGATCGAACTGCTCAACTCCTGCGCTCGGCCCGTGCTGCCGGTGCTCAACTTTGTGCGTGATGCGGCAAGCCGTGAGCCCGCCTGGAAAGAGCTGCTCTCGGCCTATGGCCTCCACGTGCAGGTGCGCTTCGACGCCGCCGCGCCCTTCGTGGGGGCCGAGCGCGAGCTCTATACCGATCTTTCGACACTGCTGCGCGACCGGCGCGAGCTGCTGCACAGCGTGGTGGATTCGCTGGCCGCCGAAGCCGCCGAGCGGCGCCGCTCGGCCTGCGCGCGCATCGCCGAACTGCTGGTCGACGCCGCGGCCTTGCGCCGCACCGTGCCGGCCGAAGAATTCGCGGACACCGCGCGCCGGAAGGCGCTCGTCTCCGCATTGCAGAAAGACGTTTTCGACAAGGCGCAGCGCTGCACCGACGACCTGCTCGCGCTCTACGGTTTTCGCCAGGACGATGCCGGCGAAGCGCCGCTGCCGCTCGTCGAAGGCCGCTGGACGCTGGACTTCTTCAGCCCCGAAGCCATGAAGGACGCGGGCCTGCGGCTTGGCAAGGGTGCGGTCATCGGCGCCGCTGTGGGCGTGGTGGCGGACCTTGCCGTCGTCGGCATTTCGTTGGGCGCGGGTGCCGCGGTGGGCGGTGCCATCGGTGGCGCCGTTTCGCAAGGCTGGGGCCCGTTCGGTCGCAAGCTGGTGAACAAGCTGCGCGACGTGCACGAGCTCACCATCGAAGACGGCGTGCTGTTTGCGGTGGTGGCATGGCAGCTGAAGCTCACGCGGGCGCTGGAGCAGCGCGGGCACGCGGCCACCGGGCGCATTGCGGCGGAAACCAGCGCAACGCAGGACGCGCCCACGCGCGCCACCGCGGCTGCCGTTCGCGCCGCACGGCCGGCGCGCAACCATCCGGAGTGGGAATCGAAGGGCGTGGCAACGCGCGGCTTCTGGCGCCCCGCGCCGCAGCGCGAGGCAATCGCGGCCGAGCTGGCGCGCACGCTTCAGGGCGCTTTCGAAAACTGAGCGCCCAGCCTTCACTTGCCTTCACTTGCAGAGGGAGGCGACGGATTCCTACGCACCGGCACTGGCACGAGCGCCAGTCTTTTTCACGACATCGACGGCACACAGGGTGCCGTTTGTTTTGTCGCCCTCAAGAAAAAGGAGCACCCATGTCCGTCGAATGCAAACTGCTCGCCACCCCTTTGATCGGACGCGTGTGGCAAGGCCGCACGCCCATTGCGCGGGCCGACGAATACCTGCGCTACAGCTTCGAGCACGGCATCCAGGAGATCGCGAAAAAACCTGAATGCCTGGGTGTGCAGTACTTTCGCAAATTGAACGGCGATACCGCCGAATTCCGGACCGTGTCTTACTGGCAATCGATCGAACACATGCACGCCATGCACGCGCAGCGCGGCGATCCGCTGCGCGTGGCTCCGCTGGCACGCGACCCCGAGTTCCTGCTGGAGCTGCCCGAGTTCGTGGACATCGTCGAGGTGCATGTCAATTCGTTCGGCACCACGGGCAAGTAGCGGCCAAGCTCAGCTCTCCAGCAGGTCTTCCAGCCGCAGCGGCAGCCGGCGCAGGCGCTTGCCGGTGGCGTGGAACACCGCATTCACGATGGCTGGCGCCACACCCACCATGGCCACTTCGCCCAGGCCCTTTACGCCCATGGCGTTGAGCCGCGTGTCGGGCTTGCCGACAAAGTCGACATCGATGCGGCCGATGTCCGCCGCAACAGGCAGCACGTATTCCGCAAGGTCGGCGTTGAGAAATCCGCCGTAGCGCGGATCGACCTCGCTCGCCTCGCGCAATGCGGCGCCTATGCCCCACACCACGCCGCCCTCGACCTGGCTGCGCGCGGTGCGCAGGCTGGCCACGGTGCCGCAGTCGGCCACGCTGAGCACGCGCGGTACGCGAATGCGGCGCGTGGTGGGTTCGATGCGCACTTCGACGAAATGCGCAATGAAACTGAAGGCGACGAAGTCGGGATATACCGGTCCCGCCGCAGCGGGCAGGCCACCGGTGAGCCGGCCGAAGACCTGCTCGGGCTGACCCGGTGCACGCATTCGGCTTTCGGCCTCGGCAAAGGGGCGGCCGGAGGCGCGCAGCATCGCCACTGCGGTGGCGCCGTTGGCACTACCAGGCGCAGCGGGCGTATCGGGCGCAGCGGCCGCGCCCGCGTGCTGCCGCAGGTCTTCCATGAGCCGCTGGGCGGCTTCCTGCACCGGCGGCAACGCCGTGGCCGTGCCCCAGGAGCCGGCGGTCAGGTGCTGCGGCGCGGCGGTGGTGTCGCCCAGCACAATTTCCACCGCCGCCACCGGCGCGCCGAGCGTGCGCGCGACCGTCAACGCAATGGCGGTGCGAATGCCCTGCCCCATCTCGTGGCCGCCCACCGCCACCCGCACCGTGCCGTTGGCGTTCAGCCGCACCTTGGCGATGGCCGGTGCAATGGCCGCCTTGTAGGCACCGGCCGCCACGCCCCACCCGATGAGGCTGCCGTCGGCCGCGCGCATCGAACGCGGCGCCATCGTGCGGCGCGCCCAGCCGAAGGCGGTGCTTCCCTTGACGAGGCATTCGGCCAGGTGGCGCGAGGAAAAAGGCTTGCCGCTGATCGGGTCGACAGCCGTATCGTTTGCAAGGCGGAACGCGACGGGATCGCGGCCCAGCGCGTAGGCCATCTCGTCGACCGCGCTTTCGAATGCAAAGGCGGCCGGATGCTCGAACGGCGCGCGCATGTAGCCAGGCGTTTGCACATCGGTGCGCACGAGCCGTTCGCGGCCCAGGAAGTTGCTGATGCCGTAGAGCCGCGATGTGATTTCGGTGCCGCTCGACGGAAACAGGTCGTGCCGCGAGGTCTGCTGGTCGATCTCGTGAATGGCCGCGGTCAGCTTGCCGTTGCGGTCCGCGCCCAAGCGCACATGGTGGCGGCTCGCGGGCCTGAAGCTCGCGTTGTGGAACAGCTGGCTGCGCGACAGCACCAGCTTGACAGGCTGGCCCAGTGCGCGCGCCGCCATCGCGACCAGTGCGGTGTGCGACTGCAGCGAGTTCTTCTGGCCGAAGCCGCCGCCCACGGTGGGCGACAGCACGCGCACCTTGTCGGGCTCGATGCCGAGCTGCTTGGCGAGGCCGTGGCGCACGCCCTCGGCGTTCTGGGTGGGCTCGCGAACGGTCAGCACGCCGTCTGCGCTCCACTCGGCCACGGTCGCGATGATCTCCATCGGGTTCTGGTGCTGGGTCGGCAATTCGTAAGACGCGTCCACCGTGAATGCAGCGCCCTGGAGCGCGGCCTCCGCATCGCCTGCGCGCCGGTCTGCGAACATCGGCTGCGGCAGCAATGCCGATTGCGCCTGCGGCTGGGCATCGGGCGCATCGATGCCGGCAACGAAGGGAACGGCTGAATAGGTCACCTGCACCAGCGCCGCGGCCTCGCGCGCGGCCTCCAGCGTGTCGGCCACCACCATCGCCACGGTCTGCCCGCGGTAGGCAACCTGCGGCGAGCGCAGCGGATAGAAGCTCTGGAAACCGAAGCCGCCGCCCATGAGGAAGCCTCCGGTGTCGAAAGCGCCGACGTTCTCATGCGTGAGCACCTGCCGAACGCCGCGCACGCGCGCCAGCCGCGGCGCTGTCGATGACGGTGACGGTGCCGCGCGCAATGCGCGAAGGCACCAGCGCGGCGTGCAGCAGCCCGGCGCGCGCATCGTCCGCCGCATAGCGCGTGGCGCCGCGCACCTTGTCGCGCGCGTCGACACGTTCGGCACCCGCCCGAGGCGTGTTCCTCGGCGCTGTCTTGAGGTGGGTTGCCATCTTCAGTTCCTTTCCCTGGCCAGCATCAGCGCGTCGGTCACCGTTTCGATGCCGAGCGCCACCTTGAATGCGTTGTGCTCGAGCGGCTTGGCGCCCTCGAAGGCAAGCTCGGCGGCACGCCGCGCGGCGGCCCGTGTGAACGGCTGGCCCACAAGGCTGCGCTCCGCCTGCGCGGCGCGCCACGGATGCGTGGCCACGCCACCGAGCGCAATGCGCGCGTCGGCCACACGGTTGCCCCTGATCTCCAGTGCAACCGCCGCCGATGCAAGCGCAAAGGCGTAGGACTCGCGGTCGCGGATCTTGTGATACGTGGAGCCGCGGCCGATGGGCCCGCGGGGTATGCGAATGCGCACGATCAGTTCGTCGGCCGCGAGCACCGTTTCCAGGTGCGGGGTGGTGCCCGGCGCGCGGTGCAGTTCGCGCACCGGCACCGTGCGTTCGCCGCGCGGGCTCACGGTGTCGACCTGCGCATCGAACGCCACCAACGCAACCGCCCAGTCGCCCGGATACACGGCCACGCAGGCTTCGCTGGCGCCAAGCACCGCATGGCCGCGGTTCTGCCCGCCCAGCGCCGCGCAGCCGCTGCCGGGCACGCGCTTGTTGCACGCGAATTCGGGTCCGCCGCGAAAGTACGCACAGCGCGTGCGCTGCAGCAGGTTGCCGCCCACGGTGGCCATGTTGCGCAGCTGCTGCGAGGCGGCCTTCCAGAGCGATTCCGACAAGGCCGGGAATTCGCGCTGCACCGTGGCGTTCTCGGCCACGTCGCTCATGGCCGCGAGCGCGCCGATGCGCAGTTCGCCGCGGCTCGACGTATCGACTTCGCGCAGGCCTTCGATGCGGGTGATGTCGACCACGGTGGCCGGCGCTTCCACGCCGAGCTTCATCAGGTCGAACAGCGTGGTGCCGCCTGCGAAGTAGCGCGCGCCGGGCTGGTGCCGGGCCAGCAGGTGCACGGCCTCGCCGGTGCTGCGCGGGCGAAGGTAGGCGAAGTCATGCATGGCGGCGGCCCTCCATGCGAAGCACCTGAGGCGCCGCCTCGCGGATCGCTTCGACGATGCCGGTATAGGCGCCGCACCGGCAGATGTTACCGCTCATGTATTCGCGGATCTGCGCTTCGCTGGCGGCGTGGCCCTCGCGCACGCAGGCAATGGCCGCCATGATCTGGCCAGGCGTGCAGTAGCCGCACTGCAGCGCATCGTGGTCGAGAAAGGCCTGCTGCATCGGGTGGAGCGTGCCGTCGGCCGACTCAATGCCCTCGATGGTGGTGACGGCGCAGCCGTCGGTCTTCACCGCCAGCGTCAGGCACGAGGCGACGCGGCGGCCGTCCACGTGCACCGTGCAGGCGCCGCACTGGCCGTGGTCGCAGCCTTTCTTGGCGCCGGTAAGGCCGAGCTGCTCCCGCAGCACGTCGAGCAATGAGGCGCGCGGCTCCAGCTTCAGCTGGTGGGGCTTGCCGTTGATGGTGACGCGGGTCTCCTGGGAGCCGGCGCCGGAGGGCGGTACCGCGCTGCCGGTTTCCGCAGCCGTGCCGGTGGCGGCCGAAGCGGCGGCACCCGCGCCGGCCGCGGTGGTCATCATGAACGTGCGGCGGTTGAGGGTATGGAAGGCAGGCACCGGGCCTGCCGCGTTCTGCTGGAGTTGGTTCATGGGGCTTCTCCTTTTTGTCGGTCTTCAGAACTCGCGGCCGAGGCGCGCGTCGATCGAGACCGGCCCGCTGCCGCGCGCAGCGATGCAAAGCGCGGCGAAGACCAGCATCAGCGGGTATTCGTAGCCCCGGTCGATCCAGGGGAACGTTGGCGCCAGCAGGTAGCAGATGACCAGCATCTGCACCACCACCATCGGCGCGACGATGCGCGTCAGGAAGCCCAGCGCCAGCATCAGCCCGCCCACGCCTTCGAGCAGCGCGATGAACCAACCGATCAGCGGCGCGAAAGGCAGGTGCAGCACGTTGGCAATCAGGTTGACCGAACCGGCCATCGGGTCGGCCATGCTGCCGTGGCTGCGGCCAAGCAGCTTGGGAATGCCGTGCGTCATGAGCATCAGCCCGAACGCGATGCGCAGCAGCGCATAGCTCAACGGCTCGAGCCGGTCATAAACACCGCGCAGCCGCGGAAAGATCAGTTGCATGAGGTCGCTCCTTGAAATGTCGAAGGGGTGAGCGGAAAGTCTCTCTGTTCTGCATGGGCGAATAAATACGCAAATCTCGCCAATACAATTCAATGAGACTCAACAATCCGAGGAGCCCATGGACCGCTTCGATGCCATGCAGCTGTTCACCCGCATCGTCGATCTGGGCAGCTTTACCCAAGCCGCGGCCGCGCTCGACATTCCGCGTGCCACGGCCACGCATGCCATCAAGGAGCTGGAGGCCAGGCTGCACGTGCGCCTTTTGGAACGCACCACGCGGCAGGTGCGCACCACCGTCGACGGGCAGGCTTTCTACGAGCGCTGCCGCCATCTGCTGCGCGAACTGGAGGAGGCGGAGTCTTCGCTGTCGGAGCTGGCGGTCAACCCGCGCGGGCGCCTGCGCATCGACATCCACGGCGCGCCGGCGCAGGCCATCGTGCTGCCCCGCATTCGCGAGTTTCACGAGCGCTATCCGCACATCGAGCTTGTCATGGGCAGCGGCGACCGTCTTGTGGACCTGCTGCGCGAAGGTGTCGATTGCGTGGTGCGCGCGGGCGAGCCGAAGGATTCGTCGCTTGTCACCCGGCGCCTGGCGCTGCTGCCGCAAGTGACCTGCGCAAGCCCGGGCTACCTGGCCGAATACGGCACGCCCACGCAGCCGTCCGAGCTTGCGAGGCACCTCGGCGTCAATTTCTTCTCGGCTTCGAGGCCCGAGGTGTTTCCGTACGAATTCTTGGTGGACGGCAAGCTCGAGACGTACATGCTGAAGGACTGGATCAGCGTGAACAACGCCGACCTCTACAAGATTTGCGCCGAACAGGGCTGCGGGATCATCCAGGTGCCGCGCTTCAGTGTGGAGCGCCAGTTGCACGAGGGCTCGCTGGTCGAGATATTGGCGCACACGCCCTGCCCGCCCATGGTTTATTCGGTGCTGTACCCGCACCACCGGCAGCTGTCGCCGCGCGTGCGGGTGTTCATCGACTGGATTGCGCAGCTCTATGCGGAGCGCTTCGGCACGGCCGCGTGAACACGCATCGGAGTCACCGTGCGGTCATGGGGGTGGCCTAGCATCCGCTGGCCTTTGCCTCCCCTTTTCCGACCAGGACTGCTGCACTCCACGCGATGTACCCCGGCGAACGTCTCAATGGGTACAGCCATCTGCTGGGCCTGGTGCTTGCCCTTGTGGCCACCGTTCTCTTCCTTGCCAAGACCTTGCCCACGGGTGATGCCGCACGCATCGTCGGTGCGCTGGTGTTCTCGCTCTCGGCCGCGCTGCTGTATGCCGCATCCACGCTGTTCCACAGCACGCGCGGGCGGCTAAAGCGCTTCTGGGAGCGGGTCGACCACTGCGCCATCTACCTGCTGATTGCGGGCACCTACACGCCCTTCGCGCTCGTCACGCTGCAGGGCACCTGGGGCTGGCTGCTGCTTGCCGCGGTGTGGAGCGCCGCGTTCTTCGGCATTGGGCGCGAACTGCTGCAGGCGGACAGCGCGGCCTCCAAGCCCCGCTGGCGCTCTACATCGCCATGGGCTGGCTCGGCGTGCTGGCGGCCGCGCCACTCGCGGCGCGGCTCGACGTCGGCGGCCTGGCCTGGCTGCTGGCGGGCGGCGTGCTCTATACCGTGGGCACGGTGTTCTACCGAAACCGGCGCGGCTTCCGGCATGCGCACGGCACCTGGCACCTGTTCGTGCTGGCGGGCACGGTGAGCCATTTCATCTCGGTGGGCCGGTACGTGCTCTGACCAAGAAAATAAGCATTTTTCATTACCTTCCGGTCCAGCTTGGCGCAAGGTGTGCAAAATGCGCCCATGCCAAATATTGCCTCCATCCTCAAAACCGAGATTTCCCGTGTCGCCCGCAAGGAAGTTCGCACAGAGATCGAAACGCTGAAAAAAGCTTCCACGCACCATCGCGCCTCGATCGCCGCACTGCGCCGGCAGGTCGAGAAACTGGAGAAGGAACTGCGGCGTGCGCTGAAGATGTCTTCGAGCGCCCCTTCCGCCGGCGATGCGGACGATGGCGCCGAATCGGGCCCGTCCCGCCGGTTCAGCGCCACCCGGCTGGCCGCGCACCGCGAAAAGCTCGGCCTCTCGGCGGCGGCTTATGGAAAGCTGGTGGGCGTTACCGGCCAGACCATCTACAAGTGGGAACAAGGCAAGGCACGGCCGCGCAAGGCCCAACTGGAGGGCCTCGCATCGGTGCGGGGCCTGGGCCGGCGCGAAGTGGCAGAACAGCTGAACGCGGAATAGTTCACTTTCGCGCTCTACAGCGCCAGCCGCCCGGCGGGTACAGTTCCGGCACTCATTTCTCCGGTTCGTTTCCGCCCCGTATTCCCATGTCCAATCTCATCGTGCACGGCGGTACGCCGCTTCGCGGCCGCATCACTCCCTCCGCCAACAAGAACGCCGTGCTGCCGGTGCTGTGCGCCACGCTGCTCACGCGTGAGCCGCTGCGGCTGCACGGCGTGCCCGACATCACCGACGTGCGCAAGATCCTCGACATCTTCCGCAGCCTGGGCAGCGAGGCGCGCATGGACCACGCCACCGGCACGCTGGAGCTGCACCACCGCGAAACGGCATTCGACGCCGCACGCGACCGGTTGCCCGAGGAAATGCGCTCGTCGATCATGCTGGTGCCTCCGCTCCTGGCGCGCTTCGGCATTGCGCGGCTCGAAGACAACGTCAAGGGCTGCACGCTGGGCGTGCGCGAGATCGATCCGCACGTGGACGTGTTCCGCCGCTTCGGCGGCAAGGTGGAGCGCGCCAGCGGCTCGCTGCTTGTGCGGTGCAACGGGCCGCTTGCGCCCACCGAGCACTGGCTCGACTACGCCTCCGTCACCACCAGCGAAAACTTTGTGCTGTGCGCGGCGGCGGCCAAAGGCACATCGACGCTCACCAACGCAGCGTCAGAGCCGCATGTGCAGGAGTTCTGCCGCTTCATGACGATGCTGGGCGTGCGCATCGAGGGCATCGGCACCTCGCGGCTCACGGTGCACGGCGGCAATGCGCTGGGCGGCGGCGAGTTCCGCTTCGACGAAGACTTTCACGAGATCACCACCTTCCTGGCGCTGGGCGCCATCACCGGAGGCGACGTGGTCGTGCGCAACAGCGCACCCGAAAACTTTCCGCTGATCGACCGCACCTTCGCCAAGTTCGGCGTCACGGTCACGCATGAAGACGGCTGGTCGCGCGCCACCTGCACCGGCCCGTTGAAGGTGCAGACGCCCTTCACAAGCAACGTGCTCACCAAGGTGGAGGCCGCGCCGTGGCCCTACTTTCCGGTCGACCTGCTGCCCATCTTCATTGCGCTGGGCGTGCGTGCCCAGGGCAATGCGATGTTCTGGAACAAGGTGTACGACGGCGCGCTGGGCTGGACCAGCGAGCTCTCCAAGTTCGGCGCGCATGTGTTCTCGTCGGATCCGCATCGGCTCATCAGCTTTGGCGGCAGCCCGCTGACGCCGGCCGTGGTCGAGAGCCCCTACATCATCCGCGTGGCCATTGCGCTCTTCATGGTCGCGGCCAGCATCGAAGGCCGCTCCGAAATCCGCAACGCTGCGCCCATTCGCCGCGCCCACCCGCGCTTCGTCGAGAACCTGCGCAGCCTGGGCGTGCAGGTGGAGTGGACGAGCGAAGAGTAAGCCTCGGGGCTCAGCCCCGCAGTGCGTTCACCACGATGCGCGCCGCCGACGCAATGACGTCGTTGCGGGCCGGCGCATCCTCCTTGGGAAAGGTAAGGTAGACCGCCAGCACCACCGGAGCGCCCGAGGGCGGCCACAGCACGCCTGTGTCGTTGTTGGTGCCGTAGGAGCCCAGGCCGGTCTTGTCGCCCACCTTCCAGTCCGCCGGCACGCCGGCGCGGATGCGAGCGGCGCCGGTGGTGTTGCCCAGGAGCCAGGTTTCGAGCTGGCTGCGTTGCGCCGCACCGAGCGCGTCGCCCAGCACCAGCCGCTGCAGGCTTGCGGCCATCGCCTCCGGCGTGGTCGTGTCGCGCAGGTCGCCCGGAATGGCGCTGTTGAGTTCGGTCTCCCAGCGGTCGAGCCTGAAGGTCTGGTCGCCGATGGAGCGCGCGAACGCGGTCACCGCGGCAGGCCCGCCGAGGATCTTCATCAGCAGGTTGGCGGCGGCGTTGTCGCTGTACTGGATGGTGGCCGCGCACAGGGCGGAAACAGTCATCCCCTGCCCCAGGTTTTTCTCCGTGATGGGCGAATTGATCAGGATGTCGCTCCTGCTGTAGCTCACGCGGCGCTCCAGCAGGCTGCTCTCGCGTGCGCTGCGCGCGAGGATGGCCGCGGCCAGCATTGTCTTGAAAGTGCTGCACAGCGCAAAGCGCTCGGTTGCCCGGTGCTGCACGCGCGCGCCGCTGCCCGTGTCCAGCGCGGCCACGCCGAGCCGCCCGCCCACGGAGCTTTCGAGCGCCGCGAGCTGCGCCTCGGCCGACGTGGCCTGTTGCGCTTTCGCGGACCAGGCGGTGCAGGCGCTGGCCAGCGGCAGCGCGGATGCGGCAAGCAGGAAGATGCGGCGATTGGCGGAGGGTTTCATTTGTCTGTTTTTCAGCGAGTGGATGGAACGAAGGGAATCGTAGGAGCGCCACCTCGCAAGCTCCAGCGCCAGGCGGCGCAACCGCGTCTCTGCTGTATCGGGTGTAACGGCACAATTCATTCAACTTTTCGGTTGAATAACTTTTTCGGAGCGACTATATTCAACCTCATGGTTGAACTAGACGACGAGCGGCTCGATGCCGTGTTCCATGCCCTGGCCGACAGCACGCGGCGCACGATGCTGCAGCTGCTGGCGCAGGGCGAGTGCAGCGTGGGCGAACTCGGCGCTCCGTTTCGAATGTCCTTTGCGGGCGCCTCCAAGCACGTCAAGGCGCTGGAGCGCGCCGGCCTGGTCTCCCGCACGGTGCAGGGCCGCGCGCACGTCTGCCGGCTGGAGCCGGCGGCGCTTGCCTCGGCCAACGCATGGCTGCGGTACTACGAAGGCTTCTGGAACAGCCATCTGGACGCGCTGGAGCAGGAGCTGCGGCGCGACAACGCATCCCGCAAGTGAAGTTCTTTCCCTTCTTCAAGGAGCAAACGATGACGACAAGCAGCCTCGGAACCCTGATCGAACCCGGCACCGTGCGCATGGAGCGCACCCTGCCCGCGCCGGTGGAGCGCGTGTGGGCCTATTTCGTCGACCCCGACAAGCGCGCGAGGTGGCTCGCCGGCGGCACCATGGCCGAGAAAAGCGGCGGCGTGTTCGAACTGCGCTTCGAGCACACCAGCCTTTCCGGTGAAGTGGCGCCCGATCGCTTTGCCGACTGCCGTGGCCCCATCTCGCAGAAATCGCGCCTTGTGACGCTCGACCCAATGAAGCGCCTGACCATCAGCTGGGGCAGCGAAAGCGCCACCGCGTCCGAGGTGAGCTTCGAGTTCACGCCCCGGGGCGATTCGACGCACCTGGTGCTCACGCACCGCCGCCTGCCCGACCGCAAGGAAACACTCAGCGTTTCGAGCGGCTGGCACGCGCATCTGGACGTGCTCGACGACGTGCTGCACCAGCGCACGCCCCGGGGGTTCTGGAGCAACCACGCGGCGCTCGAAAAAGCCTACGAGGCCCGTCTTCCGGCCTGAACCGGAGTCGGATGGCGACTACAGGCAAGCGGCCCCGCTTGCGTTAAGGTGCGGTGCATTCGCAGACTCCGAAGCACCCCCATGACCACCCCCTCCTCCGCACCGGCCCGCAAGCATTTCTCGATGATCCGCGGCTTTCACCTGGCCGATGCGTTCACGCTCGGCAATGCCGCGTGCGGCGTGGGCGCGGTGTTCCTCGCCATGGCCTTCATGGCGAGCCAGTCGCTTGCGCAGTTCTTGTGGGCCGCCGCGCTCGCGCCCGCCGCCTTCGTGTTCGACGTGTTCGACGGCCGCATTGCGCGCTGGCGGCAAACCCACTCGGCCCTCGGGCGCGAGCTCGATTCACTGGCCGATGTGATCTCGTTCGGCGTGGCGCCCGCCGCGCTCGCCTTTGCGGCGGGCCTGGACGGCGGCTGGGACTGCGTGCTGCTGATCTACTTCGTCGGCTGCGGCGTGAGCCGGCTCGCACGCTACAACGTCACGGCCGAAGCGCTTTCCGCGGGCGCCGACAAGGTCAAGTACTTCGAAGGCACGCCCATCCCTACCAGCGTGGTGCTGGTCGGCGTGCTGGCATGGGCCGCCTGGCAAGGCCGCATCGGCGACGCGGTGTGGGGCGGCGCATGGGTGCTCGGCCCGTGGCAGCTGCATCCGCTCACGCTGCTCTTCGCGCTCTCGGGCACGCTCATGATCAGCAAGACGCTGCGCATTCCCAAGTTCTGACCCTCCATCGCTGAAAGGAGCCCATTCAATGCTGAAGCTGTATTTCGATCCGCAAAGCCGCTCGCAGGTTGCAAAGTGGATGCTCGACGAAGCCGGCGTGGAATACGAGATCGTGCAGACCCTCATCCGCGAAAAGGCGCACAAGAAGCCCGAGTACCTGAAGATCAACCCCGCGGGCAAGCTGCCGGCGCTGGTGGACGGCCGAACACGCGTGTTCGAGAACGCGGCCATCTGCATGTACGTGGCCGACAAGTTTCCGCAGGCCCGCCTGGCGCCACCGGCGGATTCGCCCGACCGCGGCCGCTACCTGTCGCTCATGGTCTATTCGACGGCGCAGCTGGAGCCCGCGATGGGCGACAGCATGCTGGGGGTGCGCAGCAACAACAGCGCGCGCGGCTGGACCAACTTCGAGCAGGCCAAGGACGCGGTGGAGCGCGAACTGGGCGAAGGTCCCTATCTCTTCGGCGCGCGGTTCACTGCGGCCGACGTGATGATCGGCTCGATGTTCATCTGGCACCGTGCCTTTGGCGGGCGCTCCAACCGGCCGAAGATCGATGCCTACATCAACCGGCTCCAGGCCCGGCCCAAGGGCATGAAGTTCGGTTGAGGTTGATTCACACCGCATGGCACAAGCACAATTCCCCCATGGCGCGACCGCCGGCCTCGACCAGCTGGTGAGCATTGCCGCCGCGCAGCCGCTGGCGCCGGCCTGCGATCACTTCTACTTCTTGCGCCACGGCCAGACCGGCCGCAATGCGCAGCGCATCTTCCAGGCCGTGGACGAGCCGCTGAGCGAGCTCGGGCTCCAGCAGGCGGCGCGCGCCGCCCAGCTGCTGGCCGGCGAGCCGATCCGCACCATCGTCTGTAGCGACGCGCGGCGCGCCCACGACACCGCGCACACCGTGGCGGCGGTGCTCCGCATCGAGCCCACGCCGCAGGCCGCACTGCGCGAACGCAACTTCGGCGCACTCATCGGCACCTCGTCGGTCAACATCGACTGGGCCTGCGAGCCCGACGGCGGCGAAACCCTTGCGCAGTTCGTGGCGCGCAAGAGGCAGGCGCTCGACGAAGCGCTGGCGCAGCCCGCACCGGTTCTGGTGGTGGCCCACGGCGGCACGCTCTATGCGCTGGCCGCGCTGATCGGCGTGCCCATCGACCTGGGCCTGCTCGGCAATGCCCAGCCATTGCGTTTTTCGCGCAGCGGCCCTACATGGGCTGTAACGCCGCTGCTGCGGCATGCCGACGGGGATTCCGCCCTGGCGTAGACGGCCGGGCGCACACTGTTCGGCGTTCACACCAACCGACAGCCATGGAATTCAAGGACTACTACAGCGCCCTGGGCATCGACCGCACCGCGTCGGAAGACGAGGTGCGCAAGGCCTACCGCAAGCTCGCGCGCAAGTACCACCCCGACGTCAGCAAGGAAGCCGACGCCGAGAAGCGCATGCGCGACATCAACGAAGCCAACGACGTGCTGCGCGACAAGGAAAAGCGCGCCGCCTACGACGCACTGGCCGACCGCGTGGCCCGCGGCGGACACCCCGAGGGCGACTTTCAGCCGCCGCCGGACTGGGACACCGGCTTCGAATTTCACCGCGGCCCGGGGCAAGGGCCGGCCGACCACGCGGGCTTCAGCGACTTCTTCTCCTCGCTCTTCGGCGAAGCCGAGCGGCGTGGCGCGGCAAGGCGCAACTACCGCGCGCGCGGCGAAGACCATCACGCGGCCATCGAGATCTCCCTTGAAGACGCGCTCAACGGCGCCGAGCGCGAGATCACGCTGCGCGCGCAGGAAATCGACGCGCAGGGCCGCCCTGCGCTCAAGACGCGCACGCTCAGCGTCAAGATCCCGCCCGGCATGCACCCGGGGCAGTTCATCCGGCTTGCCGGACAGGGCATGCCCGGCCACGGCGGCGAGCCGGCCGGAGACCTGTACCTGGAGGTGCGCATTGCGCCCCACAGGCTCTACCGCGTCGAAGAGCGCGACCTCTACATGACGCTGCCCGTCACCCCGGCCGAAGCCGCGCTCGGTGCGCAGGTGAAGGTGCCGGTGCCCACCGGCGGTGCGGTCGAGGTGACCGTGCCGCGCAACGCGCGCAGCGGCCTCAAGCTCAGGCTCAAGGGCCGCGGCCTGGGCGGCAAGCAGCCCGGCGACCTGTACCTGCTGCTCGACATTGCCCTGCCCCCGGCCGACAGCGAGGCCGCGCGCAAGGCCTACGAGCAACTGGCGCAGGCATCGGCTTCGTTCAACCCACGCCAGCATCTGGGAGTGTGAGCATGGCGACCGTTTCCGTCACAACAGCCATCAGCGCGTCGCAGCCGCTTGCCGCGAGCGAGCTCGCCCATGCCTGCGGCGCCGACACCGAATGGGTGGTGCAGCTCGTCGAAGTGGGCATCGTGCAAATTTCTACCGCCGAGGCGCCGCCCGAGCGCTGGCAGTTTTCGAGCAGCGACCTGCAATGCGCGCTCGAGGCGCGCCGGCTGGAGCGCGACTTTGGCGTGGGCCTGGACGCCGCCGCGCTGATTCTCGACCTGCAGCACGAGGTGCGGCGGCTCAAGGCCGTGATTCGCGCGCACGGCTTGCGCTAGCCGGCAGCGCCCTCAGCCTCAATCTCAGCGTCAGGCGGATTTGCCGCGCCCGGTCTTCTTCGAGGTTTCGGCGCGCGGCGTATTCACGGGCGCCGCGGCGCCGGCACCGTTCAGCTGATCGACCCACAGCAGGGTGTCGACGTAGCTCATGAAGCGGTTGAGGTACTCCGGCGACAAGTCGCGCATCAACAGCAGCGACCGGTGCACCAGGTGGTGCGAGTTGAGCGGGCCGGCGTTCTCGGGCACCTTGGCGAGCGACTGCGTCAGCCGCCGCTCGGCGCTGAGACGCGACCAGGTGCTCTTGAAGAACTTGAGGCTCTTCAGTTCGGCGGGCGCTGGCGCAAGGCCGTGCAGCGTGTCTTCTGCCGCCGCCGCGGTGCTGCCGCCGATGGCCGGTGCATGCCGCGCAATATGGTCGACCAGCTCCGCCAGCGGGCCGCGAGCGGGTGCGCCTGCAGGCAGTCGTTTCGCGGCAGCGAGCGCCGGGGCTCCATCGGCGCCCTGGGAGTTTTCAAGATTCCTGCCGTAGGCCGCAGCCAGGCCGGCGAGCTTCTCATCGAGGACGCGCCTCGCCTCCCCCTGGTGGGCGGCCGTACGCCTGGCCAACGCCTCCATGAAATGAAAGCGCACCGGGTCCGCGCGATGCTGCCCCTGCGCACGCCAGGTGCCGATCATCTCGATGGGATCGACGTGCTCGCTCACGGCCGCTTCGTGTTGGCATTGGATTGCCTTGGCGTGGGCGCCATTTCCACACGCCGGTTTTTCGAGCGGCCTTCGGCATCGGCATTGGACGCGACCGCCTGCTCGGAGCCGAATGCCGCGGCAAACACCGAGGACGAGGGAATGCCCTCTTCGATCAGCGCCCGCGTGACCGTGAGCGCCCGCTGGGCCGACAGCTCCCAGTTGTCTGCGAACGGGCGGTTGCCATCTTTCGACTGCCGCATCTGCCGGTCGTCGGTGAAGCCGCTCACCATCAGCACCTCATCGCGCGCCTTGAGGTAGGCCGCCACCGGCGCGGCCAGGCTCTTGAGCAGCTGGCGGCCTTCAGGCTGCAGGTCGGCGGAGTTGAAGGCAAACAGCACGCTGCCGCTGATGCCGATGCGCCCGTTGTTCAGCGTAACGCGGCCCGCCGCGAGCGGCCCGGCCAAGGCTTGTTCGAGTGCTTCGCGGCGCTGCGTTTCGGCCTGCCGCTGCTGCACTTCGGCTTCGAGCTTGGCCGCAAGGTCCAGCTGCATGCCGAGCGCACCCACGAGAATGAGCACAAACGCGCCGACCAGCCCCGCCATCAGGTCGCCGAACACCGCCCATACCGGAACGCTCGGTTCCAGTCCGCCGTCGGCTTCTTCACCCATCATGCTTCGCTGCCCACCGCGGCTTGCCGGCTGGCAATCTGCTGCAGGTCTTCGACGATCTGCTTCTGCGACATGATGCTCAGGTCGATGACCTCCCGCGCCTGCGCAACGTAGTAGGCCAGCTGCTCGTCGCTGCGCGCAATGGACTTGCCCAGCGCGCCTTCGACGCGCTGCAGATGCGCCACCAGCTTGTCGTTCGATTCGCTGAACAGCTGCACCGCAAACCCGAAGGCCTCGCCGAGGCTTGCCACCTCGACCGCGCTGCCGGTGATCTGCGCGGCGACGCTCTCGAGCTTTCCGGTTTCGGCCTCGACCTTTTCGGTGAAGCGGCTGCCCACGCGTTCGAGCACGTCGGCCGAGGCGCCGACCAGTGCATCGACCGCCGAGCGCTGCTCGGTGGAGGCATGGTTCACGGCGTCGAGCAGGGTGCCCAGCGTTTCCATGATGCGGCTGCGCTCCTCCAGCATGGCGTTGTCGCGCGCCATGCTGTCAGAGAGCTTCTGCCGCAGTTCGGCCACCACTTCGGCCGCAACGCGCGGTGCATCCGAAGCGGCTTGCAGCAGCTGGGCGATTTCTGCCACGGTGCTCTTCGCATGCGCTTGCGCCTGCGCCGACATGTCGCGCGCAGTTTGTGCCAGCGTTTCGAAGAGCTGTTGCTGCTGGCTGGCCGTGTTCGCGCCGGCCTGCTGCCATTCCTGCTGCAGCGACGCAGCCATTGAGGACAGCGCCGCGGTCCAGGCCGACAGCCGCTGCTCGTCGCGCGATGCCATGTCGGTTTGCAGGCTGGCATGCGCCTGGTCCACCGTGCGCAGCAGCGATGCCGAGTGCTGCTCGAAGGTGGCCGCGGCCGCCGCGAGGGACTGTTGCGTGTCGCCCGTCAGCTTTTCGCTGGCGCGCTGGTGCTCTGCGAGCGCACTGCCCCATGTTTCGGATACGCTGCCCACGGTGCTCTCGAACCGCGCGGACACGGTCTCCACCAGCGAAGCCGAGCGCTGTTCGAAGGTTTCGGCAAAGCGCTGCTGCGAAACGCGCAGGTCCCCTGCCAGCGCCTCATTGCTGCGCTGGTGTTCGGCCAGCGCGGCCTTCCACGTATCGGCCACGGTGGCCGTGGTGGCCTCGAAGCGGCTCGAAAGCCCTTCGAGCTGCTGCTGCACCGTGTGCGCGACCGTGCCGTGCAACGAAGCCGTCTCGCGCGCGATGCCGGCCATGGTGGCTTCGACGAGCGGCTGGATCGTTGCGCCGGCAATGCGGGCGCTTTCGGTCAGGCTCTGCTTCAGCGATTGATCCACCGACGAGGCCAGGCCGGCATACACCGCCTCGGCCTTGCTGTGGAAATGCTCCTGGCTGGTGATCAGGCGCTCGTTCAACGCCTGGCTCTGCCGCTCCATGGCGGCCAGCATGGCCTGCAGCTGGTCGACCAGCATGGGCATGGCCTGGGCCTGCTGCTCGAGCAGCTGGAACGACGCCTCGCGCTGATGCACCAGCGAGTACACGCGCAAGGTGGTCGCAATCTTGGTGTCGAGCATCTGCCCGGCCTGCAGCCGCTCACGCCGGCACAGCGCTGAGGCCAAACCCAGCATCGCCGACGCAGCCACGCCTGCCACCGAGGTGCCGAACGCCAGCCCCAGGCCCTTCACGGGCGCGGAGAGCGAGGCGCGGATGGCCTGCAGGTCGGTCGCGCTTTCCAGCGCCATGCCGGTGCCGTTCAGCGTGACCACCATGCCGAGAAATGTGCCCAGCATGCCCAAGAGCACAAGCAGTCCGGCAAGGTACGGCGTGAGCGACGGCCCGGGCAAGCCGACGCGCTCGCCCTCGATGCGCAGGCGCACCGCATTGCGCAGCGACGGATGCAGTTGCTCCAGCCACGATCCCAGGTTGGCCGGGGCTTCGGTCAACCGCGACACAGCACTGGCCAGGGTGGACGTGGCCTGCCTGAAGCGGTGCAGCTCCACCACGCCCACTAGGTAGAACGCACCGACCACCACTGTGATCGAAAGCGCCAGCGGATGGTTGGAGCCGACGTAGCCCGCGCCCACCCAGCACACCGCGGCCAGGCCGGCGGCAAAAACAGCGTATTGAAGAAATCTAGTCATGGCACTCTGGTTGCCTCGCGAAAGGCTTCAAGGAGCCCTTCGACGGGTTGAAATCGGAAGTCCAGTTCGGCGAGCAGCACGTTCTTCATGTCCTTGCGGAACACATGCAGCCACTCGCCGGCGTGGGCCTCGCTGGCGGGTTCGGCTGCCGTCAGCAGGCCGTCCCCGCTCAAGCGGGTGAAATGTTTTTCGAGCAGCGCGGGCACGCCGGCCAAGAGGCTGTGCTCGCGCGCGGCCAGCACCTGCTCCATGACCACGTCCACGGCGGCCAGCCGGGCCATGGCGGGCGACCTGCCCGCCAGCGCGGCCCGAAGGCGCCCGCGCAACGGGCCGATGCCCGCTTCCATGGCTTGCTGCAGCGCGAGATAGCGGCGGCGAAAGGGCGCGAACTCGGCCGCAGCCGCCACGGCGGCGTCTTCGGCAATGGCCTTGGCCAGCGCGGTGCGCGCACCGGCGCACTCCCGCTCCTCGGCGTTGGCGCCGGGCCGCAACCGGGAAGAAGCAGCCGCCGGAATGCCGTCCAGCGCCGCGGACAGCGAAATGGCATCGGTCCAGCCGAACCATTGGCTCAATCGGTCCGCGGTGGCTTGCCGGGGTTCGCGCAAGTCCGTATCGGCCAGTCGCGAAAGCAAGCGAACAAGCGCCGAACCATTGAAAACTGTGCGCTGTGAAGCGTGCGCCATACCCCAGAACGAAAAACCTGGCAGTCTACACCGGCCACCTTCCCTGGACGCCTCCGCGGACCCCGCCGCACAGTGAAACTTCCGGTAACGCGGCAGGTGGTAACCGGGCGTTTTCGGGGTCGAAGCAGAGCCCTGCCCTTGCACCGACAGCCGGCTTTCCTTGCGGTTTGGCGTAAGTCCCAAGTTCTACCGGCGCTCGCCGCGCGCAGACTCGCCCATACCGGCCCATGGCCGGAAAAAGCACAAGGAGCGGCATGGCCACGCTGAACCGGATTGCTTGTCACCGCTGCGGGCGCGTTTGCCTGCATGCCGACGCGCCATGCCCGGCCTGCGGCGCGGCGCCGGTGGCGAGCCCCGCGGCAGCCGGCGCGACGGAGCCCTTCGTCGGACGCCGCGGCGAGCTGCAGCTGCTGCACGACGCGCTCGGCGGCGCATTGGCCGGGCGCGGGCGCGTGGTCATGCTCAGCGGCGAGGCCGGCATCGGCAAGACCCGGCTCGCGCAGGAAGCGGCAACGCTGGCCGTACGGCGCGGCATGCTGACCCTGTGGGGCCGCTGCCTCGAGGAACCGGGCGCGCCGCCCTTCCTGCCCTGGACGCGCGCAATGCAGGCTTGCCTTCGGGCCTGCCGCGACGAGCGCCTGCCGGCGCTGCTCGGACGCGATGCCGCCGCGGCGGCCGAGATTGCACCCGAACTCGCCGAGCGGCTGCCGCCCGGCACCGCGGTGCCGGCCATCGGCGAAGGCGACCAGGCGCGCTTTCGGCTGTTTGCCGCGGTCGCGCATTTCTGGCGCCAGGTGGCCACCGTGCGCCCGCTGCTGCTGATTCTGGACAACCTGCACTGGGCCGATGCCTCGTCGCTGCGGCTCCTGGCCTTCATCGCGCAGGAACTCGCCGAAAGCCGCATCGTGCTGCTCGGCTCCTGCCGCGAAATGGATGTGTCGCGTCAGCATCCCTTGGCCGCCACGCTGGCGGAGCTGCTGAACACCCGGCAGTTCAGCCGCCTGCCGCTGCAGGGCCTGAGCCTGGAAGAAGCCGAGCGGATGGTGGCTGCGGCAAGCGCCGTGACGCCGCCGCCCGCGGTCATTGCAACCATGCACCGCCGCACCGAGGGCAACCCGCTGTACCTGGTGGAGACGCTGCGCTTTTTGCAGGGCTCCTGCGGAACCGACCCGCACGCCGCGGCGGTGCAGGTCGAAACCGTGCCGGGCGGCATTCGCGCGGTGATCGGCCGGCGGCTCAACCAGCTCTCGGCGCCCTGCTGCGACCTGCTTTCGATCGCCGCCTGCATCGGCCGCGACTTCGACCTGCCGCTGCTGGCCGATCTGGCCGGCAGCAGCGGTGAGGCCGAATTGCTGGGCAGGCTCGACGAAGCGCTGGCGCACCGCATCGTCGAGGTGTCGCCTTCCGGCGCGCAGTACCAGTTCAGCCACGTGCTGATCCGCGAAGTGCTTTACGACGAACTGCCCGCAACGCGCCGCGTCGCGCTGCACGGACGCATTGCCGAGTCGCTCCAGGCGCGCGACGCCGGCGATCCGGACGCGGCGCTGGCACCCCTGGCCTACCATGCCGCCGCGGCATTGCCCGTGGGCAGCCCCGCACGTGCGCTGGACATCGCCCAGCGCGCCGCAGCGCAGGCCGTTGCTGTGATGGCGTACGAGGAGGCGTTGCGCTGCTACCGGCTCGCGCTGCAGTTGCAGGAGCGCTGGTTGCCAGCAGAGCGCGCGCGGCATGGCGCACTGCTGCTGGCGCTTGGTGCGGTGCAGATGCACGCCGGCGAGAACGACGCCGGCGCCGCCACCTTCATGGAGGCCGCCACGCTGGCGCGCTCCGTTGGCGACGCCGAGATGTTCGCGCGGGCGGCCCTCGGCTTCGAGAACAACGGCTGGCGCATCAGCCGCCCCGGCGAAGAGGCGGCCGCCCTGCTCGAAGAGGCGCTGGCGACGAGCGATCGCTTCGACGCCGCGCTGCGCGTCGACCTGCTTGCCGCGCTGTGCCGCGCCTGCATCTTCTGCGGCCGGCAGGAGCAAGCCAACGCGGCGCAGCGCAGTGCCGTGGCGCTGGCGCGCGAACTGGCCATGCCGCAGCCGCTCTTCAAGGCATTGGCCGCAATCCTGCCGGCGCGCGGCTACCCCGAGCAGCTCGACGAGCGCCTGCGCTGCGCATGCGAGGCCCTCGAAGTGGCCGAACGCGCGGGCCATCTCGAATGGGTGGATGCGCTCACCGGTTGGTATTTCGGCGACCTGGTCGAAAAGGGCTCGCTCGACGCGGCGCGCTCGCTGGCGCAGGTGCACGCGCGGGTGGCCGACGCGATCCGCCAGCCCTTCATGCAGGCGATGGGGCTGGCCAGCCTCACCCTGCTTGCCGCGTACGAAGGCCGCTTCGCGGATTCCGAGCGGCTGGCCGGCGAGACCTTCACGCTCGGGCAGCGCTTTCTCGCGGGCAATGCGCAAGGTGCCTACAGCCTGCAGATCTTTGTGCTGCGGCGCCAGCAGGGCCGGCTTGGCGAGGTGCTGCCGATGCTGCGCGGGCTGGTGGGCAGCGTGCCGCGCAGCAGCCTGTGGCAGCCCGGCCTCGCGCTGATCTGCACCGAACTCGATCTTCACGAGCCCGCTCGCGAGGCTTACGAAACACTCGCGGGCGACGGCTTTGCCGGTATTGCGCGCGACGGCATGTGGCTCACCAACATCGTCTTTGCCGCCGAGGTCTGCGCACGGCTTGGCGACCTGCCGCGCGCGGCAACGCTCTACCGGTTACTCGCACCTTATGCGGGGCGCAACGTGGTCACCGGCACCAACATTGCCTGCTTCGGCGCGGTGGACCGCTACCGCGGCATGCTGGCCGCCATGATGGGCGATGACCCAAACGCCGCGGCGTATTTCGCGGCCGCCGCCGCGCTGGACGAGCAAGGCGGCAGCCGGCCGTGGCTGGCGCACAGCCGCTTTGAATGGGCGCGGTGGCTGGGCCGGCGCAGCGGCAACGGCGGCGACATGGCCGCCGCCACATCGCAGCTCGACGCGGCGCTGGCGATAGCCCGCGAACTCGGCATGGCCGGCCTCGCCCGCCGCTGCGAGGCGCTGCAGCGGGAGTTCGAAGGCGGCGCCGATGCATCGCCCGCCGCACCCGAGGGCCTGAGCCGGCGCGAGGTCGACGTGCTGCGGCTGCTCAGCGCCGGCCACACCAACCAGGCCATCGCCGAGCGCCTGTTCATCAGCCCGCACACGGTGGCGCACCACGTGCGGCACATTCTTTCGAAGACCGACTGCCGCAGCCGCACCGAAGCCGCGGCCTGGGCGCACCGCCATCGCGTGGCGTCCGCAGGCTCCGCGGCACCTGCCGGCCAGTAGCCGCGCGCACCGCAAATGGTCAATTCGGGCGATGCGTGCACGCCCGGCCCGTCCTATGGTCTGTTCCAGGCCCGGCGCCGCCGGGTCGACAACCGGAAGGAGTGTTTCGTATGCCCGCAACCCTGTACGAACGGCTCGGCGGTGAGGAGCGCATCCAGCGGCTCGTCACCGACGTGGTCGAGAACCACTACAGCAACCCGCTCATTCGCGCCCGCTTCGCCAATAGCAACCGCCCCGAGGTCGAGCGCCACGTGTTCGAGTTTCTCTGCGCCGGCAGCGGCGGCCCGCAGTGCTACACCGGCAAGGACCTGGTGACCGCGCACAAGGGCATGAACATCAACGAGCAGGAGCTGGTCGCCGCCATCGACGACATCCTCGAAGCGATGGCGAAGAACGGCTACGACCAGGCCGAGAAGAACGAAGTGGTCGCCATTCTTTATTCACTCAAGGGCGATGTGGTGCGGCTGTAGGCAAGGCCGCGCTCCACGTCCGCGCCCCGGCGGCGCTTTCGCCGGTCACACGAGAAGGAAAAGACCATGACACGCCAACCATTTGCCGCCTGGGCCATCGGTGCCACGCTGCTTGCCGCCATTGCGACGAGCTGGGCCCAGACACCCGACCACCGGATGATTTCACCGGCCGACCTGAAATGGGCCGACGTTCCCTCGCTGCCGCCGGGCGCAAAGCTCGCCGTGCTCGAAGGGCCGATGAGCGAAGCCGTGCCCTTCACGGTGCGCATCAGGGTGCCGGCCAACTACCGGATTCCGTCGCACTGGCATCCGGCTGTCGAGCGGGTGACCGTGCTCTCGGGCACCTTCCACATGGGCCTGGGCGACAAGCTCGACATGCAGAAGTCGATGCCCGTGACCGCCGGCGGCATGATGATCCTTCAGGCCAAGACGCCCCACTTTGCATGGACGCAGGAGGAAACGGTGGTGCAGCTTCACGGCACCGGCCCTTGGGGCGTGACCTACGTCAATCCGGCGGACGACCCGCGGTCGAAGTAGGCCCAGGGTTCAGGCCGCAACGGCCTGGCCCTGCACGGCCGGCGGACGCAATTCGTCGACCTCGATCACCACGTCGGCGGGCAGCCCGTTGCGCTGCGCCGCCTCGCGGATCATCTCGGCGCTGGGCGCCTCGTACAGGCAGTAGGTCTTCTTCTTGTCCGCGCTCAAAAACGAGTAGAGCCAACGAACCCCGACATCGTCGTTGATGCGCATGATGCTGGCCGCCCCCTCGGGCGAGACCTCGAGTTGATCGGCAAAGGTGCGTTCGATCAGGTAGAGAGGCATGGCAGCTCCTTCGTAGGGGATGGAACGGCCATCCTAGAACTGGCAGCCGCCGGCGGCACATGTGTTTGCCCCGCCCTGGCCGTTCGGACTACCCTGCGGACTACCCATGCCGTTCACGGCCAAAAGCAAAAAGCCGGACGGTGCGCTAGGCATCGTCCGGCTTTTTGGGGAGCAAGCGGCGTGTGCCGCTGTTCCGTGCCTGGCGTGATTTACAGGCCGGCTTGGCGCGTGAAGCTGCGTGCTTGCGAGGGAACCACGCTGCCTGCGAAGGCTTCGCGGCGCAGGTTCTGGCCCGGTGCGTGAGCGGCGGCAACGGCTTCGTTGCGAACTGCGGCGCGGTCGGTCGAAGCAGCCAGCACGGGAGCCACAGTTGCCGAAGCGGCATCGCTGTACACGTTGCCTTGGCGGGCTGCGGCGGCGGCTTGGGGCGCCACGTCGGCGCGGCTGTAACCGGAGGTCAGGGGCTGCACGCCTTCGTACGTTTCTGCGTGGGCGCCAGCGGCGGCGAGCAGGGAGAGAGCGGCGGCGGCGAGGATGTTCGAGGTCTTCATTTCAATTTCCTTCTTGATTGGGCTTTGGATGCCCTGAAGTTTGCACCACGATTACAAGGGAAAACCCTAGCCAATCGAATCGCAGTGTTCATGAAACTGAAACAATGACGGGGAACTTTCTGACGAGAGGGCAAAAGTGCACACTCGTTTAAGAAATTTAGCTCAACCTGCGTATTTTTTCTCTAGCTGGTCGAGCTCGGGTTTTCCGACCAGGCGCTGCCGCTCGGCAAACGAAGCCACGAGCGATGGGTCTTCGTCGAGGCGGCGAGTATCACGCAAAACCGTCAATGCACGTTGCATGCCAGCCACCGCGCCCTGCAATGCGGCATTGGCGTACAGCACCAGCCCATAGCCGAGCGCGCCCAGTTCTTCGGCGCCGAAGGTCGGCGTCTTTCCGCCGATCACCATGTTCATCAGTTGCGGCTTGCCCAGCCGCCGCGGCAAGGCGCGCACTTCGTCGGCTTGCGTCACGGCTTCCACGAAAAGGATGTCGGCACCGGCCTCGCTGAACAGCTGCGCACGTTCGACGGCCGCCTCGAAGCCGTGCACGGCCGCCGCATCGGTGCGGGCCATGATGAGCATGTCGGCATCGGTGCGCGCATCGGCCGCGGCCTTGATCTTGCCGAGCATCTCGGCCGTGTCGATGACCGCCTTGCCCGCAAAGTGGCCGCAGCGCTTGGGGCTGACCTGGTCTTCGAGCTGGATGCAGTCGGCCCCTGCCCGCTCGAGAACGCGCACCGCATGCCGCACGTTCAGCGCATTGCCAAAGCCGGTGTCGGCATCGACCAGCAGCGGCAGGTTCACCGCATCGCGAATGCGCGCCGTGTGCTCCGCTATCTCATGCAGGCCCATGAAGGCCTGGTCGGGCAGGCCGAAGTGCATGTTGGTGACCCCGGCGCCCGTGACGTAGATCGCCTCGAAGCCGAGGTCTTCGATCACGCGGGCGGAGAGCGCGTTGAATGCCCCCGGCACCAGCACGCCGCGGCGCGCCTCGGCCAGGCGGCGCAGCACCTTCTTGGTGGATTCGGTGTTCGCTTGCATGGGATCAGGCGGCAATCGGTTAGGCGGCATACAGATCGACATACTCATGCACCGGCATGGCTTCGAGCTTCTTCGCATCGAGCGACACATCGAGGATGGCCTGCGGCTGCTTGTGCGCGAAGCGGCGTGCCAGGTTGGTGCGGAACTTGGCTTCGAGCAGCGGAATGCCGTCCGCGCGGCGGCGCTTGTGGCCGATGGGGTATTCGACGATCACTTCCGAAAAGCCGGTGCCGTCCTTGAAGGTCACGGTCAGCGCGTTGGCAATGCTGCGCTTTTCGGGGTCGTGATAGTCGGTAGTGAAGCGCGGGTCTTCCACGCACACGATCTTGTCGCGCAGCGCATCGATGCGCGGGTCACTGGCCACGTTGTCTTCGTAGTCGCCAGCCGTGAGGCGGCCGAAGATCATCGGCACTGCCACCATGTACTGGATGCAATGGTCGCGGTCCGCAGGATTGGCGAGCGGCCCCTTCTTGTCGATGATGCGAATGCAGGCCTCGTGCGTGCGGATGGTCACGCGCTCGATGTCCTCCACCGTCTTGCCGGCCTGCTTCAGCTGCGCATGCAGCGCCATGGCCGCCTCCACCGCCGTCTGGCTGTGGAACTCGGCCGGAAAGCTGATCTTGAACAGCACGTTCTCCATCACATAGCTTGCATACGGCCGCTGGAATTTGAACGGTTGGCCCTTGAACAGCACGTCGTAGAAGCCCCAGGTCTTGGCTGTGAGCACGCTGGGGTAGCCCATCTCTCCGGTCTTGGCGATGAGCGCAAGGCGCACCGCACGGCTCGTGGCATCACCCGCGGCCCAGCTCTTGCGGCTGCCGGTGTTGGGCGCATGGCGATAGGTGCGCAGGCTCTGCCCATCGACCCAGGCCAGCGACACGGCGTTGACGATCTCGTCTCGCGAGAGGCCCATCAAGCGCGCCACCACGGCCGTCGAAGCTACCTTTACCAGCACCACGTGATCGAGCCCCACCTTGTTGAACGAGTTCTCCAGCGCAAGGCAGCCCTGGATCTCGTGCGCCTGGATCATTGCGGTGAGCACGTCGTGCATCACGAGCGGCTTGCGCCCCGCAGCCACCGCATTGCGGCTGAGCCAGTCGGCCGTGGCAAGAATGCCGCCGAGGTTGTCGCTCGGATGGCCCCACTCCGCTGCCAGCCAGGTGTCGTTGAAGTCCAGCCAGCGGATCATCGTGCCGATGTTGAAGGCCGCCTGGATCGGATCGAGTTGGTATGGCGTGCCGGGCACCTTGGCGCCATGCGGCACCACCGTGCCTGGCACGACCGGGCCGAGCAGCTTGGTGCAGGCCGGGTACTCGAGCGCCTCGAGCCCGCAGCCGAGCGTGTCGATCAAGCAGTGGCGCGCTGTTTCGTACGCCAGCGCGCTGGTGATCTGCTGGTGGTCGAGTACGTAGTCGACGATGTCGACCAGCACCTGGTCGGGTTCGGGGCGGACGTTGCTGATGTGAGCGGACATGGTTCTTCTCTGTTGCGGTAAACGGTGCGGAGCTGTGCGCAAGCCTTCAGCGCCGGTCCGAGATCGGCACGAAGGCCAGGTCTTCTGGGCCGGTGTAATTGGCGCTGGGCCGGATGATCTTGTTGTCTTGCCGCTGCTCGATGATGTGGGCGGCCCAACCGCTGGTGCGCGCAATCACGAAGAGCGGTGTGAACATGGCAGTGGGCACGCCGAGCATGTGATAGCTCACGGCGCTGAACCAGTCGAGGTTGGGAAACATCTTCTTGGCGTTCCACATCACGCTTTCGATGCGCTCCGCAATGTCGAACATGCGCGTGGAGCCGGCCTCGTCCGAGAGCTGCCTGGCCACGCGCTTGATCACCGCATTGCGCGGGTCCGACACGGTGTAGACCGGGTGGCCGAAGCCGATGACGACCTCCTTGGCTTCCACGCGGCGGCGAATGTCCGCCTCGGCCTCATCGGGTGTGTCGTAGCGCTTCTGGATCTCGAAGGCCGCTTCGTTGGCGCCGCCGTGCTTGGGCCCGCGCAGCGCGCCAATGGCACCGGTAATGGCCGAATACACGTCGGAGCCCGTGCCCGCCACCACGCGCGCAGTGAAGGTCGATGCGTTGAACTCATGCTCGGCATACAGGTTGAGCGAGGTGTGCATTGCACGCTCCCAGCTTGCCGAAGGCGCGCGGCCGTGCAGCAGGTGCAGGAAGTGAGCACCGATCGAATCGTCGTCGGTCTCCACCTCGATGCGCTTGCCCTGTGTGGACCAGTGATACCAGTAGAGCAGCATCGAGCCGAGCGATGCCATCAGCCGGTCGGCAATGTCGCGTGCGCCGGGCAGCGAGTGGTCGTCTTTCTCGGGCAGCACGCAGCCGAGCGCGGAAACGCCGGTGCGCATCACGTCCATCGGGTGCGCGCTGGCGGGCAGGCGCTCCAGCGCTTCCTTCACGCTCGCGGGCAGGCCGCGCATCGCCTTCAGCCGGCCCTTGTAGGCGCGCAGCTCCGAGGCGGTCGGCAGCTTGCCGTGCACCAGCAGGTGCGCAATTTCCTCGAACTCGCAGACATCGGCAATGTCGAGGATGTCGTAGCCGCGGTAGTGCAGGTCGTTGCCGGTGCGCCCCACGGTGCACAGGGCGGTGTTGCCCGCGGTCACGCCTGAAAGCGCGACGGATTTCTTCGGCCTAAAGCCGGCGGCGGGCGCGTTCTCTGCGATCAGTGTCATACCGTCTCCTCGAATGTCTGTTCATGAAAATGCGGCGGGTTCGCCAGCCGCACCGGTCGTCCGGCGGCATCGACCGCCACCATTTCGAATTCACCGTCGAGCACACGGGTGAGCGCATCGGTAACCACGTCTTGCACGCTGCCCGCCACGCGCACGGTGAGCGAACTGCGGCCCACGCGCGACACGTGCGTGTCGAGCACCAGCGTGCTGCCCAGCCGCACGGGCGCATGGAACAGCACCTCGCCGCAGCGCGCCATCACCACGTCGCCACGCACGAAGCCGCGGCCGGAAAGAAACGCCGCCTTCGACAGCAGCTGCAAGGCCTGCCCGCCAAACAGCGTGCCGTAGTGGTTGGTGTGTTCAGGGAACACCACCTCGATCAGTCGGACTGTGCCGCGTGCGCTTTGCATATTCGCAATTTACGCAAGATCGTGCCCATAATGAAGGACTGAATTGGCGAATGATTGCGAAGACCTCGCATGCATTTTGCGAATCTTGCGAAGAACGGATTGACGATGAAGAAGACCTTCATGGGCGTGCGCCTGCGAAGCCTGCGCGAAGAGCGCGGCCTGAGCCAGTTCGCGCTGGCGCAGCAGCTGGGCCTGTCGCCAAGCTACCTGAACCAGATCGAGCAGAACCAGCGTCCGCTCACGGTGCCGGTGTTGTTGCGCCTGCACGCTACGCTGGGCGTCGACATCCAGGCCTTCTCCGAAGACGAAGAGGCGCGCCTGGTCGCAAGCCTGCGCGAAGCGCTGGCCGACAATCCCGGCGGCGATGCCGTCGCGCTTGCCGAATTGCGCGAAGTGGCCACGCAAATGCCGGCCGTGGGCCGCGCACTGGTGGCGCTGCACCAGCGCCACCGCGACGCCACCGAACGGCTCGAAGCACTGGCAGCCGAACTGGGCGACGGCCGCGGCGACCTCGCGCGCATGCCGCAGGCGCGGCCCATGCCCTTCGAAGAGGTGCGCGACTTTTTCTTTGCACACCAGAACCACATAGCGCCGCTCGATGCCGCGGCCGAGGCCTTCTCCACGCAGTGGCGGCTGCGCGAAGGGAACCCGGGCGACCGGCTGGCGCAGCGGCTGCTCGAAGCGCATGGCGTGCAGGTGATTCCGGCGGATGACGACGAAAGCGGCGCGCAACGCCGCTACGACCCGGCCACGCGCGTGCTGCGGCTCTCGCGCTACCTCGAGCCGGGCCAGCATGCATTTCAGCTGGCAACGCAGCTCGCGTTCCTTGAAGTGGGCGGCCTGATCGACCAGCTCGTGGCCGATGCGCCTCTCTCCAGCGACACCGCACGCTCTCTCGCGCGCATAGGCCTGGCCAACTACTTTGCCGCCGCCCTGCTCCTGCCCTACATGATCTTTCTCGAGGCGGCCGAGCAACTGCGCTACGACATCGACCAGCTGGCGAGGCGCTTCGGCGTGGGCTTCGAGACCATTTGCCACCGCTTGAGTTCGCTGCAGCGGCCCGACGCGCGCGGCGTGCCCTTCTTTCTGATTCGCGTCGACCGCGCGGGCAACATCTCGAAGCGGCAATCGGCCACGCACTTCCACTTTTCGAAGACCGGCGGCACCTGCCCGCTATGGAACGTGTACGAAGCCTTTGCTCAGCCCGGGCGCGTGCTCACCCAACTGGCGCGCATGCCCGACGGCCGGGCCTACCTCTGGATTGCGCGCACGGTTTCGCACGGGTTCCGCGGCTACGGCTCGCCCAACAAGACTTTTTCGATCGGCCTGGGCTGCGACATCAGCCACGCGACGCGGCTCGTCTATTCCAAGGGGCTGGACCTGCGCGACCCCGATGTGCCCACCCCCATTGGTGCGGGCTGCAAGGTGTGCGAACGCGAAGCCTGCCCGCAGCGCGCCTTTCCGTTCGTCGGCCGCCCGCTCGATGTGGACGAGAACCAGAGCCGGTTCATGCCCTATGCCGCGGCACCCGACAAATATGGCACCGCGCGCGCTGCGGTCAGGAACGCGGCCAGCCGCGCACCATCGTCCGGATCGCCACGGCGCCGCTCGCCTTGACCTCGGCGCGGTAAGCACCCAGCAGCGCCTCGCGCTCGGCCGGAGCCTGCGGGTCGTTGCGCCAGGCCAGCAAGGCAGCCACATCCGCATCGGGCAGTGCCGCGAGCAAGGCCTGCGTCACCTGCTTTTCGAGTTCGCGCGCCACCGTCAACAGATTCCGCGGGCGCGGCGACGTGACGCCGCGCGACCACAGCGTGTCCACCGCCATGTCGAGCGTTCGGTCAGGCAACGACGTGAACTGGCCGGCATTGCCGCGGGCCAATTGCTTGACGACGGAGCTCAGCAGCAGCTGGCTCGAAAAATCGACCTCTCGCATGTCGGCCACGGCCATGCGCTCGAGAAGCTCGGTGCGCGCAGGATCGGCCGGCTTCGCGCGTTCGCGATTGAAGAACTCGAACTTCGCCGCCTGGTCCTTCGCAGCGTAATCGGCGCGCAGTTGCGCGAAGCGGGCCACCGCTGCCAGCACCTGCGGGCCTGGCGCGGCCGCGCCCTTGCCAGCGGCCGCCACTTCCTGCTGGATCGCGGCGACGGATGCCGCTACATCGAAAGACCGCGCGGCTGCTGCATCGAGCGCCTTGAGTGCGCTGTCGGCGATGGCCTGATCGGCAGGCTCGAGCAACTCGCGGGCATCGCGCGCCACAGCGCCAGGCGCATAGGCCGCCTGGTAGCGCGCCTGTACGCCTTCGAATTGCAGCAGGGCCTGGGCGCGGTCTTGCGCACGGGCCAATGCGGGCGCCAGCAACAGCAGGAGCAAAAGAAAAGATGCGAAGGAGAAACGTTTGGCAACGACTGGAGAAGCGGTCATGGCGCCATTATTGGCGCTCGCCGCCGCCCTCTTCCCCTGTCCTGCCCGCGCTTCTTCAGCCGACGGCCAGTTCCTCGCGCAGCAGCTTCGCAGCCGTCACCATGTTCGACAGCGCCGCCTCGGTCTCCGGCCAGCCGCGGGTCTTCAGGCCGCAGTCGGGGTTGATCCAGAGGTTCTCCGGCGGCACCACGCCGGCGGCCTTGCGCATCAGGCGCACGATCTCGTCCACCGAGGGCACCCGCGGCGAATGGATGTCGTACACGCCGGGGCCGATCTCGTTGGGGTAGCGGAAGCCGCCCGCACTGTTCTCCCCACCGAAGCCCCGCAGCAGTTCCATGTCGGAGCGGCTGGTCTCGATGGTGATCACGTCCGCATCCATGGCGGCAATCTCGGGCAGGATGTCGTTGAACTCCGAATAGCACATGTGAGTGTGGATCTGCGTCTCGTCCCGCACGCCCGAGGCGCTGATGCGAAATGCGCGCGTCGCCGACTTCAGGTAAGCGGGCCAGCCCGCACGCCGCAGCGGCAAACCTTCGCGGATCGCGGGTTCGTCGATCTGGATGATGCCGATGCCGGCACCCTCGAGGTCGACCACCTCGTCGCGGATCGCCCAGGCAATCTGCTCGCAAGTAGTGGCGCGCGGCTGGTCGTCGCGCACGAACGACCATTGCAGGATAGTGACGGGGCCCGTCAGCATGCCCTTCATCGGCAGTTGCGTGAGGCTCTGCGCATAGGCGGTCCACTCGACCGTCATCGGCGCCGGGCGTGCCACGTCGCCGAAGATGACCGGCGGCTTCACGCAGCGCGATCCATACGACTGCACCCAGCCGTTGGCGGTAAACGCAAAGCCGTCGAGCTGTTCGCCGAAGTACTCGACCATGTCGTTGCGCTCGGCCTCCCCGTGCACCAGCACGTCGATACCCAGTGCCTCCTGCTTGCGCACGGCCAGCGCGATTTCGGCGCGCATCTTCTCGCGGTAGCCTGCCGCATCGAGTTCGCCCCGCTTGAATGCGGCGCGCGCGGCGCGGATCTCCAAAGTCTGAGGGAACGAGCCGATGGTGGTGGTCGGCAGTGCGGGCAACGCAAAGCGCGCACGCTGCACCGACTGGCGCTTGGTGAAGGTTGAGGCGCGCTGGTCGTCGCCCGCCACGCTGCGCGCCAGCCGCAGCGCCACGTCGGCGCGGTGCACGCGCGAGCTGCCGCGCCGCGCGGCCACTGCGGCGCGCGCTGCCTCGAGCTCTTCAGCGACGGCGCCTTCGCGGCCGTCGAGCACGGCACGCAGCACGCGAAGTTCGTCGAGCTTTTCGACCGCAAACGCGAGCCACGACTTCAATTCGGCATCGAGCTTGTTTTCCGCAGCCAGGCTGAACGGCACATGCAGCAGCGAGCACGACGGCGCGATCCAGAGTTCGCCACGGTTCTTGTCGACCACCGGGCGCAGCGTGGCAAGCGCGGCATCGGGGTCGGTGCGCCAGATGTTGCGCCCATCGATGATGCCGACCGACAACACTTTGTGCGCCGGGAGCCAGTCGGCCACGCCCGTCAGCTCCTGCGGCGAGCGCACGGCATCCACGTGCAGGCCGGCCACCGGCAGCTGGCAGGCAAGGCGCAGGTTGTCCGAAAGCGGCGAAAAGTAGGTGGCCAGCAGCAGCTTGGGTGCACTGCGGGCCAGCTGCCAGTAGGCACGCTCAAAGGCGTTGCGCCAGGCATCGGGCAGGTCCAGGCCCAGGATGGGCTCGTCGATCTGCACCCACTCCACCCCTTGCTGCTTGAGGCGGTTCAGCACTTGCTCGTAAACGGGCAGCAAGGCATCGAGCAGCGAGAAGCGGTCGAAGCCCGCCTCTTTCTCCTTGCCAAGGTACAGAAAACTCAGCGGCCCGAGCAGCACGGCCTTGACCGCATGCCCGGCCTGCTGCGCCTGCGCCACTTCGTCGAACAGCCGCGCCGAGGCCAGCTTGAACTGGGTGGCTGCGGTGAACTCGGGCACGAGGTAGTGGTAGTTGGTGTCGAACCACTTGGTCATCTCCAGGGCAAAGGTGCCCGCCGTACCTTCGCAGCCGTGGCCGCAAGCCGCATCGTGCATATGGCCGGCTTCGTCCTCGACGCCGCGGGCCATCTTGAAGTAACGCGAGAGTTCGGGCTCGTCGCCCTTGAAGCCGAAACGCGCCGGCTCGCAGCCGAGCAGCTGGATATGGTTGGCCACATGGTCGTAGTAGGCAAAGTCGCCGACGGTCACGTAGTCGAGCCCCGCGTCGCGCTGGGCCTGCCAATGGCGCGCGCGCAGCTGTTCGCCGATCGCTTCGAGCGCGGTGCGGTCGATTTCGCCGCGCCAGTGCTTTTCGAGTGCGAACTTCAGTTCCCGGTTGGCGCCCATGCGCGGAAAGCCGAGGGTGTGGGTACGGGTGGTCATTTGCAGGTGTTCCGGTCGCTGGATCTTGAGAATCAGCAATGGTCGGGCTTTGAGGCATATGATTCAAACGAAACGTTTTGCCCTTTCACTTGAAATTCATTCATGTTGCAGTCCATTCTGGAAATACGGCACCTGCGCACGCTGGTCGCGCTGCGCGACACCGGCAGCCTGGTGCGCGCGGCGCAGTTGCTCAACCTCACGCAGTCGGCGCTGTCGCACCAGATCAAGCTGCTTGAAGACCGCTACGGCGCGCAGCTGTTCGAGCGCAAGTCGGTGCCGCCGCAGTTCAGCACCACCGGGCTGCGGCTGCTGCAGCTGGCCGATACCGCGCTGCCGCTGGTCGAAGAAGCGGAGCGCGACGTGGCGCGGCTTGCGCTCGGGCGCAGCGGGCAGCTGCGCATCGTGGTCGAGTGCCACACCTGCTTCGACTGGCTGATGCCGGCCATGGATGCCTTTCGCCAGCGCTGGCCCGAGATCGAGCTCGACATCGTCTCGGGCTTTCACCCAGACCCCATCGCGCTGGTGATGCAGAACCGGGCCGAGGTAGCGATCGTTTCCGAGCAGGACCCCGATGAAACGGTGGACTACCACGCGCTGTTCCGCTTCGAGATCGTCGCGCTGCTGGCCAACGACCATTCGCTGACGGCCAAGCCGCATCTCACCGCGCGCCACTTTGCCGACCAGACGCTCATCACCTACCCCGTGCCCGACGAAATGCTCGACATCGTGCGCCAAGTGCTGGCCCCTGCCGGCGTGGAGCCGGCGCACCGGCGCACGACCGAGCTCACGGTGGCGATGCTGCAGCTGGTGGCAAGCGGCCGGGGCGTTGCAACGCTGCCGCTTTGGGCGGTGCAGAACTACCTGGATCGCGGCTATGTCACGGCGCGGCGGGTGGGCGCCAGGGGCCTCACGGGCCGGCTGTACATGGCCTGCACGCAGGGCACCTCGGCCCAGCCATGGCTGGCGGACTTCGTGCGCATCACGCGCGAGAGCTGTTTCAAGAGCCTGCCCGGAATCGAGCTGCTCTGAGCACGGGCACAAGCCGCGCTGCTACGGCCGTGCCCGCCGTCTGAAAAGAAGGGCTACTAAGCCTTCTGCACCAGCTTCAGCACGCTCGAAAAATCGAGCGCACCGTGGCCCGCGAGGCTGTGCGCCGCATACAGGCTGCGCGCCAGCCCGCCCAGCGGCGTCGCGGCACGCACGGCGGTGGCGTTTTCTTGCGCCAGGCCCAGGTCCTTGAGCATCAGGTCGGTACCGAAGCCGCCTGCGTAGTTCTTCGATGCGGGTGCCGCTTCCATCACGCCCGGCATGGGGTTGTACTTCTCGAGCGCCCAGTTGCCGCCGGAACTGCGGCGCATGATTTCGGACAGCACCTTCGGGTCGAGCCCGTTGGCAACGCCCAGTGCCAGCGCTTCGGAGGTGCCGATCATCAAGATGCCGAGCAGCATGTTGTTGCAGATCTTCGCGGTCTGACCCGCGCCTGCTGCGCCGGCGTGAAAGATGTTGGCGCCCATTTTCTCGAGCACCGGGCGCGCGCGCTCCAGATCCTTTGCTTCACCGCCGACCATGAAGGTGAGCGTGCCGGCAATGGCGCCGCCGGTGCCGCCGGAAACCGGCGCATCGATCATGGCAATGCCCTTGGCAGCGGCTACCTCGGCCACCTTGCGCGATGTGGCGGCCGCGATGGTGCTGCTGTCGATGACGAGCGTGCCGGCCGCGATGCTCTCGAGCAGGCCGGGCTTGCCGGCGCCGCCGAGAAACAGGCCCTCCACATGCGCGCTGGCCGGCAGCATGCTGATCACCACCTCGGCACCGGCAACCGAATCGGCAGCCGAAGAGGCAATGCCCAGGCCTTCGGCTGCGTACTTCTTGCAAGCCTCGGCCGACAGGTCGAAAGCCCTGACCTCGTGGCCCGCCTTCTTCAGGTTCATGGCCATGGGGCCGCCCATGTTGCCGAGGCCGATGAATGCAATCTTCATTTTTTGTCTCCGTTGTTTTGTAGAAGCGGGTCAGACCAGCGCAGCGAGCTCGGCCGGCATTTCGCCGCGCGGGCGCAGGTGGTCTTCAATGAACTCGGGCGTGATCTCTTCGATGGTGGCGGGGTTCCAGCGCGGGTTGCGGTCCTTGTCGATCAGCACCGCGCGGATGCCCTCGGCAAAGTCCTTGTGCGCGCAGAAGCCCAGCGACGCCCAGTATTCGAGCCGGAACACCTCGGCCAGCGACATGCGGTGCACGCGCTGCCACAGCTCGAAGCTCAGCGCGGCCGAACTCGGCGCGCCCTTCATGAAGGTCTTGGAAGCGGACTGCAGCCATGCATCGTCGCTTTGCAGGTTGCGCAGGCGGTTCGAAATGTCGAGCAGGTCGTCGCCGGCCATCAAGGCGTTGATGGTGTCGTAGTGCTCGCGCACCTTGGATGGCGGCATTTGCGCGCCCTCGCCCGCCCGCGCGAGGATTCGCGAAAGCTCGGCGCGGTCGGCCTTCTGTTCGCCGTGCCAGCGCGTCGCGGCAATCGCCTCGAGCACCTGGCCCTTGTGCTCATGCGGCACCAGCACGTCGGCCAGCCCGCAGAAGATGGCATCGGCCGCATTCAGGTTGGCGGCGGTAAGCGCCAGGAACAAGCCCGTGCGCCCCGGCGTGCGCCGCAAGAACCAGCTGCCGCCCACATCAGGGTAGAGGCCGATGCTGATCTCGGGCATGGCAATGCGGCTCTGTGCGGTAACCACGCGGTGCGAGCAGCCTGACATCAGCCCCACGCCGCCGCCCATCACGATGCCGTGGCCCCAGCAGAGAAACGGCTTGGGAAAGGTGTGGATCAGGTAGTCGAGCTCGTACTCTTCGCGGAAGAAGTCTTCCGCATAGGTGTTGCGCGCGGGCCCGCACTCGAGCAGCGTTTGATACAGCTGGCGCAGGTCGCCGCCGGCGCAGAAGGCCTTCTCGCCGGCGGCCTGCATCAGCACCCCGACGATGCCGTCGTCCTTCGCCCACTCGCGCAGCTTGGGCGTGAGCAGGCGCACCATGTCCACGGAAAGCGCGTTGAGCGAAGCCGGTGCGTTGAGCGTTGCAACGCCGAAGCGCTGGCCGCCGGCGGTCTTGATTTCTTCGAAAAGAACTACGGAGTCGGTCATTGTCTTGAGAGGCTCTGGAGGCGGGGCGTCAGCGGATATCGCTGTCCCCTTCCAGCAATTTTCGCGCAACGATCACGCGCATGATTTCGTTGGTGCCTTCGAGGATCTGGTGCACGCGGGTATCGCGCACCAGCCGCTCGAGCGGAAACTCGCTCAGGTAGCCGTAGCCGCCGTGCAGCTGCAGCGCATCGTTGCACACGTTGAAGCCCGCATCGGTCGCAAAGCGCTTGGCCATCGCGCAATAGGTGCTCGCATCGGCATGGCCCGCATCGAGCTTGCTTGCGGCAAGCCGCACCATCTGCCGCGCCGCAACGAGTTCGGTCGCCATGTCGGCCAGCTTGAACTGCAGCGCCTGAAAGCTCGCGATCGGCTTGCCGAACTGCTGGCGTTCATGAAGATAGCGGCGCGCCGCATCGAGCGCGCCCTGCGCCGCACCCACCGAACAGGTCGCGATGTTGATGCGCCCGCCGTCCAGCCCCTTCATGGCAATGCGAAAGCCCTCGCCTTCCTTGCCCAGCAGGTTCTCGGCGGGCACGCGCACGTTGTCGAAGTTGATGGCGCGCGTGGGCTGGCTGTTCCAGCCCATCTTGTGCTCTTTCTTGCCGTAGCTCACGCCCGGCGCATCGGCCGGCACCGCAAAGGCCGAGATACCGCCCGCGCCGCCGCCGCCCGTGCGCGCCATGAGCACCAGCACGTCGGTCGCGCCCGCACCGGAGATGAAGGCCTTGCCGCCGTTGATGAGGTATTCGGTGCCCTGCAGTTCGGCGCGCGTCTTGAGCGAGCCCGCGTCCGACCCGGCGCCCGGCTCGGTGAGGCAATAGGAAGCGAGCTTGCGCCCGCTCGTCAAGTCTTCGCCCCACTGCTTCGCGACCGCATCGGTCGCCCAGGTGCCGAGCATCCATGTCGCCATGTTGTGGATGGTGATGAAGGCCGTGGTCGAGGGGTCGACCGCGGCCATCTCCTCGAACACCAACGCCGAATCAAGCCGCGGCAGGCCGAGGCCGCCGATGCGCTCGGGCGCGTAAAGCCCGCAGAAGCCCAGCTCGCCGGCCTTGGCAATGGCCTCCTTCGGAAAGATGGCTTCCGTGTCCCATTGCGCGGCATGCGGCGCGAACTCGGCCTGTGCAAAATCGCGCGCGCTCTGCGCAAAGGCGTTCTGCTCTTCGGACAATTCGAAGTTCATTGTTCGCGGTCCTTCCAGCGATCCAGTTCGGCGGTCCGTTTCAGGGTCGATTTCTCCAGACATGAGTTGAACACCAGCGGCCAGATGGAGCCGCCTTCGTTCGCTTTCGAGGCGCGTTTGCAGGCGGGGTCACGGCCCTTGAGCCAGGCGCGCTGCTCGGTGCGCAACGCTACGCGCATCTGCGGCGAGAGGGTCTTCATCACCTCGCCGTAGCGGATGTTGAGTGCGGCATCGGCCGTACGAAAATCGCGCGCGGCGCAGGCGTTCAGCTGCTGCTGGTTGCCGTCGGGATTGCAGTCGTCCGGACCGGCATCGGCGGCCGCCCGCGCGGCGCCCGCAAGCAAGGCGAGCGCCGCCGCCGCACCCCAGACCGCGAGGCGAAGGCCGCGCCTCATTTGAGGCTGATCGTGGTGTTCACGCCGTGCGAGACGGTACTGTCGTCGAACCAGCGTGCCGTCACGGTCTTGGTCTGCGTGTAGAACATGATGACCTGCTTGCCATACGGGCCCAGGTCGCCGAGCTTGGATGCGCGCGAACCGGTAAAAGAGAACATCGGCACAGGCACCGGAATCGGCACGTTGATGCCGACCTGGCCCACGTCGATGTCTTCCTGGAAGCGACGCGCCGCGGCACCCGACTGCGTGAAGATGGCGGTGCCGTTGCCGTTAGGGTTGCTGTTGATCAGCTCGATGGCTTCGTCGATGTTCTCGGCGTCGGCCACGCACAGCACCGGTCCGAAGATCTCCTGGTCATAGATGGTCATGCCGGGCTTCACGCCCGAGAAGATCGTCGGCCCCACGAAGTTGCCCTTCTCGTAGCCGGTCACGGTGGGCTTGCGGCCATCGAGCTCCAGCTTGGCGCCGTCGGCCACACCGCGTTCGATGAGGTTGTTGACGCGGTCGTAGGCTGCGCAGGAAACCAGCGGCCCCACGTCCACGCCCTTTTCGGTGCCGGCGCCGATCTTCAGCGTCTTGGCCTTTGCGATGAGCTCGGGCACCCAGTTGCGCGCCTCGCCCACCAGCACCGCCACCGACACAGCCATGCAGCGCTGGCCCGCGGCGCCAAAGCTCGCACCCGCCAGTGCATTGAGCGTTTGCTCCTTGTTGGCGTCGGGCATCACGATGGCGTGGTTCTTCGCGCCCATCATGCATTGCACGCGCTTGCCGGCCAGCGTGGCGCGGTTGTAGACGTGCGTGCCGACCTTGGTCGAGCCGACGAAGCTGATCGCCTTGATGTCCTTGTGATCGCAGATGCCGTTGACCACGGCCTCGCCGCCATGCACCACGTTGAGCACGCCGGGCGGAATGCCGGCTTCCAGCGCCAGTTCGCACAGGCGCATCGTCACCATCGGGTCTTGTTCGGAGGGCTTCAGCACGAAGGTGTTGCCGGTAACGATGGCCATCGGGAACATCCACAGCGGGATCATGGCCGGGAAGTTGAACGGCGTGATGCCGGCGCATACACCGAGCGGCTGCAGCAGCGTGTAGGTGTCGACGCCGTTGGCCACGTTGTTGGCCAGCTCGCCGAGCTGCAGGTTGCCGATGTTCGATGCGTGTTCGACCACTTCGAGGCCGCGGAACACGTCGCCCTCCGCGTCGGGCAGCGTCTTGCCCTGCTCGGCCGTGAGAATCGCGGCCAGCTCGCTCATGTTCTCGCGAATGAGCTGCTGGTACTTCAGGAAGATGCGGGCGCGCGCGCCGATGGGGGTCTTGCGCCAGGTCTTGAAGGCGTCCTTGGCGGAGGCGACTGCGGCATCGAGCTCGGCCTGCGTGGCAAAGGGCACGCGGGCGAGCACCTCTTGCGTGGCCGGGTTGACGATGTCGCGCCATTCGCTGGTCTTCGACTCGACGAACTTGCCGCCGATCAAGAGCTTGACGGTGGCGACCTGGTTTTGTCTTCGGGGTGGTGGTGGCGTCCATGGGCTTTGTCTCCTGTGAATACGGTGGCCTGCGTGGCAGGTTCAAGCCGCATCCTAGCTTTGCAGATTTGCCATGACAATAGACAAATATGCGCCATCGCTTTGCAAAAATGCAAAGCTCAACCGAGGCAATGCGAGCACATGGACTGGGACAACCTTCGCTACTTTCTGGAACTGGCCCGCTCGGGCACGCTGATGAGCGCGGCGCGCCGGCTCGAGGTAGACCACACCACCGTGGCCAGGCGCATTCAGGCGCTCGAGAAGGAAGTGGGTGCGCCGCTTTTCTCACGCGAGGCGGGCGGCCACCGGCTGACCGAGGCGGGCCGCAAGCTGCAGCCACAGGTCGAGGCCATGGAAAGCGCCTTCCAGGCGGTGGAAAGCACCGCGCCGGCATCGCAGGAAGGCTTGTCGGGCCTGGTGCGCATAGGCGCCACCGAGGGTTTCGGCACCGTGGTGCTGGCGCCGCAACTCGCGCTGTTCGCCCAGCAGCACCCGCGGCTCACCATCGACCTGCTGGCCATGCCGCGGCTGGTGCACCTGTCGCGACGCGAGGCCGACATCGTGATTTCGCTCGAACGGCCGGCACGCGGGCCCGTGGTCGTGACCAAGCTCACCGACTACACGCTGCGGCTCTACGCGTCGAAGCAATACCTGGCCGCGCACAAGCCGATAAAAACGCGCGAAGACCTGCGCGGCCACACCTTCATCAGCTACGTGGACGACCTGCTCTTCAGCAAGGAACTGCAGTACCTGGACGAACTGCACCGGCCCGATGCCTTTGCGCTGCGCAGCACCAGCGTGCTGGCGCAGCACCGGGCGGTAGCGGCCGGAGCCGGCATTGCGGTGCTGCCGGCCTTCATTGCCGAACAGGACGCCGCATTGCGCCCCGTGCTCGGCGACCAGGCGAACTTCACGCGCACCTTCTGGATGTCGATGCCGGCGGAAACCAAGCACCTCGTGCGGATGCAGACGGTGTGGAACTTTCTGCGCGAAGCCGCCGAAGCGCAGCGCGACGCGCTGCTGTTGCCTACTGGATCAGTTGCGCCCCGGTCTTCGCCTGCAGCGCATCGAAGCTCACGCCCGGCGCGAGCTCGACCACCTTGAGGCCTTCGGGCACCACGTCCATCACGGCCAGGTCGGTGATGATGCGGTCGACCACGCCCACGCCGGTGAGCGGCAAGGTGCACTGCTCGAGGATCTTGAAATCCTCGGTGCCGTCCTTCTTCTTGGCGACGTGCTCCATCAGCACGATGACGCGCTTCACGCCGGCCACCAGGTCCATGGCGCCGCCCATGCCCTTCACCATCTTGCCAGGGATCATCCAGTTGGCGAGGTCGCCCTTCACGCTGACCTGCATGGCGCCGAGGATCGACAGGTTGATCTTGCCGCCGCGGATCATCGCAAAGCTGTCGTGGCTGCCGAAAATGGCCGAGCCCGGCAGCGTGGTCACGGTCTGCTTGCCGGCGTTGATCAGGTCGGCGTCGACCTGGTCTTCGGTCGGGAACGGGCCGATGCCGAGCATGCCGTTCTCGCTTTGCAGCCACACTTCCTTGTCACCGACAAAGTTGGCCACGAGCGTGGGAATGCCGATGCCCAGGTTCACGTAGAAGCCGTCTTCGAGCTCTTGCGCCGCACGCGCGGCCATTTGGTCTTGGGTCCAGGGCATCTCAGGCTCCTTTGGTGTTCTTGACGGGGGCGGGCACTTCGCTGCCGGCGGCGGCCTGGGCAATGGCGGCCTGCGCCTCGACCTTGGCGGCCGCAGCGTCTGCCGGAGCGGCTGCCGTCACCGTGCGCTTCTCGATGCGCTTCTCGGGGTTGGCGTTCAGCACGATGCGGTGCACGTAGATGCCCGGCAGGTGGATGTCGTCGGGCGCGAGTTCGCCCACTTCGACGATCTTCTCGACCTCGACGATGCAGATCTTGCCGGCCATGGCGGCGGCGGGGTTGAAGTTGCGCGCCGTGAGGCGAAAGCGCAGGTTGCCCGACTTGTCGGCCACGTCGGCCTTGACCAGTGCCACGTCGGGCACCAGCGAGCGTTCCATCACGTAGGTTTCGCCGTCGAACTCGCGCAGCTCCTTGCTCTCGGCCACTTGCGTGCCGACACCGGTCTTGGTGAAGAAGGCCGGAATGCCCGCGCCGCCCGCGCGCAGCTTTTCGGCCAGTGTGCCCTGGGGCGTGAACTCCAGCGCGAGCTCGCCCGCGAGGTACTGGCGCTCGAACTCCTTGTTCTCGCCCACGTACGACGCGATCATTTTCTTGATCTGCCTCGTTTCGAGCAGCTTGCCAAGGCCGAAGCCGTCGACGCCCGCGTTGTTCGAAATGACGGTGAGGTTCTGCACGCCGGTGTCCTTGAGCGCATCGATCAGCGCCTCGGGAATGCCGCACAGGCCGAAGCCGCCGACCGCGAGCATCTGCCCGTCGGCCACGACCCCCTTGAGTGCCGCGTCTGCGGAGGGATAAATCTTGTTCACTCGGGCTCCTTGATGGATGGGTGGAGAGTTGGCGAAAGCTTTTGAAGAGCCTTGAACGATACTACGTAGTCGCATACGTAGTATTTCGTAATGGTGACCCCCGATGCAGGAGATCGACTACCGCCTGGCCTTCGAGCATGCCCCCGTGGGCATGGTGGTTTCGCGCAACCGCACCATCGTGGCCTGCAACGAGCGGGTTTGCGAGATTTTTGGTGCAACGCCCTCTGCATTGGTCGGGCATTCGTTCAGCATTCTGTACCCCAGCGTGGCCGAGTTCGAGCGCATCGGCAAGCGCATGGAGCCGTTTCTGAATGCCAGCGGCCGCTATGCCGACAACCGCATGATGAAGCGCCTGGGCGGCCTGCACGGCGCCATGGCCGGCGAAACCTTCTGGTGCCATGTCACCGGGCATGCGATGAACCGCGCCGCGCCGCACGAGGCCGGCATCTGGACCTTCGAAGACCTGGGTTCGCGCCGCGCAGTGAAAGCCGAGCTCACGCCGCGCGAGCGCGAGGTGGCCGCGCAGGTGATGCGCGGGCTCACGTCGAAGGAGATTGGCAAGGCGCTGGGCATCAGCCACCGCACTGTAGAGCTGCACCGCGCGAGGCTGATGCGCAAGTACGCGGCGGCAACGACGGCGGAGCTGGTGCAGAAGCTCATTGCCGGCTAATTCTTCGCAGCTACCCTGACCTGGTTCCGCGCCGATCGTTGCAAAAACGGAAACGCGGTGTCGCGCAAAGGCCTGTGCCGCAGTGCCTTGCGATGACTATCTTTGAGGCATGCGGACAAGTCGCCCGCAACCATTCAGGAGTATCGATATGACCACACCTCTTCATTCCGAAAAGAACCTGCTTCTCTCGTCGAAGCTGTCGGTTGCGCGGGCGCAAGCCTTGGCGTCGCACCGGCTGCCGGTCACGCTGACGCTGGCAGCCATCATTCTCTCGGTGCTCGGCGTCAAGCCATAGTGCCGTAATGCGTTGCGGCCGGGGCCCGTTCACTCGGGCTTGATGTCCGCCGCCTTGATCACCTTCGACCAGGCCACCAGTTCCTGGTCGACGAATTTGCCCAGCGCGGCGGAATCCATGTAGGTGGCAAAGGCGCCCTGCTCGTCCACCTTCTTGCGGAAGGATTCGCTCTCGACGATCTTCTTGATCTCGGCGCTGAGCTTTGCCACCACTTCGGGCGGCGTCTTGGCCGGTGCGAACACCGCGAACCACGACTCCACTTCGTAGCCCGGCAAGCCCGCCTCCGCCGAAGTCGGCACATTGGGCATCGACGAGTGCCGCTTGCTGCCGGTATAGGCCAGCGCCTTCATGCGCCCGCTCGCAATGTGCCCGATGACCGAGGGCGGCGTGGTGATGAACATGTCCACGTTGCCCGCAATCAGGTCGTTGATGGCCGGTCCAGAGCCCTTGTAGGGCACGTGGGTCATCGGCTGCTTGGCCTGTCGCGAAAGCAGCTCGCCCGCAATGTGCTGGATCGATCCGTTGCCCGACGAGGCATAGAAGAGGCCGCCCTCTTTCTTCTTGCCGTGCTCGACCAGTTCCTTCATCGAGTTGACCGGCAGCTTGCCGCTGACGGCGACCACGTGCGGCGCGCGCATCACCATGGCCACAGGCACGAAGTCCTTGGACGGGCTCCACTTGAGCTGCGGGTAGAGCGAGGGGTTGCCGACGTGGTAGCCCGAGTACTGCATCAGCAGCGTGTAGCCGTCCGGCGCGGCGCGCGCCACGGCTTCGGTGCCGATGTTGCCGCTGGCGCCGGGCCGGTTGTCGACGACCACGGGTTGGCCCAGCGCGCGCTGCAGCGGCTCGCCGACCATGCGCGCCATGATGTCGGTGGAGCCCGCGGGTGCGGTGGGCACGATGAAGGTGATCGGTTTCGAAGGCCAGGTGTCGGCGCTGGCCGTGGTGGTGGCTGCCAGTGCAAGGCCAAGGCTGGCTGTCAGAAGGCGAAGTGTGGTTTTCATGGTTTGTCTCGGGTGGTTTTTGTAGGTTGTCTTCGAAGCCGGCGCGCTCAGGGCGAAAGCTCGGAGATTTCGATGAGGTTCAGGTCAGGGTCGCGCACATAGACCGAGCGGATGCGCGATGTGGCGCCGGTCCGCATCACCGGGCCTTCGATGATCGGCACGCCCCTGTCCTTCAGGCGCGCGATCACGTCGTCCAAGGGCGCGCTCGCGATGAAGCACAGGTCCAGCGAGCCGGGCATCGGCACTTGCGCCTTGGGCTCGAACTCGTGGCCCTTCACGTGCAGGTTGATCTTCTGGTTGCCGAAGCGAAATGCCTTGCGGCCCGGGCCGAAAGTTTCCAGCGCCATGCCCATCACGTCGGTGTAGAAGCGGGTGCAGGCCTCCTCGTCGACGGTGGTGAGCACCAGGTGGTCCAGATGGTCGATCATGTCTGCAGCTCCTTGCCGTGGCGCGCATGCGCACGCGCCACGATGTCGTTGAAATCCGCCGGTGGCGCATGCCGCGTGAACCGGTGTCCGGCGCGGGAGACCTGGCTCGGCAAGTCATGCTGCACCAGGGCCTCGAGCGCCGACGCGGCATCGATCAGGCCTTCCAGGTCCATGCCGGTGTCGTAGCCCATGCATTGCAGCATGTGCACCACGTCCTCGGTGGCCACATTGCCGGTGGCGCCGGGTGCATACGGGCAGCCGCCGATGCCGCCCAGCGACATGTCGAGGCGCTCGATACCCGCCTCGACCGCGGCCACGGTGTTGGCAAGCCCCATGCCGCGCGTGTTGTGAAAGTGCGCCGTCCATTGCAGTGCGGAATATCTCGCCAGCACCACCTCGCAAATCGCTTGCACCTGCGTAGGAAAAGCCATGCCCGTGGTGTCGCACAGCGTGACGCCCTGCACCTGCAGCGCGGCGAAGCGGTCGATCCATTCGAGCACCGTGGCAAGCGGCACCTCGCCTTCCATTGGGCAGCCGAACACGCATGAGAGCGAGACGTTCACCGGCACGCCGGCCTGCCTTGCCAGCGCTATGACTTCGGTGAGTTGGGCGAAGGATTGCTCGCGCGTCATCCGCAGGTTGCTGAGGTTGTGCGTTTCGCTCACCGACATGACGATGTTGAATTCGCCGATGCGGCTTTCCAGCGCGCGCTCGGCCCCACGCAGGTTCGGCACCAGCGCGGTGTAGACCACGCCCGGCCGACGGACGATGCGCTGCATCACCTCTTCGCCGTCGCGCAATGCCGGTATCGCCTTGGCGGAAGTGAATGAGGTCACCTCGATCTTGGCGTAGCCGAGCGTGCCCAGACGGTCGATCAATGCAATCTTGTCGTCGGTGGGGATGAATCGGCTTTCCATCTGGAAGCCGTCTCGGGTGGCCACTTCGTTGATGAAGAGCCGCTTGCCGTTGCCTGCTTTCATACGGCCTCGCTTTCCTCGGTGCGGCGTGCGGGCCAGCCCGGGCCTTTCAGATCGCCCGTGTGTTCGCCGAGCCGTGGCGCAGGGTGCGCAATGCGGCCCGGCGTGGCGCTGAGCTTCGGCACGACGCCGGGCACCTTGAGCGTTCCGCCATCGGAAGTGGTCGCCTCCACGATCATCTGCCGTGCCTGGTATTGCGGATCGGCGGCGATGTCGGCCACCGAGTAGATGCGCCCGACGGGCACGCCCGCCGCATCGAGCGCCGCCAGCACCTCGTCGCGGCTACGCTGCAGCGTCCAGGCCTCGATGGCTGTATCGATTTCTTCCACGCGCGCCACGCGGCCGTCGTTGTGCACGAGCTGCGGATCATTCTCAAGATCAGCGCGGTCGATGGCGCGCATCAGCCGGCGGAAGATGCTGTCGCCGTTGCCCGCCACCAGCACGTAGTGGCCGTCGCTGCACTTGTAGGCATTGGTCGGCGCAATACCCGGCAACGCGCTGCCGGCACGCTCCCGCACAGCGCCGAAAGCGTCGTATTCGGGCAGCAGGCTTTCCATCACGTTGAAGACCGACTCATACAGCGCCACGTCGATGAACTGCCCCTCCCCGCCATGAGCCGTGCGGTGGTGCAGTGCCGTGAGCACGCCGATGACGCCATGCAGCGCAGCCAGCGTGTCGCCGAGCGAAACGCCCACGCGCACCGGCACCCGGCCCGGTTCGCCGCTCAGGTAGCGCAGCCCGCCCATCGATTCGCCGAGCACGCCAAAACCCGGCTTGTCGCGGTAGGGGCCGGTCTGCCCGTAGCCGGAAATGCGCAGCATGATGAGCCGGGGGTTGAGTGCATGCAGCTGCTCCCAGCCCAGGCCCCAGCCTTCGAGCGTGCCCGGCTTGAAGTTTTCGATCAGCACGTCGGCCTCGAGCGCCAGGGCGCGCACGGCCTCCTGGCCTTCAGCGCTGCGCAGGTCTAAGCACACCGAGCGCTTGTTGCGCGACTGCACCTCCCACCACACGGAAGTGCCTTCGCGCAGCATCCGCCATTTGCGCAGCGGGTCGCCGACGCCCGCAGGCTCGACCTTGATCACGTCCGCGCCGAATTCCGCCAGCGTCTTGCCGGCGAACGGGCCGGCGATGAGCTGGCCGAGCTCCAGCACCTTGAGGCCTTCGAGTGCGTTCATCTGCGTCTGTCTCCTGTGGGAATGCCCCAACTCTAAGAACAGATCGCGTCCGCCGGAATTGCTCTGACGGCAGCACGCCTTCGCAAAATGCGAAGGCCGGTGCTCTACGTGCTCTACTTCTTCTTGGCCAACGCAGGTTTGGCGGCAGGCAGCAGCGGAGCCTCCGGCGCTTTGACCCAGCCGCGCAGCAAAACGCCAAGGAAGAGACCGCCCGCGAAGATCGCCCAGTACATCCAGACTGGCATGTTCTCCATGCCGCTGTGCAGGTTCATGCCGAATGCGGCACCAACGGCCATGAGCGGAAAGGTCAGCGCCGCGATGGTGTTGAGCTTGTGCTGCGCGCGGCTGACTTCCCGGGTCGAGCGCGCCTGCGCCTCGGCCGCGTGCGCGAGCCGGTAGTCGAGCGACATGCGGGTGTCGGCCAGCAACAGCTCCAGGCCGCGCGTGATCTCGACCGCGAGATCGCGGAGGTCGATCAGCATGAGGTCTTCCTTGACGGCATCGCGCGCCGCTTGCAGCACGGCCTGCAGGTTCATGGCGGCGCGGGTCAGCGGAATAAGCGGGCCGAGAACCTGGAACAGATCTTCGGAAGTTTCAGCGACCGCGTGCCTGGTCTCGAAAGTAGCCAGCGCCGTGCGGTAGCTTTCGAGCAGCTTGGCAAAAGCGCGCTCGCCGGGGTTGTTGCCCTTGTGGAACCACGCGCCATCGGGCTTGCGCAAGAACACCGCGGGCTTGCGCTCCGCGCCGGGGCCGGCGGGCGGCTCGTGCAGGATCACCAGCAGATGGCCCTGCTCGTGAATGATGCGCTGCGCACCGTAGCTCGCGCCTCCCAGCCGCTGCTGGATTTCAGGCGGCAGTTCCCAGTCGTAGTCGATTCTTCTTGGCATCAGGCGGCCTGCAGTTCTTTCCACAAGATGTCGAATTCGTCCGCAAAGCGGCGCACGAGCGAGGGGTCGTTGCTCAAGATGACGTTCTCCTCGTTGTGCTCGCAGGCGCTGCGGGTCCAGTTGTAGCTGCCGTTCAGCAACCGTGCGCCGTCGAAGATGGCGAACTTGTGATGCATGTGCGCCTCGGTGCGGTCCACCGCAATCGGAATACCCGCCGCGCGCAATTGCCCTACGTCGCTGCCGCGGTCGAACTCCTTGTCGTTGTCGGTAATGAAGCGCACCGCCACGCCGCGCCGATGTGCGGCCAACACCTCGGCGGTAATGCGGTCATCTGAAAGCGTAAACACGCACAGATCGACCGAGCGCCTGGCGGCCTTCAGCTGCTGATTGATCGCCTGCAGGCAAGCGGTGCCGGGGCTGAAGAAGGCCTGCGAGTGCACGTTGACGGCATCAGGCGAGCGGCCTGTGTCGATTGCGCGCACAACGCCTTCCAGCCACTTAAGCAGGGACAGTTGCTCCGGATCAGCTGTGCGGGCGCGCACCAGGTCGAATGCACGATTGCGCAACTGGCGCAAACCGTCCTCAGGCGGTGAGGCCTCACGAAGCGTATGCACCAGCACACGGCGCTCGTCGTCGCTCAGCCGCTCATCGGTCATGGTGGCGTCCAGCTGGGCCAGTAGTTCGGGAAGGGCCGACATGTCAGTGAATCTCCATAGTGCTGCGCCCATTCAGGGCCTCTCGTTCAGGGCTTGTGCAAAGGCCACCGGGTACTCCCCCTCCGCGAATGTCCCCCGCCTTCGGCTCCTCCTTTATTTCGATGCGGGAAGCACCCGATGCCCTGTGCACGAGGGCACGCTGCTGGTGTACCGCTGATCAACAACCGCTCTGTGCAACGCAGCCGCTGGCGGGGTGCCTTGCGCAGCGAAATAAAGGAGGAGGCCGCAGGCCGGGGGACATTCGCGGAGAAAGGTACCCCGTCGGCGGGTGCGCGCCCTGAAGAACCGCAGCGCAAAACAACACGACGCAAAGAAAGACAACCCCTCATTCCTAGCTCTCCTTGTCCGGCTTGGGCGAGCGCCTAACCACGCCACGCGCAGCCTGCACCTCAGCCGCAAGCCGCTCCATGTCCTGCTTGATCGACCGGTCGAGCTCTAGCCGGCGTTCGGTGGCGGTTACTAGCGGAAGGATCAGTTCGCGATAAGTCACCGCAATCTGCAGCATGGCGTCGGCCAGCCGCTGGCTTTCGCTCGGGCCTTCGGCGGGCGGCTTGGGTTTGAGCGCATCGACCGCGCGCGCCACGTCGAGCATGCTGCTTGCAATGCGCTGGCTGCCGTCGACGTCGTCGCCGCCGAGCTTTTTCTTTCGCACGAACTCTTCGCAGATGGCCGCCCAGCGCGCGCTTTCTTCCGGCGTGGGGCTGCCCAGAAGCTGCGCAAGCCTCAAGAGGTTTTCTTCCGCGCCGGTGGTCAGGGTCTGCGCCTCGCCGCGGTAATGGTCGCGCAGCAAAGCGTCGAGCTCGTCGTCGCGCATCAACGCGGTGATCTTGCCCGCGAGCTTGGTCATGTTGCGGTAGCTGCCCTGCAGCTTGAACGGCGGCGCTGTGCGGTAGGCCTCCTGTTGCGCGGCCGATTCGATGTAGGCGAGGTTGACCTTCAGCAGCAGGTCGCGCGCACGGAACAGGCGCTGCAGCAGTGCCTTTATCTCTTCCAACTCAGCCGCACTGTACGCATGCGAAAGCGCACTGCTCGGCACCTCGTGCCCCTGCGCCATCTTCACCAGCAGCTGCACGTCCTTGGGGTCGCGCGAGGCCAGCGGCATCAGCGTGGGGTTGGAGGTCAGGCTGTTCTCGATGTACGAGAGCGCAAACGCCGCCTCGCGGCCCGAGAGCACATCGCCCAGGTTGTAGATGTCCGCCCGGTTGGCCAGCATGTCCGGAATCTTGAACACGTCGCCCGACTCGGTGTACGGGTTGCCAGCCATCACGATGGCAAAGCGCTTGCCGCGCATGTCGTAGCTGCGTGGCTCGCCGTTCCACACGCCCTCGATGCGGCGCGTGCCGTCGGCCAGCGCAATGAACTTCTGCAGAAACTCCGGGCTCGTGTGCTGGATGTCGTCCAGGTACAGCATCACGTTGCTGCCCATTGCCAGGCCGAGGTTCAGCTTTTCCAGCTCTTGCCGCGCGGCGCTGTTGGGCGCGTTGGCCGGGTCGATGGCCGTGACGCCGTGGCCCAGCGCCGGGCAGTTGATGCGCACGAAGATCAGGCCGAGCCGGTCTGCCACGTATTCCATGAGCGTGGTCTTGCCGTAGCCGGGCGGCGAAATCAGGAGCAGCAAACCCATGCGGTCGGTGCGGCTGCCCTCGCCCGCCGAGCCGATCTGCTTGGAGAGGTTGTCGCCGATGATGGGCAGGTAGAGCTCGTCGATCAGCTGGTTGCGAACGAAGGTCGAGAGCGGCTTGGCCTGGAATTGGCCCAGCTTGAGGCGAGCTTTCTCGCGTTCGAGCAGCTCGTGCCGCAGGCTGTGCAGCGCCTCGTAGCCCGGCACCGCATGCGTGGTGTGAAACAGGAAGCGGCGCCAGAAGTCGTTCAGGTTCAGCGTCATGCGGCCATCGGCCACGCGCGGATGTTCACCGCGCAGCCCCTCGACCGTGCGGTCGAGCGCCACGTTGACACGCTTGCGCTGCATCGGCATGGCCAGCACGCTGGCCGCGTCGTCTACCCAATCGACCGACTGCGGCGCCTGATGAACCGCATAGGCACGCACCCAGTCGCGCGCAAGGCGCCAGCGCTCCGCCGGCGGTGCGGCATCGAGATCGTGCTGCCACGCATCGCGCCGGCCACCCCTTTCGAGCTCGCGAAGCAACGCGGCGGCCAGGTCTTCGCCCGCACCCGATACGGCCCAGGTTTCCCCGCCGTGCTCGCCGGCCAGTTCGCGCACCAGGTAGGCAGCCGCCTGGCCGCACACGGTGGACACGCGGCCCTGGTGGGCGTCGCGCTCTTCTTCGGTAGCGGTTTCGGCCAACGGCAGCAGGTCGGGCAGCATGTCGCGCGCAAAGTGATTCAGCGCGCGCGCCGTGTCGGCTTCGAGCTGCTCCAGCGCGTCGCGGCGGGCGAACAATGCCCGCATCTGCAAGGCGGCACGCGCGCGCCGCAGCAGCGATTCGCGGTGCGCGATCAAATGGCCGTGCTGCCAGTAGAGCAGCGCCAGTGCGCGTTCGGTCGGCCCCCATGCCAGCAGGCCGGCCTGGTCTTGCATGGCGACGAGCGCACCGAGCAGGCGCAACGCGTCGTCATCGTGAATGCCCTTCTGGTAGCCCTCCTGGTAGCGCGCAGCTGCGAAGCGGCGCACCATTTCGAGCAGCTGCGGATGCAACGGGTCTTCGGTGAGGAGCGTGACCACCTCGGCCCAGGTGCGCTCGGCCTTGCCATCGAGCAACGACTCGAGCAGGCGGCCGGCCAGGTATTCGGCGCGCGACAGTTCGGTGGTTTCCGAAACCAGCGCCTGGTTCCAGTAGCGTTGCAGCGGCAGCAGCCGCGGCTCGTCCACGGGGCTCAGGTAGTCGGTGCCGGTGACCTGGTAGGCCATACCGCTCTCGCGGGCCACCAAGGTCAGGTCGACGGGCTGGCGGTGCACGGTAAAGGCATGACGGCCCAGGCGCAGGGTGTCTCCGCCTTCGCTCACCAGTTCGCGCTTGTCGCGAATCGAACGCAGGGCCTGGTCGCGCGCTGTCTTCAGGCGCGTGTCGAGCTCGTCCGCCGGCACGGCGGCGCCGAGCGTGCGCAGGTCTGCAATCAGCGTGTGCAGCTTGCCGATCATCGGATCGGCGGCGAAGTAGCTGTGAACCTGCTTCAGGTCGCCGAACTGCGCAATGCGGCGCGGAATACCGTCGAGGATGCGCCCCGCCGCGTCGACCACGCCCTGCGCACGGCGCTGGCGGGCCTCCACCAGGCTCTGGCGGCGCGCGGAAAGCGCTTCGTACACGGTCTCGCGCTTTTCGGCGATGTCGGCCAAAAAGTCTTCCTGCTCGGCAAAGCGGCCTTCGATTTCTTCGAGCTGGGCCAAGAGGCGCGTGAGCGCGTCGTCGCACTTCTCGGGCGTGTCGGCAAACTCCAGCGCGTTTTCCACCGCCTGGCTGAAAAGCTTGAACTGCGCACCGAACTCCGCGCGCGCCTCGGTTGCGCCGAGTGACTTGCGCCGCGCGCGTGCATCGGCGCGCATGCGGTTGATGTCGGCGTAGATCAGCGAGATGCGGTCGAGAATCGAAGTGCGGATCACCGCATCACCGCCTGGCAGGCTCCCGAGCTGTTCGGTCAGCAAATCGAGGCCGGCCGCTTGCTCGTCGAGCGTTGCCAGCATCTGGCCGAGCGCGGGCGAAGTCGCAAGATTGGGCAGGTCGAGCGCCAGCTTGTCCAGCGCCTGGCGCTGGCCGCTGAAGGCCGTGTCCGCCGCCAGGAACTGCATGGCGCGTTCGCCGATGCGCTGCTGCTCGGTCTCGAGTGCCGCGTCCATGGAGGCGATGCGCTGCAGGTCGGCATAGCGCAGTTCCTTGAGCATCTGCAGCGCGCCGCGCCGTTCGCGCAGGCGGCCCAGGGCTTTCACAAAATCGTCAGGCGCGCGCCAGAGCGTGCTGGCAATGTCGACCAGCAAGGCGTGCTGCTCGTCTTCGGCACGGGCCAGTGCACGCGCGGTTTCGCGGCGGATGGTGTCGACCTTCTCGAACTCGGCCAGCGTGCTGCGCGCCACGTCGGCAATGCTGCGCAATTCGCCCATCAGGCCGGCTGCTTCGGAGGCGTCCAGCCAGAAGTAGGCGTCGCTCACGCGGGTGCACTGGCGAATCAGGTCTTCGTACGCAGCGCGCGTGGGCGCCTGCTCGCGTACCGCACGGGCAATGCCCATCAGGTCGCTCACGCCGCGCACCAGCTCGGCATTGCCGATCTTGCCGAAGAAGCCGGTGGCGGGCGGCTGCGCGCTCACATGCTCTTCGCTGGCGAACGGCGTCTGCCAGAGCTGCATCGGGTGCACACGCGTCGGCTCGCCGGCGTCGCCGTTGAACACCAGGATGCGGCCGTCGGCAAAGCGCGCGTAGCCGTTGGCGATGATCGGCGTGGCGAGCTTCTTGTCGATCAGGTTGTAGTTGAAGAGCGCATAGCGCCCCGGCTTCGGGTCGTAGAAGACGTAGGCCACGTCTTCCCCGTTGGGCGAGCGCAGCATGCGCTTGAAGCGCAGGCTCTCCACCACCTCGCCCGGCAGGTCGAAGCGCTTGTACTCGCCCGACTGCAGGTAGTAGCCGCCCGGAAAGATGATGCCGTGGTCTTCGGGCAGCTGCACGCAGGAGCCGCCGATGGCGTCGATGCGCTCGACCTGCTGCGTGCGGATGTTGAAGACCAGGTAGCGCGTGACCTGCTCGCGGTAAGGCTTTACGCGCAGCAAGATCAGCATGCCGAGCTTGGCCCACGAAATCTCGGCGTCGGTCAGCGACTGGCTCTTGTCTTCCACCGGCTCGCTGTAGATACCAAGGCCGGTTTCGGTGTTGTTCTCGATCTTGACCGTGAGGTCGCCGCCCAGGGTTTCGACAAACACCGTGTCGAGCACGTTCACATGGGGGTGCTTGCCGCCCACGTGGTCTTCGCGCGTGGCCACGGTCCACTCGAAGTCGTGGCTCGCGGGCAGCGCAATGTCGCGCTCGCCGCGGTTGTCGATGTAGTGGATGTCGCCGCTGCGCTCGATGGCCCAGCGGAACACGCGCACGTCGCCCAGCTGCTGGCCGATCTGGAAGGACGCGAGCAGCTTGTCCTGCGTGACGCGCAGCTGCAGCATCGTCGCCTGCTTGTAGTAGGCGTACAGCTCGCGAAAATCGGAGACGAAGCGGGTGTCTTCGAGAAAGGTGCCGGCCAGCGGCACGGGCTGCAGCTCGTCGTTCTCGGTGGCGGCCTCTCCGGGCACTGCCAATCGGTAGAGCCCGAACACGTCGCTCACGGCCGTTTCCTTGCGCAGGCCGATAAACACGTTGTAGCCGAACAGCAGCAGATCGCCAATGCGCACGATGTCGCGCGCCACGGCGTTGTTCTCGGTGCGCGCGCGGGTGCGCAGCACCAAGGCCTGCTCGGAGCGGCCGAACTCGGCGAGACGCCGCTCGTTGAGCGCCTGCGTCTTCGCGAGCAGGCCTTCGCCCTGTGTTTCAAGCCGCTTCTTCAGCAGGTCGTAGCTGCCGCTGCCGGACACCAGGGTTTCTGTCTGGTCAGACGGCGCCTGGGCGCCGGCCGGCGCCCCGATTCTTCCGTGGGTTGCATAGGTCGGCGCGGTCAGTCCGCGCGCAGCAATGCGAGCAATTCGTCGCGGTGGGGCTGGGTGTCGAGCCAGGCGCGAATGCGGTCCAGCTCGTCGATGCAGTCGTTGCCGTAGCGGCGGCGCAGCGCGGCAAGGCGCACCTCGCGCACCTCTTCGGTCTGCAGTTGCCGCTGCCACCTGTCGGACAGCAGTTCGTCGAGCCGGTTGGCCAGGCCGCGGCTCACGAGCGCAGGCCATTCGCCCTGGTCGAACCAGAGGTTCTGGCAGGCAATGCAGCGGTCGATGCGAAAGTCGGGCCCCGCGCTCACGCGCAGGCGCTGCATGAGCCGGTCGCACTCGGGGCAATGCCGCACCGATGCGGCATCGAACACTTCGATGACCTCGTCATCGATTGCATGGGGTTCGCGCGCAGGGTCGGCGGCCTTCCAGGCGCGCCAATCTTCCATGGACATGACCATGCCGCCGCAGTCAGTGCAGTTCACGGCCAGCAGCGCCTCGGCCAGGGCAACGGCTTGCATGGGCGAATGCGCCGAGCAGCTGCATTTGAGGTTTGGGTTCATTGCGCGCCCACTCAGTTGCGGAAGGTGGAAATCAGGTTGCTCAGCGCGGTTTTCTGGCTTTCGCTGCCGTCGCTGGTAATGCGGCTCATGAGCGCCGCAACGCTGAGGTTCTGGATCTCGCCGGACGAATTGCCGAGCGCACCGACGATGTCGCGCAGGTCCTTCACCACGTCGCGGTCGCCGGCCAGCTGGTCCTTGAAGGCCACCTGCAGCGCATTGCTCTTGGAGATGACGCCGTCGATGCCCTTGCCCACGGACAGCGAGCGCACGAAGCTGTCGAAGTAGTCGCCCTGCCCGCCCACGATGTCGATCTTGGCGTTGGCGAGTGCGGTGCCCAGCACCTCGGCCTGCTCCTTGGCAATGGAGGTCTGCGCATCGATGCCCTTCATGGTTTCGATGTGCGACTTTTCCAGGCGCATGCGGAATTCCTCGTGGTCGCGGGTGTCCGGGCTCATTGCCTTCATGGCTTCGAACTTTTCATGCAGGCCCTTGGCCTCGGCGCTGAAGCGGGCTTCGATCACCTGCGCGTCGGCCTGGCCCGACTTCAGGGTGGCTTCGGCGTCGGCCGTGCGCACGTTCACTTCGGCAAGGCCGAGCTTCTCCTTGCCCGAGGCTTCGGCGTCGAACTTGGCGCGCATGCCCGCGGCCTCGGCCTGCGAGCGCGCCTCGATCACCTGCGCATCGGCCTGGCCGGCCTTGAGGACGGCGTCGGCATCGGCCTGCCGCACATGCACGTCGGCCAAGCCGAGCTTTTCCTTGCCCGAAGCCTCGGCCTCGAAGCTCGCGAGCTTGGCTTGCGCGGTCGCAATCTCGACCTTGGCAGCGGCCAGGCCCGGCGCGGCCGAGATGGCTTCCACGCCTTCGGCTTCGCGCTTCTTCGATTCGGCGTCGCGCTCGGCCACCTTCAGCTTGGCGTCGGCCAGCGTGAGTTCTTCGGCCGCCTTGTGGCGGGCGCGCTTTTCTTGCGTTTCGGCCGCCTTCACGTCGAGCACCATCTTCTCTTCGGCCTGGCCCTCGGCCATGATCACGACGGATTTCTTGGTGCGCTCGGCCTCGGCCACCACGCGCAGTTCCTTGATGGCTTCTTCCTGCTCGGCCACGGTGCGCTCGACCACGATGCGCTCGCGAATCACGTCGGCAATCGCCTTCTTCTGCACTTCGACGGCCTTGTCCTTCTCGATGCGCTGCAGCGTCACTTCCTTTTCGCGATCGACAATTTCAAGATCGCGGGCGCGCGTAACTTTTTCTTCTTCGATGGCCACCGCACGCTTGCGGTTGTTCTCGGCCACTTCCTTCTCGCGCTGCACGTTTTCCTGCTGCACCGAGATGGACTGTTCGGCGACCAGGCGCGCGGTTTCAGACTTGGTGCGCTCTTCGGCCTGGATCTTGGCGGTTTCGGCTTCTTCGCGGGCGCGCACGCTGGCAATTTCGCGCTGCTGGCGGGCGGTGGCATCGGCTTGCTGGCGCTCTAGCTCGAGCAGGGCTTCCTGCGTCTCGACGTTCTTCTTCTTGATCTGCATTTCCTCGTTGCGGCGCAGCTCGTTGGTGCGCACATGCTCGACCGCCGTCAGCTCGGTGATCTTCTTGATGCCCTGCGCATCGAGGATGTTGTTGGTGTCCAGCTCGGACAGCGGCGTTTGCTCGAGGTAATCGATGGCGGCGTCTTCGAGCACGTAGCCCGAAAGGTCGTTGCCGATCTGGCTGATGATCTGGTCGCGGAACCCGTCGCGCGCCTGGTACAGGTCGACAAAATCCATCGACTTGCCGACGGTCTTGAGCGCCTCGGAGAACTTGGCCGAGAACAATTCTTCGAGCGTTTCGTGGTTCGAAGCGCGCGCGCAGCCAATGCCCTGCGCCACCTTGAGCACATCGTCCGCGGTCTTGTTCACGCGCACGAAAAACTTCACCTTGATGTCTGCGCGAATGTTGTCGCGGCAGATGAGGCCTTCGTTGCCGGAGCGGTCGATCTCGATGGTCTTGACCGAGATGTCCATCAGCTCGGCCTTGTGGATGATGGGGTAGACCATTCGCCCGGTAAAGGTTACCTCGGGCTCGGCGCGCAGGGTATTCACGATGAGCGCGTGGCCCTGTTCGATCTTTCGATAGAACTTGGCGAACATCGCGAACAGGCCGAGGATGACCACGGCCAGGATGGCCACGGCAAAGAGGATGGGCTCCATTTTTTCTCCAGAGATGCTTTAAGAGCGAACGAACGGTAAGGGGATGCGCGCGGTCAGACGATGTCTTCGTGCGCTGCGATGAGGTAGCGGCCGGCCACCTCGTCGTATTCGAGAATCAGCGCTTGCGATCCGCGCTTGAGGGTGTTGGGCGTGGGCGCCCAGACGCGAATGTTCAGGCTGGCGCCGCGGCGGGCCACTTCGGCGCGGCCGTCTTTCTCGTTCACCACGCCGGTGACCACGCGGCAGGCCTGCCCGACCAGCGCCGCATTGCTCACGGCCGTGTGGCTCACGAACAAGCCGCGCAGCGGGCGAATGGCCACTGCCGTCACGGGTATGGCAATGGCGGCGCTCGCCACCAGCAGCACCGTACCGGCCAGGAGCTTGAGCGGCAGCGTGGGCACCAGCGGCAGCAGCCACTCCCCGCCAAGGCAAGACAGCGTCCACGACACCAGCACCAGCAAACTCACCGCCACAGAGAACGGCACGCCGTTCAGGCCGAACGCGACCACATAGCTCGCGAGCTGCCCCACGTCGCTGGTGTCACCGTCGGCATGGGTCTGCAGATCGACGTCGATGCCGCTGTGCTCGATGTCGACCATGCCGGCGACCGCGAGCACCCAATAGATCACCACGACGCCCAGCAGCACCGTGTAGATCGCGGTGGGGTAACCCGTCACCGCATCCATGAAATTTCCCATTGACCCTCCCGCGTGCGGGTTGTGTTTTTATCTGCGGCCCGGCTTCGTTGCGCCGGTGCCCTTTTTCTTTCCACCACTTGCAAAAGCAATCAGATCGCGCGTGGCCCTCTCCTTGATGGCCAGGCGGTCGTCCGGGGCGAGCCCATATCTCGCCGCCAGAAACTCGTAGTCTGCCGCATTCAGCGACACGGTCAGGCGCGGCCGCTTGGGTTTGGACGTTGTCGCAAGCCCCAGCACTTGCCGGATCTGGTCGGAGGTGGACACGTGCTGCTCGAAGGCCGCCGTGCGCACCGCCTCCAGCACGGCTTCTTCCACATCGAACGCCACCTGAACGGCGCGTATCGCCTCGTCCGAGCCTTGCCAGCGAACCGGCTTGACCCGTACGGTCATTGGGTGCCGGGCTCCGCCGGTTTGGCCTGGCGGGCGCGGATGCGCTCCATCACCAGGCCGGTGCGGTCGACATCGCTGCCGATGCCCGCGGCCGCCAGCTTCTTTTCGAGAGCGCTGTGGCCGAGCTCGTTTTCGAGTGCCTGGCTCGCGGTCATCCGGTCGGCCAGGTCTTCGTGGCGCCGGCGGATGCGCTCGAGCGACTCGCGCGCATTGGACAGGCGCGAACCGCCCGCGCCGATGTTCTCGGAGATCGATTGCGTGGCGCGGTAGACGCTCTCGGTGGTCTTGGCAATGCCGATCTCGCGCTCGTGCTCGCGAATGCGCGCTTCGGCCGTCTTGATCAGGTCCTTGAGCTTGGACACCTGCAGCGCGTAGGAGGCGTGCGCCTTGGCCTGCTCCTCGAGCTCTTTTTCGAGCGTGCCGACCTTTGCGGCCACATCGAGCGCCAAGCCTTCCTGCGTCTTGTTGAGCGCCTCGAGTGCCAGGCCTTCGTAACGCGTGACTTCGTTCTTCAGGCGCTCGATTTCGCGGGCCGATTGCATCTCCTTGGCCATGACGCCAGTGAGATCACCCTTGGCCTTTTCGATGCTGTGCTTGGCGTCGATGATTTCCTGCTCGTAGATGCGCGTGGCATTGCTGTCGACCACGCTCTCGCCGATTTCGCGGGCACTGCCGCGCAGCAAGGTGACCAGTTTCTTGATGACCGTCATGATGATTTCCGCCTTTTAGTTCAGGAATTCGGACAGGGCGTCCAGCGCATCGAGCGCGTTGTCGCTGAGCACCGCCACTTCGCGCGCGATGTCTTCGACGCTGGCATTGCGGCCGAGCGCACCGGTGAGCACATAGCGGCCATCGACGCGGCCGAAGGACGACAGCGGCACCGAGGGATTCAGGTCGAGCAACGACTCGAGCAGCTCGGTCCGGCGCTCGGGCTTCACTTCTTCTTCGGTCCAGAGATAGCAGATGCAGATGACCTGCATGTCTGAACTGGTGATGAAGATCGGCAACTCGTCCCGGCCCTCGATGCTCACCTGCACCACGGGCGTGTGGCCCGGAATCGGCTGCAGCTGCACCGCAAGTCCGCCCATTGCGGCACCGGCCAGAACGTCAAGCCCCTTCAGTTGATCGAGCAGTGATTGCATACCCCTCCTTTTGTTTGCTGCCGTTCACTATAGGTGTCTCGACATAACATGTCAAAGAATCTTTTGGCCTATGCCACTGGCGTTTACATGACGGCGCCATCCCTAGAATCCGGCGATGGCCAGCCCCATCAATCCCGCACGTGTCGATTTCGTGACGCTGCGCCTCTTCTGCGCCGTGGCCCAGTCGGGCAGCATTACCAAGGGCGCCGAGGCCTGCCACCTCGCGCTATCGGCAGCCAGCCGGCGACTTTCTGATTTCGAGGCCGCCACGGGGTCGAAGCTGCTGGAACGCAGTTCGCAAGGCATAGCCCTCACCCCCGCCGGCCATGTGGCCATGCAGCATGCGATGCGGCTCTTTCAGGGCTTCGAGCAGTTCAGCAACGAACTCGGCGACTACTCGAGCGGCGTGCGCGGCCATGTGCGGCTCTGGGCCAACATGTCGGCGCTCACCGAGTTCCTGCCGGCCACGCTGGCGGCGTTTCTCGGCCAGCATCCGGACATCCGCGTCGAAGTGGAAGAACAACTGAGCGGCGACATCGTTCGCGCCCTGGTCGACGGCCTGGCCGACGTGGGCGTGTTCGCGGAAAACACGCCCGCCTACGGGCTCGATGTGGCGCAGTTCCAGACCGACGAGCTGGTGGTGCTGTGCGCCCGGCAGCATCCGCTTGCGCGCACGCGCAGAACCGACTTCAAGACCTGCCTCGCCCACGAGTTCGTGGGCCTGAACCGCAGCAGCTCGCTGCTCGAACTGACATCCCGCGCGGCCGAGCAGGCCGGCATTCCGATGCGGTTGCGCGTGCAGGTGCGCAGCTTCGATGCGATGTGCCACATGATTGCTGCCAACCTCGGCATCGGCGTGGTGCCGCTCGCGGCCTGCAAGGCGCAGGTGAGCGCGCTCGATCTCAAGGTGGTGCGGCTGAAGGACGCCTGGGCCGTTCGCCGGCTGCTGATGGCAACGAAGACGGGCGAGACCTTGTCGCCCGCGGCGCAGTTGCTGGTCAAGCAGCTGCTTGCATCGTCCACCTGAAACCAGGCCGGACCAGCGAGCCGAAACCTCAGACCTGCGGCAAGCGGAACCCTGCCTTGAGGGTTTCGCGCAGGTGGCTCACAAACAGATTGACCGCGCGCGGTATGTGCAGCGAGTACGGCCGAATGGCGTAGATATGGTCCGCGAATGCGCCGGTGGGCTGCCAGTCGGGCAGCACCTCGACCAGCTTGCCCGCTTGCAAGGCCGACTGCGCACTGAAGTCGGGCAGCAGTGCAATGCCCAGGCCGGCCTGCGCGGCATCGCGAAGCGCTTCGCTGTTGTTGGCGGCGAGCGGGCCGGCAATGGGCACGGTCATGCGCTCGGCCTGGCGCGCCCGGACGTTCCGCCGCTCGAACGACCACACATTCGTTTCTTGCCCGCGCGGATAGTGCAGGCAATCGTGCTCGGCCAGCATGGCCGGCGACAGCGGCGTTCCCTTGCGGCGCAGATAGGCCCGGCTGGCCACCAGCACGGATCGGGTCTCGCACAGCCGCCAGGCCACATGCGTATCGGGCGGCGAAGCGGCGTGCCGCACCGCCAGGTCGAAGCCTTCCGTCGCAAGTGAGCTGAGCCGGTCCGAAAGCTCCATCTCGATGCGGATCGATGGATGCGCGAGCAGGAAGTCGGCCAACCTTGGCAACAGCTGCTGCCGCCCCAAGGCCACGGGCGCCGTCACGCGCACCAGGCCGCGCGGTTCGCCCGCATGGTCCTGCGCCTTCAAAAAGCTGTGGGCGATCTGCTCGAAGGGCTCCCGGGTCTGGTCGACGAGCTGCTGGCCGGCCTCGGTGAGCCGCATGCTGCGCGTGGTGCGGCGCACCAGGGGCACGCCCGCGGCGCGCTCCAGTTCGGCGATGCGCTGGCTCATGGCGGCCTTGCTCACGCCCAGCCGGGCCGCTGCGGCGGTGTAGCTGCCCTGCTGGCCAAGCACGATCAGCCAGTGCAGGTGCGTCCAGAGCGATTCGGCTTTTTGCGTATCCATGGCTGCATTGTTCACCATGGCGAACAAACAGTTCAACTTTAGCGCCTAGGCAGGCGCCCTTGCCTTTTCTAGACTGGCGCAAATCACTTGACCCCGGGACTCTCATGACCACACAGATCGCGCATTTCATCGCCGGCCAGCACACCGCCGGCGGTTCCAGCCGCACGCAGGACGTCACCAATCCGGCCTCCGGCAAGGTCACTGGCAAGGTGGTGCTTGCCGCCGCGGCCGATGTCGACGCCGCCGTGGCAGCCGCCCAGGCTGCGTTTCCCAAGTGGGCCGACACGCCGCCCATCCGCCGTGCCCGCGTGATGTTCAAGTTTCTGGAGCTGCTGAACCTGCACAAGGACGAGCTCGCCCACATGATCACCGCCGAGCACGGCAAGGTGTTCACCGATGCGCAGGGCGAGGTCTCGCGCGGTATCGACATCGTCGAGTTCGCCTGCGGTATTCCGCAGCTGCTCAAGGGTGACTTCACCGACCAGGTGAGCACCGGCATCGACAACTGGACGCTGCGCCAGCCCCTAGGCGTGGTGGCCGGCATCACGCCTTTCAACTTTCCGGTGATGGTGCCGATGTGGATGTTCCCGGTGGCCATTGCCGCGGGCAACACCTTCATTCTCAAACCCAGCCCGACCGACCCGACCCCGTCGCTGCGCATGGCCGAGCTGCTGAAGGAAGCGGGCCTGCCCGACGGCGTTTTCAACGTCGTGCAGGGTGATAAGGCCGCTGTCGATGCGCTGCTCGAGCACCCGGACGTCAAGGCCGTCAGCTTCGTGGGCTCCACGCCCATTGCCAACTACATCTACGAAACCGGCGCGCGCAACGGCAAGCGCGTGCAGGCGCTGGGCGGCGCGAAGAACCACATGGTGGTAATGCCCGACGCCGACATCGACCAGACGGTGGATGCGCTGATCGGCGCCGGCTACGGTTCGGCCGGCGAGCGCTGCATGGCGATCAGCGTGGCGGTGCTGGTGGGCGACGTGGCCGACAAGATCATTCCCAAGCTCGTCGAGCGCACGAAGACGCTCAAGGTGCTCGACGGCGAGAACCTCGCGGCCGAAATGGGCCCAATCGTCACCCGCGCGGCGCACGAACGCATCACGGGCTACATCGCCCAGGGCGAAAAAGAAGGTGCGAAGCTGCTGGTCGATGGCCGCCAGTTCGACGGCAGCAAGGCCGGCGAAGGCTGCGGCGACGGCTTCTGGATGGGCGGCACGCTGTTCGACCACGTCACGCCCGAAATGCGCATCTACAAGGAAGAAATCTTCGGCCCGGTGCTCTCCTGCGTGCGCGTGGCCAACTTCAAGGACGCGGTGGACCTGGTCAACGACCATGAATTCGGCAACGGCGTGAGCTGCTTCACGCGCGACGGCAATGTGGCGCGCGAATTCAGCCGCCGCATCCAGGTGGGCATGGTCGGCATCAACGTGCCGATTCCGGTGCCAATGGCGTGGCACGGCTTCGGCGGCTGGAAGCGCTCGCTCTTCGGCGACATGCATGCCTACGGCGAAGAAGGCGTGCGCTTCTACACCAAGCAGAAATCCATCATGCAGCGCTGGCCCGAGAGCATCGGCAAGGGTGCCGAGTTCGTGATGCCGACTGCCAAGTGATCGAAGGCGCGATCCGAAGCAATCGAAGCAATAAGTTATAGGCGCGGGCGCATCGGCGGCCTGCCAGGGCTAACCAAAGGCTGACTTGCCCCGCTGTGCGGTAGCAGCCAGACTTTGGGCATGACCCTGGTCCAGCGCCCATGACGACAACGAGCCAAGCCGCGCGGAGCCTGTCGGCCGTGCCTTCGACCCTGCGGATTTCGCTTGCGGCGCGCGCCTCCGGCGACGCGATGTTTCCGCAGCTCGGGGTGCGCGACGCCTACGCCGCATCGGTGCTCGAGCAGATACGCGACGACGGGCATGCCCTGCCGGAAGACAGGGCCACCATCTACGGCATCCTGAACCGCACGCGCCGCTTCCGCAGCCTTGCACAGGAATTTCTCAAGCAGCATCCGGGCGGCCGCGTGGTGAACATGGGCTGCGGCCTGAGCCACTACTTCCAGTGGCTGGACGACGGGCAGTGCCGCCTGACGGATGCCGACCTGCCCGAAGTGCTCAACTGCGCCGCGAGCTGATTCCCGAAACCGATCCGCGGCATGAGGTGTGCCCGCTCGACCTCACTTCCGAGGGATGGTGGGAACAGCTGGCACTGCCGCGCAATCGCAAGGGGGAGCCGGTGTTTCTCTTCACCGAAGGCGTGCTGATGTACCTCGAACCGCAACAGGTGCGGGCCGTGTTCGCAACCTTCGGCGAGCGCGCGCCTGCGGGCTCGGTGCTGGCGTTCGACGCCATGTGCTGGCTTGCCGTCGGGCGGGCGGCGCAGCACCCTTCGGTGCGCGCCACCGGCGCGGAGTTTCGGTGGGGGCTGCGCCGGGCCTCCGAGCTGACCGAACCTCATCCGCGGTTGCGGCTCGATTCCGCCTATCGGGTGCTGGAAGGCTTCGGCCTGCCCTACACCCTGTTCGCGCCGCTGGTGCTGATGATGCTGGGCGTGTCGCTCTACGCTGTCTATGCGTTGAGCGCGACCGATCCCGTCGATACATAAACGCACAATTTTTCCAATCGCCGGCCTTGTCTGGCCTGCATTGCGCGGCTTGGCTGACGCGGGGCGCAGCTGCTTCAAGGCATGCTCGCCGTTCCTCCCGTCGCGGAAAATCCTGACGCGTGCTGCATTAGGATGGTTCTTCCGCAGCCCGGCCGGCACACCCGCTGGCCGCGTCTTCTTCGTGAATCGCTTCCGTACCTCCAAGACTCGCAACCCTCAAGAAACACATGCTTGATCGCCGATCCTTCCTTGCCGCTGGTGGTGCCGCCGTCGCACTCGCCGCCCTTGGACTGCCCGAAGAGGCAATGGCCGCCAACGGCCTGAAACTGAGCCAGCCCTCGCCGTTTTCGTTCGACCGCCTCGTCGCCCAAGCCAGGCGCCTGGCCGCGCAGCCCTATGCGGCAGCCGCACCACTGGCACCCGATGTGCTCGAGAAGATCGACTACGACGCCCACGGCAAGATCAAGTTCGACCCCGCCAACGCCCTCTTCCGCGATGGGCCCGGCGCCTTTCCCGTCACCTTCTTTCACCTGGGCCGCTTCTTCCAGACGCCGGTGCGCATGCACGTCCTCGAAAACGCGGGCGGCGACGTGTTTTCACGCGAAGTGCTCTACAGCCCCAGCTACTTTTCGATGCCGCCCGACAGCCCGGCGCGCGCGCTGCCGGCCGGCGCGGGCTTTGCTGGCTTCCGCCTCCAGGAAAGCCGTCTGGGCGACCAGAGCAAGTTCGACTGGCAGAAGAACGACTGGGTCGCGTTTCTCGGTGCCTCGTACTTCCGCGCCATCGGCGAGCTGTACCAGTACGGCCTGTCGGCACGTGGCATCGCACTCGACGTGGCCGTGCCCGACAAGCCGGAAGAGTTTCCGACCTTCACGCGCTACTACTTCGAGACGCCCGCCGCCAACAACACCACCTCGATGACGGTCTACGCGCTGCTCGAAGGGCCGAGCGTCACGGGGGTGTTCAAGTTCGTCATGCAGCGCGGCAAGGCCGTCATCATGGACATCGATTCGCGCCTGTTCCTGCGCCGCGACGTCTCGCGCCTCGGGCTGGTGCCGCTCACCTCGATGTACTGGTACTCCGAGACCATCAAGCCCACCGCCATCGACTGGCGTCCCGAGGTGCACGACTCCGACGGCCTTGCCATCTGGAACGGCGCGGGCGAGCGCATCTGGCGCCCTCTCAACAACCCGACGCAGACCCGGGCCTCGGCGTTTGCCGACACCCGGCCGCGCGGCTTCGGGCTGCTGCAGCGCGACCGCGTGTTCGACAACTACCAGGACGGCGTCAACTACGAAAAACGCCCGAGCCTCTGGATCGAGCCGCAGGGCGACTGGGGTGAAGGCTCGGTGCAGCTGATCGAGATTCCCACCGACGACGAAATCCACGACAACATCGTCGCCTTCTGGGTGCCCAAGGCCGACGCGAAGGCGGGCGCGAGCTACAGCCTGCAGTACCGGCTGCACTGGACCGACCAGGAGCCCTTTCCCTCCCCGCTCGCGCGCTGCGTGGCAACGCGCATCGGCCGCGGCGGACAGCCGGGCCAGCCGCGGCCGCCGGGCGTGCGCAAGTTCATGGTCGAGTTCGTCGGCGAGCCGCTCACCACCGTGCCCTTCGGCGTAAAGCCAGAGTTGGTGCTGACCGCGCCGCGCGGCAAGTTCTCCTATGTGTTTGCCGAGGCCGTGCCCAACGGCGTGCCCGGCCACTGGCGCGCGCAGTTCGACTACACGCCCGAAGGCAACGAACCCGTCGACATGCGGCTCTACCTGAAGACCGGCGACAAGACGCTCACGGAAACCTGGCTGTACCAATTCCAGCCAAGTTGATCGCCATCAGCGCGCTGCGCGTGTGTTGTAGGGCGCGAAAAGCGCCACGGCCCAGTCGACGAACACGCGCAGCTTGGCGCTCAGGTGGCGGTTGGCGGGGTACACCACGTGCAGCGGGTACGGCGGAGGCGCCCAGTCTTGCAGCACCTCCACCAGCGCGCCGCTTGCGAGGTGCGGCGCGGCCATTGGATAAAAGACCTGGGACACGCCCATGCCGGTAAGCACGGCCGTGATCTGCGCGGTGCTTTCGTTCACGCCCACCACGGTGCGGCCATGGATCTCGATGCGCTCTTCGCCGCGCGCATAGCGCAGCGGAATCGGCCGGTTGCTCAGCGATGAGAAGTAGCCCACCACACGGTGCGCGCCGTCGCCGAGGTCCGCCGGCGTCTTGGGGATGCCATGGCGCTTCAGGTAGGCCGGGGTGGCGCAGGTCACGAAGGGCAAGGTCGCGATGCGGCGCGCCACCAGCGACTGGTCGCTCAGTTCGCCGGCGCGGATCACGCAGTCGACCGCATCGCCGATCAGGTTCACCGGCCGGTCGCCCACGCCGATCTCGAGTTCGATCTCCGGGTACCGCGCGTGAAATGTTGGCAGTTGCGGAATCAGGATCATGTTGGCAAACGACGAGCCGACATCCACCCTCAGCCGCCCGCGTGGATTCGCCTGCGCGTTGCTGAGATCCGATTCGATCTCTTCCAGCTCGGCCAGCACGCGCGCCGTTCGCTCGTAGTAGGCGGCACCCTCTGGCGTGACCGTCACGCGCCGGGTCGTGCGCTGCAACAGCTTCACGCGCAGATGCGTCTCGAGTTGCTGCACCAGCTTCGTCACCGAGGGCTTGGGCATCTGCAGCGAATCGGCTGCGCGAGTGAAAGTGCCGGCCTCGACCACACGGGCGAAGACGCGCATGGCGGCGATCTGATCCATTGCCGGATTATTAGTGATTCGTGAATAAACAAATCCGCCGCAGCGTCTTGGTCGGCGGGGGTATGGCGCCCAAACTTCCTTGCCTGTTCAACGCTGCCTCGCAGCAATCAAAGGAAGAATCCCATTGTCCCAACCCAAGCTCAACGACAAGATCGCCCTCGTCACCGGCGGCACCAGCGGCATTGGCCTGGCCACCGCCCAACGCTTCGTGGCCGAAGGCGCCTACGTGTTCATCACGGGCCGCCGCCAGGCCGAACTCGATGCGGCCGTAAAAACCATCGGCCGCAACGTGACGGGCGTGCTCGGCGACGTGTCGAAGCTCGCCGATCTCGACAAGCTCTACGCAACCATCAAGGAACAGAAAGGCCGCCTCGACGTGCTGTTTGCCAATGCGGGCGGCGGCAGCCTGCTGCCGCTGGGGCAGATCACCGAGGAGCACTTCGACAAGATCTTCGGCACCAACGTGCGCGGCCTGCTCTTCACCGTGCAGAAGGCGCTGCCGCTGATGCCCAAAGGCGCGTCGATCGTCCTCAACGCATCGATCACCAGCATCAAGGGCACGCCCGCCTTCAGCGTCTACAGCGCAACCAAGGCGGCGGTGCGCAGCTTTGCGCGCAGCTGGGCGGTGGACCTGAAGGATGCCGGCATTCGCGTCAACGCTGTGAGTCCCGGCGTGGTGCCGACTCCGGCCTATGACCTGCTGGGCCTCACGCCGGAACAGGTGAACGGTTTCATCGACTCACAGGCGCAGAACATCCCGCTTGGCCGCGTGGGCGCGCCCGACGAGATCGCCAAGGCCGTGGTGTTCCTGGCCTCGGACGACAGCAGCTTCGTGCACGGAGCCGAGCTGTTCGTCGACGGCGGCATGGCGCAGATCTAGGCAATCAGCGTTTCTTGACGGATACCAGCTCGACTTCGAAGTTGAGCGTGGCATTGGGCGGAATCACGCCGCCCGCGCCGCGCGTGCCGTAGGCAATGGCCGGCGGGCAGGTGAGCTTGGCCTTGCCGCCCGGCTTCATCTTCTGCACGCCCTCGGTCCAGCACGGGATCACGCCGTTGAGCGGAAACTCGGTGGGCTCGCCGCGGCTGTAGGAGCTGTCGAATTCCTTGCCGCTGTCGGGAAAGGTGCCGCGGTAGTGCACCTTGACCACATCCGTTGTGGCCGGCGAGGCGCCGGTGCCTTCCTTCAGCGATTGATAGACCAGGCCGCTCGGCGTGGTGACGGGTGCCGACTGCGCCCAGGCGGTGGACACGGCGCACACGGAAAGAAAAGCAGCACAGACGAGCGACGAAGAAGAAAAGGACTTCACGGAATACCTCGGAAGGATGGAAAAGCATGATTATGGCGAGCGGTGGAACAGCCCTTGCTTTGCTGGATGCGCACTGTCAACATCCGCAAAAAGAGAGGAACGCTCCATGCAGTCCATCGAAGCCACCCCGGTCGCCGTCTCTGTTCCGGCCGGCACCGGCCACCTGAAGAAGGTGCTCGGCCCCATCCAGCTCTGGGGCATTGCGGTGGGCCTCGTCATTTCGGGTGAATACTTTGGTTGGAGCTACGGCTGGAACACGGCCGGCACGCTCGGCTTTCTGGTTGCCACGGTGCTGGTGGCCACCATGTACACCACGTTCATCTTCAGTTTCACCGAGCTCTCGACCGCCATTCCGCACGCCGGCGGCCCCTTTGCCTATGCCAGGCGAGCCTTCGGGCCGACAGGTGGCTTTGTCGCCGGCTTCGCCACGCTGGTCGAATTCGTCTTTGCACCGCCGGCCATTGCGCTGGCCATCGGCGCCTACCTCAATGTGCAGTTCCCCGGCATCAACCCGAAGTGGTTTGCACTGGGCGCCTATGTGATCTTCATCGGGCTCAACTGGATCGGCATCGGCATTGCGGCGGCCTTCGAACTCTTCGTGACGGTGCTGGCGATCTTCGAGCTGTTCGTGTTCATGGGCGTGGTCACGCCGGGCTGGTCGATGGCGAATTTCGTTGCCAACGGCTGGGCCGGCGGCAACGTGCTCAACGGCGCGGCCGTCTCGGGCATCTTTGCGTCGATACCTTTCGCGATCTGGTTCTTCCTGGCCATCGAGGGCGCGGCCATGGCGGCCGAGGAAGCGCGCGACCCGCACCGCACCATTCCCATCGCCTACACCACGGGCATCGTCACGCTGGTGGTGCTGGCCTTCGGCGTGATGATCTTCGCGGGCGGCGTGGGCGACTGGCGCAAGCTCGCCAACATCAACGACCCGTTGCCGCAAGCCATGAAGGCGGTGGTGGGCGACAACAGCGGCTGGCTGCACATGCTGGTGTGGATCGGCCTCTTCGGGCTGGTTGCCTCGTTCCACGGCATCATCATGGGCTACTCGCGCCAGATCTTCGCGCTGGCGCGAGCAGGCTACCTGCCGCGCTACTTCGCCGGCCTGAGCCCGCGCTTCGACACGCCGCACCGCGCGCTGCTGGCCGGCGGCGTCATCGGCGTGGTGGCCATCTTCAGCGACGAGTGGGTGCAGTTCGGCGGCCAGACGCTCACCGCCAACATCGTGACCATGGCGGTGCTCGGCGCCATCGTGATGTACCTGATCTCGATGGCCGCGCTCTTCAAGCTGCGCAAGAGCGAGCCCCACCTGCTGCGCACCTACCGCGCGCCCTTCTACCCGGTGTTTCCGGCCATTGCGCTCGGGCTTGGCGTGGTGTGTCTCGGCGCGATGGTGTGGTTCAACGCCATGCTCACGCTGCTGTTCCTGGTGCTGATGGCGGCGGCCTATGGCTACTTCCTCTTGACCTCTGCACAGCGCAAGGCGGCGGCGCCCGACGAAATGCTTTCCTCGCCTCCTTCGGTTTGAAAGAAAGATGCGCTATCGCACCACCATCGCCGGCCAGGCCTTCGCCTTCGACGACCTGAAGCAGGTCATGGCCGTGGCCAGCCCGGCACGTTCGGGCGACTATCTCGCGGAGATCGGCGCGGCCACGGCGCAGCAGCGCATGGCGGCGCGCCACGTGCTGGCCGAGACGCCGCTCAAGCAGTTCCTGACGGAAGCACTGATTCCCTACGAGAGCGACAACATCACGCGCCTCATCATCGACAGCCACGACGCACAGGCTTTTGCGCCGGTTTCGCATCTCACGGTGGGTGACTTCCGCAACTGGCTGCTGTCTGAGCAGGCCACCACTGAAGTGCTGACGGCGCTGGCGCCGGGCCTCACGCCCGAAATGGTGGCGGCCGTGTCCAAGCTCATGCGCAACCAGGACCTGGTCTCGGTCGCCAAAAAGTGCAGCGTGGTCACCCGGTTTCGCGACACCATCGGCCTGCCCGGCCACCTGGCCGTGCGGCTGCAACCCAACCATCCGACAGACGACCTGCGCGGCGTGGCGGCCTCCACGCTCGACGGCTTGCTTTATGGCGCGGGCGATGCGGTGATCGGGCTCAACCCGGTGTCCGACAGCATGCAGGTGCTGGGGCGTTTGCTGCACATGCTCGACGAGGTGATCCAGCGCTTCGAGATCCCCACCCAAAGCTGTGTGCTCACGCACGTGACCAACACGCTGAAGCTCGCGGAAGCGGGCGCGCCGGTGGACCTGGTGTTCCAGTCGATTGCGGGCACCGAAAAGGCGAACCTGTCTTTCGGCATCACGCCCGAGCTGCTCGACGAAGCCTACGCCGCCGCGCTGGCGCTGAACCGGGGCACGGTGGGCAACAACGTGATGTACTTCGAAACGGGCCAGGGCAGCGCACTGTCGGCCAACGCCAACTTCGGCGTCGACCAGCAGACCTGCGAGGTGCGCGCCTACGCATTGGCACGGCGCTACAAGCCGCTCCTCATCAACACGGTGGTCGGCTTCATCGGGCCGGAATACCTCTTCGACGGCAAGCAGATCATCCGCGCCGGGCTGGAAGACCATTGCTGCGGCAAGCTGCTGGGCCTGCCCATCGGCTGCGACATCTGCTACACCAACCATGCCGAAGCCGACCAGGACGACATGGACAACCTCCTCGTGTTGCTGGGCACGGCGGGCATCAACTTCATCATGGGCATTCCGGGCGCCGACGACGTGATGCTCAACTACCAGAGCACCTCGTTCCACGACGCGCTATTCCTGCGGCAGACGCTGGGCCTGAAGCGCGCGCCCGAATTCGAGGCCTGGCTGCAGCGCATGCAGATCACCAATGCCGCGGGGCAACTCGCACCGCCGTCGGCCAACCGCCTGCTGGCGGACATGAGCGGGCTGGCCGCGCTGGCACCATGAGCGACGAACCCGTCACGCCCAACCCTTGGGCACAGTGGCGCTCGGCCACTCCCGCGCGCTTGGCGCTCGGCCGCGCCGGCGCCGGCATGCCGACCGACGAGACGCTGCGCTTCGGCTGGGCCCATGCCATGGCGCGCGACGCCATCCATGCGGCACTCGACGTCGATGCGCTCGAAGCAACGCTGCGCCAACAGAACTGGGAAACGCTGCACGCCCGCAGCCGTGCGGAAGACCGCACCACGTACCTGCGCCGTCCCGACTTGGGCCGGCAACTCGACCCCACCGATGCGGAGCGGCTGCGTGCTGCGGCAAAGCGCGAATGCGACGTGTGCCTGGTCATCGGCGATGGCCTTTCCTCGCTCGCAGTGGCACGCCATGCCGCGCCGGTGCTGGCTGCGTTGCGCTCGCATCTGCCGGCGGAAACGCGCTTCTCCCCCGTGGTCATCGCCACGCAGGCGCGCGTTGCGCTGGCCGACGAGGTGGGCGAATTGTTCGGGGCCACGCTCTCGGTCATGCTGATCGGCGAACGCCCGGGCCTCAGCTCGCCCGACAGCCTCGGCATCTACCTGACCCATTCGCCCAAGCGCGGCCGGCACGACGCCGAGCGCAACTGCATCTCGAACGTGCGCCCCGAAGGCCTGCCCTGCGAAGCCGCCGCGTTCAAGCTGGCATGGCTGATGCAAGAGTCCTTGCGCCGGGGGCTGACCGGCGTCGGCCTCAAGGACGAGAGCGATCTGGCGGTGCTTCAGCAAGACGCCCATAGACTCGAACTGCCCGGATAACACACTCCACTATTCGCCAGAAAACGCATTAAAATGACTTTTAACCCGTTTAATAGTCATTTTATTGATGCCAAGAAGCAGCCACAGTCTTTCCGCCCTGCCCTCGCAAACCATCGACCCTCTTGAAAGGCTCGGCCTGCGCCTTCGCGCGCACAGGGTCCATCGCGAATGGACGATCGCCGAAATGGCCGAACGGTTGCTGTGCTCGCCAAACACCCTGCGCGCACTCGAATCCGGCAAACCGGGCACCAGCATCGGCCTGCTCGCCCACGCGTTGTGGCTCTTTGGCGAAATCGATTCGATGGACAACGTGGCCCCCGCCCCCGCAGCGCTGGCCGCGAAGCGCCGCGTGCGCAGGTCGGCGGCGGAAGGCCCAGCAGGCAAGATCGCGGAAGACGAACGTGACTTCTGACAGCGCCGTCGACGAGCGAAGCATCTACGTCGGCCTTGCGCACCGCACCGGTGAACGGGTGCAACCGGCCGGCCTGATGAAGGTGGTGCGCCGCGGCGTGGTGGAGTCCGGTGAGTTCGCCTACGGGCGGCGTTATCTTGAAGCCCCGGCGTCCGCACCGCTCAACCCCGAGCATCTGCCGCTGCGCGATGCGACCTTTGTGCTGCCCGAGCGCCGCATTCGCGACGGTGGCGCCATGCCGCTCACGCTGCGCGATGCGCTGCCGGACAGCTGGGGCCGCAAGGTGCTCGAAATACGCCAGGGCAAAGCGCTGTCGGACATCGACGCATTGCTGCTCACCAACGAGGACCGCATCGGCGCGATGGTGTTTGCCGAATCGCTGCCCATCGAAAGTGAAGAACCGCCATCGACGCTGCTTTCGCTGGAGGAACTCGCCGAGGCATCCCGCCGCATTGAAGCGGGAATCGAGATCGGCCCCGACATGCACAGGCTGTTGCGCGGCGGCAGCCTGGGAGGCGCCCGCCCCAAGGCTGCCTTTGTGCACCAGGGCCGGCGCTGCATCGCCAAGTTCGCATCGCGTGGGGACGACCACGACGTGGAAGTGATCGAGGCGGCAACGCTCTGGCTGGCCGATGCCTGCGGCATCGAAGTTCCGCCTTTTCTGCTGCAACCCCTTGCGGCAGGACATGCCTTGCTTGTCGAGCGCTTCGACCGGGCGGGGCCGGTGGGCGACGAACGCCGCTTTCACTACCTCTCGGCTTCGGCACTGCTCGACGTGCCCTACGAATCCAGCCGGGGCAGCTATGTCGAGCTGGCGCAATTGCTGCGCCGCATTTCCGCGCAGCCGCAAGCAGACCTGGCCGAGCTTTTTCGCCGCCTGGTGTTCAACCTGGCGGTGGGTAACAGCGACGACCACGTCAAGAACCATGGCGCGCTGCGGCGCGAAGACGGCCTCTGGTACCTGGCGCCGGCTTTCGATCTGGTCATGCAGTTGGGCGGCCATACGGGCTACCAGGAATTGGCCATTCTTCCGGGGCAGCACGCATCGAGCATCGAAATGGCCCGCGCTGCGGCTTCGCATTTCGGGCTATCGGCGGCGCAGGCGGACGCGATCATCCGCGCCACGGAAGAAACCGTCGCCTTGCATGCCGCCGCGAGCGTCGAGGCGGCAGGGGGAAACCGCGCTCTCGTGCGCCGGGTGGCGGCGTTCATCGAGCAGCAGCACGCACGCATGCACGCGTAGCTGGCACGGCTGATGCGTGGGTCAACGCGAAAGTGTCACGGGCGCTGCATACGCCCGGCGCTTCCCATCGACCACCGCACAACAACAAGGAACGCATGCAACGCCGCCTCGTCCTCCTCACCCCGCTGGCCGCAGCGCTCGTCGCCACCGGCTGCGCCAGTCTCTCGCCCGCCAAAGGCCTGTCGCCAGGCCGCTGGGACGCATTCAACCGGGCGCAGATCGAAGGCTTGATCTCCAGTCTCGGCAAGGGAAGCCCGGGCTACAGCGCCGCCAAGCCGCCTTATGTGGTCTTCGATTGGGACAACACCAGCGTGTTTCTCGACATCGAGGAAGCCTCGCTGATCTATCAGCTCGAAAACCTGGCGTTCGGCGCGACGCCCGCGCAACTTGAAGTGGCGCTGCGCAAAAACATTCCGAAGAAGGACTTTCTTCCGGCGCACAACAATGCAGTGGGCAAGCCGGTCAACATCGACCTCCTGGTGCCCGACATCGTGGCGAGCTACACCTGGCTCTACCAGAACTACAGCGGCCTCAAGGGCACCCAGCCGCTCGTGGCGGTGAAGCTGAACCCGCACTACATCGCCTTCACCACCAAGGTTCGCTATCTCTACGAAGCCATTGGCGACACCTTCGACCACGACACGGCCTACCCGTGGGTGACCTACCTCTTCGTCGGCATGACCGAAGCGCAGGTGCGCAAGCTCACGGCGGAAACGGTGGCGTGGCAGTTGAAGGAGCCGGTGGCCAAGGTGAAGTGGACCTCGCCCACGGCTCTGCCCGGCCAGGCGGGCGTGGTTTCGGTCAGCTGGAAGAACGGCCTTCGGCTGCAGCCCGAAATGCAGGAGCTGTACGCCGCCTTTCGCAATGCGGGCTTCGATGTGTGGGTGTGTTCCGCGTCCTTCGTCGACGTGATCAAGGAGATTTCGTCCAACCCGGCCTTCGGCTACAACAACCCGCCCGAGCGCGTGCTGGCGATGGAGCTGGAGCGCGATGCCAACGGCGTCATCCAGCCGGAATTCCGCCGCGGCTACGACCAGACGCAGGGCCCCGGCAAGACAAAGAACATCCAGCGCTTTCTGGTGAGCAAGTATGGCTACGGCCCGTGCTTCATTGCCGGCGACAGCGAGGGCGACCAGAACATGATGGCCGACTTTGCCGACACGAAGAAGGTGCTGATCGTGAACCGCCTGCGCGACCCGAAGACCGACATCGGCAAGTTCTCGGCCATGGCGGTGCAGAGCTACGGCAAGCCGGACACGCGCTACCTGCTGCAGGGCCGTGACGACAACACGGGCCAGTGGGTGGCTTCGCAGTTGCACACGCCGCTGGGTGCCACGCAAGGCAAGGCGCTGAAATAGGCGCACGGGCGCGGCGGACGGTAGCTGCTCATGAGGGACTTGCCTATGATCGTGGCACTGCCCTCAGGAGACAAAACATGGCCGACCGCTACCCCCTTGCCGAGCTGAAAGACCTGCCCGAAGACATCCGCACCGCCGTTCTTGCGGTGCAGGAAAAAGCCGGCTTCGTGCCCAACGTTTTCCTCGCGCTGGCGCGCCGCCCGGCCGAGTGGCGCGCCTTCTTCGCGTACCACGACGCGCTGATGCTGAAGGAAGAAGGCTCGCTCACCAAGGGCGACCGCGAGATGATCGTCACCACCACGAGCGCGGCCAACCAGTGCCTTTACTGCGTGGTGGCGCACGGCGCGCTGCTGCGCATCTACGAGAAGAAGCCGCTGGTGGCCGACCAGGTGGCCGTGAACTACCGCAAGGCCGACATCACGCCGCGCCAGCGCGCGATGCTCGACTTTGCGATGAAGGTCTGCGAGCGCTCGCATGAAATCGACGAAGCGGACTTCAGCGCATTGCATGCCCACGGCTTCGACGATGAAGACATCTGGGACATCGCCTCCATCACCGCCTTCTTCGGCCTGAGCAACCGGCTTGCGAGCTTCAGCGGCATGCAGCCGAACCCCGAGTTCTTCCTGATGGGGCGGCTGCCTCGCGAAAAGAAATAGCGATCCTTCAAGCCTTGTTTCGGCAGGACGCGAGCGCGTCCAAGGCGGGCTTGTAGGTGGAGTTGCTCACGTCCATCAAACCTAGCACCGTGTGATAGAGGTTGTCGTGCGTGAGCGGCGTGTCGAGCCCCGCTTCCATGCACGGCAGCGAGAGTTTGCGGCGCTCGCTCATGCCGGGGCTGAACCAGGTGACCATGGGCACGTGCTTCTGCGCTTCCGGCGCAAAGCTGTAGGGCACGCCATGCAGGAACAGGCCGTACTCGCCGAGCGACTCTCCATGGTCGCTCACGTACAGCAGCGCCGGGTCGTAGCTCCCCGACTGAGCCTTGAGCCAGTCGATGGTCTGGCTCAAGAACTGGTCGGTCTGGGCGATGGAGTTGTCGTACACGTTCTGCAGCTCCGCATGGCCGCACTCCGCCAGCGCGTTGGTCTTGCATTCGGGCAGGAAGCGCTTCACCTCCGGCGCCGAACGCTTGTAGTAGGCCGGCCCGTGGCTGCCCATCTGGTGCATGACCAGCACCACGCCCTTTGCGCGGCGCTCGGCCGGCAGCGCCGCGATGCGTGCATCCAGGCCCTTGAGCATGACGTCGTCCAGGCACTCCTCGCCGTCGCACAGCGCGCTCTTCTGCGTCGGTGAAAGGCTGTCGAAGGCCGATGCATTCGGAATGCGCGTGCAGACATCCTTGCAGCCCGCCTGGTTGTCGAGCCACAGCACGGCCAGGCCGGCGGCCTGCAGCACGTCGACCAGGTTCTCGTAGTCGTCCTTGCGCGATTCGTAGCCTTGCTTGCCCAGCGGCGAGAACATGCACGGCACCGAAGCGAGCGTGTTGGTGCCGCACGAATGCACATCGCGGTAGCTCAGCACGCCCCGCGCGGCCAGCCCGGGCGTGGTGTCGCGCGCGTAGCCGTTCAGGCCGAAGTGGTCGGCACGGGCTGTCTCGCCCACCACCAGCACGAACATCGGCGGCCGGGCCTGCCCGGCATAGCTCGCGCCCAGGGCCGTACCTGCGGTGATGGGAATCAGCTTGCGGCTGCGCTTGAACAGCGGCTTGATGAGCACCGAGCCGGCCGAATAGAGGCTCGCCACCGGGTTCATCATGTAGCGCAGGTGGATGTTGTTGCGCATCAGCGGCGCGAGTTGGCGGTTCATCGATACGGCCGCCGCCAAGGCCACCACCACGGCCAGCACCAGCAGCGCCGCGTTGCGCCAGAGCTTGCCGACAAAGCGCATCGGCATGATGCGAGCGCGCCAGAGGGCCACACCCGGCAGCAGCACGACCAGCAGCACATGGAATGCCATGCGCCAGCTCATGAGGTCGCGCGCTTCGTTCGGGTCGGTCTGCAGCACGTTGGCGATCATGGTCGGATCCATCACCACGCGGTACTCGAGCATGTAGTGCTGCACGAACGCTGCCAGCAGCACCACGGCAAACCACAGCGGCTTCATCCAGCGCGACCATGCCGTGAAGGACAGCAGCGCCACCGTGGCGCACACCATGAGCACCGCCATGGCCGCGGTCGTGGGCAGGTAGGCGCTGGGTGCGCCGCCGATGCGCGCCAGTTCGTCCCACAGCGGCCAGTTGGCGGCGGCGGCAAGGTAGATGGCGAGCCACACGACCGCCCGCTGCGCCGAGCGCGGCCGCGCAAGCCAAAGGTCGATGCGCGCCCACAGCGCATGTGCAAACGCCAGGTAGGGTGCGCCAGCTGCAGGCAGTTGCAGGGCACGCGTTGGCGCGGATTCGATTCGCGTGGAAGACATGCGCCGACTGTAGAAAGCGCAACTGAAGGAAGCCTGAATGCGCTGTTCAGCCGGCGTTCAGAATGGGCTCACGCAGGCGCGCCTGGGGGCTAGGCGCGGGCTCGCCTCGCCCTCAACCTGGGCCGCATATAGGCCCTGAGCGCCAGGTTCAATGGGCGGCTGACGCGGCGCTCGACCACGATCGCGACGAGCGCGGCCAGCATGGCGCCGACGACCACGTCGAAAGGAAAGTGCAGCCCCAGGAACACGCGGCTCCATCCGACCACGGCTGCCACCACCAGCGCCGCAATCATGGGCGCACGCCACGGCAGGCACCACAGCGCAAACGCGGCGGCAAAGGTGCCCGCGGCATGCAGGCTCGGAAAGCCCGGCCGCGCGCCCTGCGGCGCCCACTGCACGCCCAGCCCGTAGAACGCGGGCCGCTGGAACGGCATGACCGAGCGGAACACGTTCACCACGACCCAGACGACCAGCACGCTGACCAGCGCGGTAAAGAAGGCATAGCGCAGGCGCCGGTCGATTGCCGCCGCGCCCATGACCGCGAGGGCCAGCAGGGTCGGCAGCACATCGGAGGCGAAGCGCGCGAAATGGATGCTCCACGCCGGCGCCGTGGCACCCGCGTTGATCAGCTCGAACAGGGCAATATCAAGGGCCTGCATGCAAGGCAGCCGGCCCGGGTGCCGGCAATGGCGAGCCGCGGGGCGCGGCGATCAGCTCGATGGCAAAACCGACGGTCCAGCAGATCCAGGCCGTCCACAGCGTGTGGCTCATGTAGTGCGCGCCGCGCAGCTGCTGCGACACGCCAAGCATCAATCCCGCGGCCAGCGAAACGCAAAGCCAAGCAATGGCCGCGCGCTGCGAGACGCGCCGCAGCACGAAAAAGCCGCCCGCATAGGCGAACGCGGCGGAGGCGTGGCCCGCCGGAAAGCACCCGCCCGGGCCGCCGTCGTACACCCTCCACGCCCAGTGCGACACATGGCTTGCCACTCCGCCGAATTCCTTCAGGTCCCAGGGGCAGCTCGTATGGCTCGCACGCTTGAGCAGGCTGATCGCGATGACCGAAAGCAGCACCGTGAAAGCCAATTGCGCCCGTGCACGAACAGGCAGCCGCCGCAAGAGGCCCACGGGCCAGCGGATGGCGGCGAACAGCGCAATCACGCACAGCCAGCTCAGGTTCTTTGCAGCTTCATGCATCACGCGGACAAGAAAGGCGTTGTCGCGCCACGGAAAACCCATGGGCGTGCCGGCCAGGCGGGCCAATGCGAGATCGCCGCCCGTGGCATCCCAGGCCAGCAGGAGCACCAGTGCAAGAAGGGTCCAGCCCCCAGGCGGATGATCGACGGATTCGAAAAGTTTGGCGCACGCGTCATGAGCAGAAAAGCAGGTCTGAAAACACCCCTTGAGCCTACGTTTGCGGCCTGAACCGTTCCTGAAGCGGTCTGAACGAAAGCTGACCCCGCTGCGGCGGCACCTCGGGCGGCGCTAGACTTCGTTTTTTCTCGAAAGACCCCCTCGCGTGCGGATATTGCTTGTCGAAGATGACAGTGCGTTGGCAGACGCCGTCTGCAGCTATCTGCTCGCGAAGGCGTTCGTCGTCGACGTGGCGCCCGGCCTTGCCCAAGCGCGCGGCGCCCTGCTTTCGGTGCAATACGCCGCCGTGCTGCTCGACCTGCACCTGGGCGACGGCGACGGCCTTTCGCTGCTGCCGCAGGTGCGCGCGCTGCGCGAGCCGCCCATCGTCATCGTGCTGACCGCACGCGACCAGGTGACCGACCGCATCCGCGGGCTCGATGCCGGCGCGGACGACTACCTCATCAAGCCCTATGACCCGGCCGAGCTGCTGGCGCGGCTGCGCGCAGTGGAACGGCGGCGCAACGCGGGCAGCTCGCCGGTGCTGCATCTGGGCACGCTCGAAATCGATTTGGCGCAAGACCGGGTCCGCAAGGACGGGAATCCGGTCGTGCTGACCCAGAAAGAGTGGGCCCTGCTGCGCGTGATGGCCACCCGGCCCGAGCGCATCCACACCCGCGAAAACCTGGCCGACGCGCTCTACGGCTTCGGCGACGAGGCCGACAGCAACACGCTCGAGGTATTCATCAGCCGCCTGCGGCGCAAGCTGGGCAAGAGCCACATCCAGACACTGCGCGGCCTCGGCTATCGCCTGTCGACATCGGCGGGCGACGACGAATGAGCGCTCCATTCCCGAACAGCGGCCGCGACACGCTGGCCGGCCGGCTCACGCGCACCCTGATCGTCTGGGTCGGCGGCGTGTGGCTGCTGTGCGTGCTGGCGGTGGTCTGGTATGTGGACCGCGAGATCAACCACAACTTCGACAACGAACTGGTCGAGGTGTCGCACCGCATGTTCGACATGGCGGTGCAGGAGCTCGACAAGCTGCAGCAGACGGGCACTCCCGCGGAAACGCCGCTGATCGCGCCCAAGCAGCTGTTTTCGGCGGACGCCGTGAAATACCAGGTGGTCGACATCCACGAGCAGGTGCTGCTGCGCTCGGCCGAGGCGCCCACCAATGCCTTCGACGTTCCGCTGGCCTCGGGCTTTGCCAACAACCAGACCTGGCGCATCTATACCGTGCGGCACCCCACGCGGCCCCTCTACTTCCAGGTGGCCGATCCGCTGGATGAGCGGCGATCGGCGCTGAACCGCACGCTCTTCGGCCTGATCATTCCGCTTGGTGCCGTGCTGCCGCTCCTGGCCCTGGTGCTGCGCAACGTGGCCCGCACCGAACTGCGGGTGCTGCAGCAGCTTGCGGGCGAGATCGAGAAGCGCAGCGGCTCCGACCTGCGGCCCATTGCCCTGCCCGGCCTGCCGCGCGAGCTGCGCTCCGTGGGCGATCACGTCAACAGCCTGCTGGAGCGGCTGTCGCATTCGCTCGATGTCGAACGTGCCCTGGCCGCCAACGCCGCGCACGAGCTGCGAACGCCGCTGGCCGCGGCTCGGCTGCGCCTGCAAACGGCGCTCGAGCACGATCTTCAGCGCAACGATGTGCAGGCCGCGCTCGATGCGCTGCAAATGCTCAGCCACCGCACCGAAAAGCTGCTGCAACTGTCGCGGGCCGAGTCGGGCGCGTCGCTCGCGCGGTCGCGGGTCGACCTGGTCCAGCTTGCCGGCACCGTGGTGCAGGAGTTCTGGAACGATCCGCAGGTCAACGAGCGGTTGGGCCTCAAGCTGCCCGACAGTGCCGCCCCGGTGGCAGTGGGCGACGTCGACGCGCTCGCGATCGCGCTGCGCAACCTGGTGGAAAACGCATTGCGCTACAGCGAGGGCGCGCGCGTGGTGGTGGAGGTGATGGCGCCCTGCACACTCGCGGTGCGCGACTTCGGGCCCGGCGCAAGCGCGGCGCAGCTCGCCTCCTTGCAGGAGCGCCATGTGCGCCACAGCTCGGACCGCGCGGGCTACGGGTTGGGCCTGTCGATCGTCGGCACCATTGTCGAGAAGCACAACGCAACGCTCGAACTGGCATCGCCCCCAGCGGGTGCCGCCAGCGGTTTCGAAGCGCGCATCGTGCTGCCGCCGGCCTGAGGCCAGGGCGTCAGCGGCCTGCGGGCTCCTTCTGCGGTGCGAAGCCGTAGGAGTTGTCGAAGCCGAACTGGCGGGCACTGTACATCGCGCCCATCTTCTTCACCAGGTGCCGTTGCACTGTTTTCGGCAAGGCGAAGTAGCCGCTGTTGCCAGTCGTCCTGCGCTGGCCGTCGAGTTGCCCGGTAACGGCATGGATGGTCGCCTTGCGGCCCTGGTGAAAGGCAATGATCTTTGCGCGCCCTGAAAACGGATCGACATTGACGTGTCCGTCGTCCTCCGGTTCGAAGAAGCGGTAGACAAGAACAGGGTCCACCAGGCCATCGCCGTCGATGTCCGTGAACTCGAAGAGCCTGGTGCGGAAGTTGACGCCCACCGCCTGCTCGCCGGCAAAGTCGCGGATCGCCCATTGCCTGGTGAGCAGGTTGTCGCTGTCCACCTTGTAGAGCGCGGCGTGGACGGCCGAGGACAGCAGCTCTTCGGGAAACGGGCGATCCTGTTTTTCGCCGAGCAGCAGCGCGTAGCTGCCGGATTTGTCGGTGTAGCAATACCGCTTGAACAGCGGAAACTCGACGCCCGACTTCTTCAAGGCATCGGCACTCAGGAAAGGCGCGCCGGCGGCACATTCGCGCGGGGCAGCGGTGTTCTGCGCATGGCTCCAGCCAGCCAGCAACGCCAGGCATGCGAGCGCGAGCGCCTTCTTCAGCTGCATCAGAGCCCTACTCGCTCACCACCGCGCGCAGCCAGTCGGGCAAGGGCAGCGCTTTCTGCTTGGGAAAGTCGACCCAGATCGTGGTTGCCCCGCCCGCGGCGCAAATCACGTCGGGCGCCTCGGCCCGCGCCATGGTGGCCCAGCTCTCGAAGGTGGTTCGCGCCGGGTCGCTCACGTACATCTTGATGAGCACACTGCCGGGATACTCGATCTGGCGGTAGAAATTGCAGAAGGCATTGACGATCACCATGCCTTCGCCGCCGGGGGTGGGCTGGATGCCGAGCGAATGTATCCAGTCGATGCGCGCGGTTTCCAGGTAGCGAAAGTAGGTGCCGTTGTTCAGGTGCCCCATGGCATCCATGTCGCCCCAGCGGATCGGGATCGACATTTCATACACGAGCTTCTTCTTTTCGGGAATTTCGATTCTCATCGGTGGGCCTTGATGGATGCGAGGATGCCAAGAACGAACAAGAGCGCGGCCGCCAGCTCGGTGGCTTGCGGCCAGCGCCCGTCCCAAAGAAATGAATAGAGCAGCGCGAACAGCGTCTCGCTCACGATCAGCTGGCCGCACAGGCTGGCCGACAGGCGCTGGCTCGCGATGTTCCAGAGAATGGTAGCGAGCCATGAAGAGCCGAACCCGCCCGCCAATGCGAGCCAGACGAAGAGCATGCCTTGGGGCTGCGCGCGAAGCGTGGCCACGTCGCTGCCGGCCACCATCCACAGCAGCAAGGCGCCCACGCCGGTCGCAATGCCGAGCCAGTTGGCCCAGTCGGTCGCGTTGAGCTCGGTATGGCGCTGCAGCCAGGCGGCGTTGAGCAAGCCATACACCGTCCAGCTTGCCATGGCGCAGAGCGCCAATGCAATGCCCCAGCCGAAGCGAACGCCGTTGCCGGCCGTGCCGTGCTGTGCCGACCAGGCGCCGTAGACCATGAGCGCAATGCCCGCGCCCGTGAGCACCAGGCCGGGCAGCAGTGCCCGCATGCGCAGCCCCGCGGGCCGGCCGAGCAGCATCATCCAGACCGGGATGGTGCCGATGATGAGGCTGGGCACCTCGGTGCCCGCCGCCGCAATGCCGAAGGCCAGCAGCAGGTAGTAGCCGCTGAAGCCCAGCACGCTGAGGCCCAGCGCCGCCATCGCCTGGCGCCTGTTCGGCCAGCGCAGCGACGCGGGCCGCGTGAACACCGCCAGGCCCGAGATGGCGCCGAACACCGCGAAGCGCGCGGCCGTGATGTCGACCATGCCGAAGTGCCCGACCATTCGCGGCGCCACGAAAACCAGGCCCCAGAGCGCCCCCGCCCCCAGCCCGGCGGCTATGCCAACCCAGGCGCGCGGCGTCAGAGCGCGAACCCGTCGTCGGCGGCAATCACCGCGCCGTTCACGAAATGGCTCTGGCCGCTGGCCAGCAGCACGATGAGGCCGTCCAGGTCTTCGGGCTTGCCCACGCGCTTGCGCGGCAGCATGCTCACGAGCTTGGCGCCGCCTTCGGACGCCCAATGGTCTTCGTTGAGCTCTGTGGTGATGTAGCCGGGGCACAGCGCGTTCACGTTGATGCCGAAGCGGCCCCACTCGAGCGCCATGGCCTTGGTCATCTGCACCACGGCGGCCTTGCTCATGCAGTAGGCGCCGATCTGCGGCATGACCTTGAGCGCCGCCACCGAGGCGATGTTGATGATGCGCCCGCCGATGTAGGTGCCCGGCGCCGAACCCTTGGCGCGCGCCAGCATGCGCTTGCCGACCTCTTGCGCAACAAAGAAGGAGCCCTTCACGTTGGTGTCGAAGATGTAGTCGTAGTCGTCGGGGGTGACGTCCTGCAGGCGCTGGGTGGTGCTCACGCCCGAGTTGTTGACCAGGATGTCGATAGCGCCCACTTCGGTTTCAGCGCGCGCCACGGCGGCCTTGATGCTGCCGATTTCGGTCACGTCGAGCTCGACCACGTGAGCGTCGCCGCCCTCGCCTTCGATGCGGGCGCGCAGTTCCTTGAGCTTTTCGACCCTGCGGCTCGCGAGCACCACGGCGGCACCGGCGCGCGCCAGCGTTTTCGCGAACTGCGCGCCCAGCCCGCTGGAAGCGCCGGTGACGAAGGCCACGCGGCCCGAAAGATCGATGCTGTAAGCCATGGAAAAGCGGTCCTGTTGAGTCGTTGCCGAGTCGCCGAGGTGACGCCCTGCACTCCACATAAAATGTTTCGCGCCCTCGAAGCGTCCGAGCCTCAAATCATTATCGACGAGACCCACATGACCCACGACGAAATCCTCGCCCAGTTCGGCCCCCGCGAATCCATGGAATATGACGTGGTGGTCGTCGGCGGCGGCCCGGCCGGCCTCTCTACCGCCATCCGGCTCAAGCAGCTGGCCGCGCAGCACGAAAAGGAAATCTCGGTGGTGGTGCTCGAAAAGGGCTCCGAGCCCGGCGCGCACATTCTCTCGGGCGCCATCATGGACCCGCGCGCGCTGAACGAGCTGCTGCCCGACTGGAAGGAGCAAGGTGCTCCGCTGAACCAGCCCGTCACCGACGACGCGATGGTGTTCCTGGGCGAAAAATCGGGCCTGCGCACCCCCAACGCCTTTCTGCCGGCCTGCTTCCAGAACCACGGCAACTACATCATCAGCCTTGGTGCCTTCACCAAGTGGCTGGCGCAGCAGGCAGAAAACCTGGGTGTCGAAATTTTTCCGGGCTTTCCGGCGGCCGAGGTGCTCTACAACGAGAACGGCTCGGTGCGCGGCGTGGCCACCGGCAACATGGGCGTAGGCAAGGACGGCGAGCCGACCGAAAACTTCCAGCTGGGCATGGAGCTGCTGGGCAAGTACACGGTGTTTGCCGAAGGCGCGCGCGGCCACCTTGGCCGCCAGCTCATCAGCCGGTTCAAGCTCGACGAAGGCCGCGATCCGCAGACCTACGGCCTGGGCGTGAAGGAAGTATGGGAGATCGATCCCAAGCGCCACCAGCCGGGCTTTGTGCTGCACACCGCCGGCTGGCCGATGAAGAGCGACACGTACGGCGGCGCATTCCTCTATCACATGGAAGACAACAAGATTTCCATGGGCTTCATCACGGGCCTGGACTACAGCAACCCGTACCTGAGCCCGTTCGAGGAGATGCAGCGCTGGAAGCTGCACCCCAACATCCGCTGGTACCTGGAAGGCGACGAGGCCAAGGGCATCAAGCCGGCCAAGCGCATCGGCTACGGCGCGCGCGCCATCACGGCCGGCGGGCTGATGTCGCTGCCCAAGACGGTGTTCCCGGGCGGTGCGCTGGTCGGCTGCGAGGCGGGCTACCTGAACGTGAGCCGCATCAAGGGCAGCCACGCTGCCATCAAGACGGGCATGCTGGCGGCCGAAGCCGCTTTCGACGCAGTGCAGGCCGGTCGCCAGCACGACGAGCTCACGGCCTACCCGGCCGCGTTCGAGAAGAGCTGGCTCTACACGGAGCTGAAGAAGGCACGCAACTTCAAGGCCTGGTTCAAGAAGGGGCTGGGCATTGCCACGCTCATGAACGGCATCGAACAGTGGCTGCTGAAGGGCAACATTCCGTGGACCCTGCACCGCAGCAAGCCGGACCACATGTATCTCAAGCCGGCGGCGGAGTGCAAGCCCATCGTCTACCCGAAGCCGGACGGCAAGCTCACGTTCGACCGGCTGTCGAGCGTGTTCATCAGCAACACCAACCACGAGGAGCAGCAGCCGGCCCACCTGACGCTCAAGGATGCGTCGGTTCCGGTGAACATCAACCTCTCGAAGTTCGCGGGTCCTGAAAGTCGCTACTGCCCGGCGGGTGTGTACGAGTTCGTGGGCACCGATGACGGCAAGCAGCGCCTGCAGATCAACGCGCAGAACTGCGTGCACTGCAAGACTTGCGACATCAAGGACCCGACGCAGAACATCGTGTGGGTTACGCCTGAGGGGGGCGGCGGGCCTAACTACGTGGGGATGTAACTCCTCCGGGTTGTTGTTTTTGGCGCTCTTGTTCAGGGCGCGTGCAAAGGCCACCGGGCGCTGCGCTTGTTCCGCTCGATCAACGACCGGCGCGAATAACGATCCCGTCGATGGGGTGCCTTGCGCAGCGAAATAAAGGAGGAGGCCGCAGGCCGGGGGACATTCGCGGAGCAAGGTACCCCGTCGGCGGGATCGCCCCCACCGAGGCAGCACGCAATTCAACGGCCGTCTTCGCCCCAACCGCCCCCGCCAGGCGTCTCGATCACGAATACGTCCCCCGGTGCCATCTGCACCTGCCCGATGTGGTCCAGCGTCTCGACCGTGCCGTCGACCCGCTCCACGCGGTTGACACCCACCGCGCCGGCTTCGCCACCCGACCCGCCGAATGCGCCGTAGAGCCGGCCATTGCTGAGAATCGATGCCGTCATTGGCGCCAGGAAGCGCACGCGCCGCACGCCGCCGTCGCCGCCGCGCCAGCGCCCTGCCCCGCCTGAACCGGCGCGCAGGCGGTAGCTGTCGAGCCGCACCGGGTAGCGGAATTCGAGCACCTCCGGGTCGGTAAGCCGCGAGTTGGTCATGTGGGTCTGCACCACGCTCGTGCCGTCGAAGCCGGGGCCGGCGCCAGAGCCGCCCGAAATGGTTTCGTAATACTGGTGCTCGCCGTCGCCGAAGGTGAAGTTGTTCATGGTGCACTGGCTCGCGGCCATGACGCCGAGCGCACCGTAGAGCGCATTCGTCACGCAGCTCGAGGTCTCGACGTTGCCTGCCACCACCGCGGCCGGCGGCAGCGGGTTGAGCATGCAGCCGCTCGGCACGATCACTTCGATGGGCTTGAGGCAGCCCGCATTGAGCGGAATGTCGTCGTCGACCAGCGTGCGGAACACGTAGAGCACGGCCGCCATGGTGATGGCGCGCGGGGCGTTGAAGTTGTTGGGCAGTTGCGCGCTGGTGCCGGTGAAGTCGACGGTGGCCGAGCGCTTGATCGCATCGACCGTGACGCGCACGCAAATCTGCGCGCCGTTGTCCAGCGGCAGCGTGAACTCGCCGTTCTTCAGCGCGGTGATCACGCGTCGCACCGACTCTTCGGCGTTGTCCTGCACATGGCCCATGTAGGCGGCCACGGTTTCTCGGCCGAACTGCGCCACCATGGCCTGCAGCTCCTGCACGCCCTTCTCGTTGGCGGCGATCTGCGCGCGCAGGTCGGCGAGGTTCTGCTCGATGTTGCGCGACGGATGAGGCCCGCTTCCCAGCAGCGCGCGAAGCTCGGCCTCGCGCAGCCGGCCGCCCTCCACCAGCTTGAAGTTGTCGATCAACACGCCTTCGTCTTCAATGCTCCTGGAGAACGGCGGCATCGAGCCGGGCGTGATGCCGCCCACGTCGGCGTGGTGGCCGCGCGAGGCGACGTAGAACGAGGGCCGCGCATCGGCTGCCGCCAGATACACGGGCGTGACCACCGTGATGTCGGGCAGGTGCGTGCCGCCGTGGTACGGGTCGTTCAGCACGAAGACGTCGCCGGGCTTCATGCCGGGGTTGCCGTCGATCACGGTCTTGATCGATTCGCTCATCGAGCCCAGGTGCACCGGCATGTGCGGCGCATTGGCGATGAGGTTGCCCTGCACGTCGAACAGCGCGCAAGAAAAGTCGAGCCGCTCCTTGATGTTGACCGAGTAGGCCGTGTTCTGCAGCCGCAGGCCCATCTGCTCGGCGATGTTCATGAAGAGGTTGTTGAACACCTCGAGCATTACCGGGTCGGCACTGGTGCCCATGGCCTGCGTGGCCACGCGTGGCCGAACGCGGTGCAGCTCGATGCCGGCCGGGGTGGCGCGCGCCTGCCAGCCGGGTTCGATCACCGTCGTGGCGTTGCGGCCCGCGAGGATGGCGGGGCCGTCGATGGACGCGCCGGGGCGGAGGGCCGCCTCGTCGAACAGCGCGGCATCGCGCCAGCCGGCGGCTTCTTCGTCGGCTTCGCAGTACATGCGTACGGCTGCCAGCGGTTCGGGCGCGTATGACCCTGCATCAGCCGGGGCGGCCGGCGGTGCGCGACGCTCGCCGGCACCTACGGCTTCGACTGTCACTGCCTCGATGACGAGTGCGCGTTCCGCCATCAGGAAGGCGAAACGGCGTCGATAGCCGGCCTCGAACTCCTCGCGCATCGTGGCGATGGCTTCGTCGGCCGAACCCGCCATGGGCAGCGCGCAGGCCAGCGCGGTGTCGGTGCCTTCGTAGCGCAGCTGCACGCGGTGCACCGCGGCAATGGCCGTATCCGCCACGCCCTGCTCGCGCAGTTCTCCTTTTGCCTGCGCCGCCAGAGTGCCTGCCGCATCGCGCGCTGCAGCCAGCCCTTGTGCGTCGAGCCTGCGCTCCAGCGCCAGCTCGCGCATGGCCAGTTGGTCGGCCAGCCCCATGCCGAACGCCGAGAGCACGCCCGCCAGCGGATGCAGGTAGACGCTGCGCATGCCCAGCGCATCGGCCACCAGGCAGGCGTGCTGGCCGCCCGCTCCGCCGAAGCACTGCAGCGTGTACTGCGTGACGTCGTAGCCGCGCGCCACCGAAATCCGCTTGATGGCATTGGCCATGCTGGCCACGGCAATGCGCAAGGCGCCGCTCGCCACTTCCTCGGCATTCAGCGTCCGGCCCGTCGCTTCCGACATGCGGCGCGCCATCGCGTCGAAGCCTCGCCGTGCGGCAACCAGGTCCAGCGGTTCATCGGCATTGGGGCCGAACACATGCGGAAAGTGCGTGGGCTGGATCTTGCCGAGCAGCACGTTCGCGTCGGTGGTGGTGAGCGGCCCGCCGCGCCTGTAGCTGGCCGGCCCTGGGTTGGCGCCGGCCGATTCCGGCCCCACGCGCAGCCGCGCGCCGTCGAAGGCGATGACCGAGCCGCCGCCCGCCGCCACGGTGTGGATGCTCATCATCGGCGCGCGCATGCGCACGCCGGCCACCTGGGTTTCGAACGAGCGCTCGAATTCGCCGGCATAGTGCGACACGTCCGTGGAAGTGCCGCCCATGTCGAAGCCGATCACGCGTGCATGGCCGGCATCGAGCGCGGTGCGCACCATGCCGACGATGCCGCCCGCCGGGCCCGAAAGAATCGCGTCCTTGCCCTGGAAGCGATCGGCCTGCGTGAGCCCGGCCGAGCTCTGCATGAAGAACAGCGGCACGCCCGGCATTTGGCGCGACACCTGCTCCACGTAGCGCCGCAGGATGGGGCTCAGGTAGGCGTCGACCACCGTGGTGTCGCCGCGCGGCACCAGCTTCATGAGCGGGCTGGTCTTGTGCGACACCGACACCTGCGTGAAGCCGATAGCCCTGGCGATGCGCTCGGCCGCGAGTTCGTGTGCGGTGTAGCGCCAGCCATGCATGAAGACGATGGCGCAGGCGCGCAGCCCGGCATCGAAGGCCTGTTGCAGCGCCGAGCGCAGCGCATCCTCGTCGAGCGGTTGCACGACGGTGCCTTGCGCATCCATGCGCTCACCGGCCTCGATCACTCGCTCGTACAGGAGCTCCGGCAGCACGATGCGGCGGTCGAACAGGCGCGGCCGCGCCTGCGTGGCGATGCGCAGCGCATCGCGAAATCCCGCCGTGGTGACCAGCACCGTGGGCTCGCCCTTGCGCTCCAGCAGTGCATTGGTGGCCACCGTGGTGCCCATCTTCACGCACTCCACGCGCTCGGGGGTCACGGGTTCGCCGGGCTTCAGCTTCAGCAGGCGGCGGATGCCTTCGACCGCGGCATCCTTGTACTGCTCGGGGTTTTCGGACAGCAGCTTGAGCGTGTGCAGGCCGCCCTCGGGGTCGCGGCCGACCAGGTCGGTGAATGTGCCGCCGCGGTCGATCCAGAACTGCCAGCGTGACGGAAGAAGGGAATGCGTGGTCATGAGAGAAAGGGCTTCGCAGGGAAAAGAGAAAAATGCTTCGGATCAGTTCTGGCGCAGGTCGCGTCCGCGCGTCTCCGGAAGACACAGCGCCACGATCACCACCATGGCATAGGCCACCGCCGCACAGATGCCGATGGAGGTACCGAGCGAAAGATGCATGCGGTCGCTCAGCACGCCCACCAGGGCCGGAAAGGTGGCGCCGATGCCGCGTCCGAAGTTGTAGCAAAAACCTTGCCCCGAGCCGCGCAGTTCATTGGGAAACAGCTCGGACAGGAAGGCACCCGCGCCGCTGAAAATGCCCGACATGAAGAAGCCGAGCGGAAAGCCGAGCAGCAGCATCAGGCCGTCGGTAATGGGCAGCAGCGTGTACGCATAGACCAGCGACCCCGCCCCGATGGCGAACAGGATGAAGGCACGGCGCCGGCCCAGGCGGTCCGAGAGATAGGCGCCGCACAGGTAGCCGATGAAGGCGCCGACGATGAACATGAACTGGTACCCGCCCGAACCCAGCACCGTGAGATGCCGCTCGTTCTTCAGGAACGTCGGCAACCACACGCCGATGGCGTAGTAGCCGCCCTGCATGCCCGTGAACAGCAGGCTCGCGAGCACGGTGGTGCGCAGCATGCCCGGCTTGAAGATCGCGAGGAAGTTGCCGCTGCGCTCGCCGCGTTCGACAGCCGCGCGGCTTTGCACGTAGATCTCCGGGTCGCGAATCGAGCGGCGGATGAACACGATCAGCACCGCCGGCAGCAGCCCCAGCATGAACATCACGCGCCACGAATACTCCGGCGGCAAGAACGAGAACAGCGCTATCGACACCAGCACCGCCGCTCCCCATCCCACAGCCCAACTGCTCTGCACCAGCCCCACCGCCTTGCCCCGGTAGGCCGGCCGGATCATCTCGGCAATGAGCACCGAGCCCACGGCCCATTCGCCGCCAAAGCCCAAGCCCTGCAGCGTGCGCGCAATCAGCAACTGCTCAGGCGTTTGCGCGAGGCCGCAGGCAAAGGTGAAGATCGCGAACACCAGAATGGTGAGCTGCAGAATGCGCACTCGCCCGTACCTGTCGGCCAGGATGCCGGCGCCCCATCCACCGATGGCGGAAGCCACCAGCGTGGCCGTGCCGATCAGGCCCATCTCGGTCTTGCTCATGCCCCACAGCGACAGCAGGATGGGCGTGACCAGCGGCAGCGTGTAGTAGTCGAACGCATCGACCGCATAGCCGCTGAACGACGCGGTGAGCGTGCGTTTTTCGTTCGGGTTGAGCGTGCGCAGCCAACTGCCTTCGGCTTGTGCGTCGTCGGCCGTCTGCGCGGCGTCGAGGGTGGTCTTCATCGGTTGTCTCCAGGTATGAAATTTGGGGAAAGAACGGTGGCCTAAAACGCGGCCAAGCGGTGGTGCAGCAGGTCGGTCACGAGCATCGAGCCCGGCGCATGCGTGATGGCGAACGGCAGCCTGGCGGCGGCCAGCGCGGCCTGGGGCGTGACGCCGCAGGCCCAGAACACGGGCAGCTCGTCCGGCATGACCTCGACCGCATCGCCGTAGTCGGGATCGGCAATCGAGCGGATGCCGATCAGCGCCGGATCGCCGATGTGCACCGGCGCGCCGTGCACGGCCGGAAAGCGCGAGGTGATCTGCACCGCACGAATGGCATCGGCCGCGCGCAGCGGGCGCATCGACACCACCATCGGGCCATGGAAAGGACCGGCCGGCACGGTGGCCACCGAGGTGCGGTACATCGCCACGTTGCGCCCTTGCTCCACGTGGCGCAGCACGATGCCCTCGGCCATCAGCGCATGTTCGAAAGTGAAGGAGCAACCGATGACGAAGCTCACCATGTCGTCGCTCCACAGCGCACGCACGTCGGTGGGCTCATCCACCAGCACGCCGCTCTGCCACACGCGGTAGCGCGGCAGGTCGGTGCGAATGTCGATGTCCTCGCCGAGCGCAGGCAGCGCCGGGTCACCGGCTTCCGATACGCCGAGCAACGGGCACGGCTTGGGGTTGGCCTGGCAAAAGCGCAGGAAGTCGGCGGCGTATGCCTTGGGCAGGATGACCAGGTTGCCCTGCACATGGGCACTGGCGAGGCCGCTGGTGTGGGCGGCCAGCGAGCCGCTGCGGCAGGCCTGACGCACGGCCAGCGCGCTGCTCGCCGCGCCGGGTTGTTCTACGAAGGATTGGCGGTTCGACATTTGGCGTTCTCGATGCCCGATGCATCGCTGTGGTGTGATGCGACGGATTGTGGGAATCCGCGCTCACGAACGCCAACGCAAAGTTTCTCGCTCAGCCCATCGATTTTTTCGATGACCCCATGCGGTGCGACGCATGCACCACGGCGGAGCCGAGCGCGGCCTCCGGCAACGGAGAAGACGGATCGTCGCGGTAGCTCGCGTAGATGGGCAGCGGCTCCAGCGTGTCGTCGCACGGCAGCACGCGCAGCGGCAGTCGCCGCGCCAGCGGCTCGACCACGGCGCGCGGCAGCGTGGCCACGCCGAAGCCCGCTTCCACCAGCTGCGCCATCGCCGAGATCGAAGAGATCGCATGCACGCGCGGCGGCGGGCTGCCGGCATCGCGGAACAGCTCGAGCAGCGCGACGTGCGGCTGCGATCCGCGCTGAAAGGTCAGCAGGTCGAGCGACAGCAGGTCGGGCAGGCGGTAGCGCCGCTTCAGGTGCAGCTCGCGGTGGCCGACGAAGCACATAGGCATCGGCGGCACGGCGCGGGTGCGCACGCCGTCGCCGGCGGCGGGCAGTGCGGCAAACACCAGATCCTGCTTGCCGCGCTGCAGCTGGTCGACCAGCACCGGCGTGGTTTCCACGGTGAGCTCCAGCTCGAAGTCGGGATGCGTCGCCTGCATGTGCTTGAGCCAGCCGGTGAGCCAGCTGTGCACCACCGATTCGATGGCGCCCACGCGCAGCACGGCCTCGCGCACGGCGCCCGAGCCCATTTCGGCCTTGATGTGCATCTGCATTTCGAGCAGCTTCTGCGCGAAGGCGTGAAAGCGCTGCCCCGCCACCGTGAGGCGAAACTGCTTGTCGCGCCGGTCGAGCAGCAGCACGCCCAGCTCGCGCTCTAGCGCCGCAATGCGGCTGGAGAGCGCCGATTGGGTGAGGTGCAGCTTCTCGGCCGCACGGGTCACGCTCTTGAGCGCCACGGCCCAATGAAAGGCTTCAACGAATCGCAGGTTCATCGCTTTCCGATCGTCCGGTTTCTTGTTTGTGCGAGCGGCGAGTGTCGCCTGAGCAGGGGCTCCGCTGCGCTATGCTCATTGCGAAGGAGACAAGAAAACCATGCAGATCGTCATTACCGGCGGTGCCGGCTTCGTTGGCGCACGCCTTGCCCGCACGCTGCTGAAGCAGGGCCAGCTCTCGCTTGCGGGTGCCCCGGCCCGCGACATTTCCCGCATCACCCTGGTCGACCGCGTCGCGCCGCCAGCCGACCTCGCGGCCGACCCGCGCATTGCCGCCGCGCTTGGCGACTTGAACGAGCAGCTGGCATCGCCCGACACGGCGCTCTGGCGCGAAGCGGATGCCATCTTTCACCTGGCCGCCGCGGTCAGCGGCGAATGCGAGGCCGATTTCGACCTGGGCATGCGCAGCAACTTTGCCGCCACGAACGCGCTGCTCGAGAAGGCGCGCGCCGTGAGCACCCGGCCGCTGGTGGTGTTTGCCAGCTCGCTCGCGGTGTTCGGCGATTCACCCGAGCAGCCGCTGCCGCCGGTGATCGAAGACCACACGCTGCCCACGCCGCAGACCAGTTACGGCATCCAGAAATTCATCGGCGAGCAACTGGTGGCCGACTACACGCGCAAGGGCTTCATCCGCGGGCGCAGCGTGCGCCTGATGACCGTGAGCGTGCGTCCCGGCAAGCCCAACGGCGCAGCATCGGGCTTTTTAGCGGCATGATCCGCGAGCCGCTCGCGGGCATTCGCGCCGCCTGCCCGGTGCCTGACGAAACACCCGTGGCCATCGCATCGCCGGCCCGCACCGTCGAAGGCATCATCCGCGCCGCGGAGGCAAGCGATGCCGACTGGGGCCCGCGCACCGCGCTGAACCTGCCCTCGCTTTCCACCACGGTGGGCGAAATGGCGGCCGCGCTCGAACGCGTGGCCGGCAAGGCCGCCACCGCCCTGCTCGACCGAACACCCGATCCGGCCATCCAGCGCATCGTGAAAACCTGGCCCGGACGCATCGAAACCGCCCGCGCCAAACGCCTGGGGCTTTCGGCAGACGCCGATTTCGAAGTAGTTATTCGTGATTACGTCCGTGAAAATCCCGACGCCGTGAAGCTCCCCGTTACGGCATAGTCGGCGGCTGCCCGCGGAGTTCCCTTCTTTCTCTCTTCGCGACTTCTTTTCTCTGGAGACAACACAATGAAATTGACCCGACTGGCCGCCGGCCTGGTTCTGGGCATGGGCATGGCGTGCGCCGCCTTCGCGCAGACCACCATGAAGATCAGCATTTCGACCGCGCAGAACTCGCACCAGGGCGTGGCGATCGACGTCTTTGCCAAGGAAGTCGAAAAGCGCACCGGGGGCCGCTACAAGGTCCAGACCTTCTACAACGGCTCATTGGGCGGCGAGCGCGAGTCGATCGAGGCCGTGCAGCTGGGCACCCAGGAACTGGCGCTCTCCTCCACCGGGCCGGTGCCCAATTTCGTGCCGGAGACCAAGATCCTTGACGTGCCGTTCCTGTTCCGCGACAAGGCCCACGCGCGCGCCGTGCTCGACGGCCCGATCGGCCAGGACCTGCTGACCAAGTTCGACGCCAAGGGCTTCAAGGCGCTGGCCTGGGCCGAGAACGGCTTCCGCCACATGACCAACAGCAAGCGCGACGTGAAGGCGCCGGAAGACCTCAAGGGCCTGAAGATGCGCACCATGGAAAACCCGGTGCACATTGCGGCCTACAAGACCTTCGGCATCGTCACCACGCCCATGGCTTTCCCCGAAGTGTTCACCGCCTTGCAGCAGGGTACGGTCGACGGCCAGGAAAACCCGCTGTCGGTCATCATCGCGGCCAAGTTCGACCAGGTGCAAAAGCACCTGTCGCTTACCGGGCACGTCTACTCGCCTTGCATCTTCGTGATGAACAAGGCAGCGTTCGACAAGCTGAGCGCGGCCGACAAGCAGGCCTTCCTCGAGGCCGCCAAGGAAGGCACCAAGGCCAACCGCGCGCGCGTGGACGAAGACGATGCCAAGGGCGTGGCCGACCTGCGCGCCAAGGGCATGACCGTGATCGACAACGTCGACAAGACCAAGTTCGTCGCCGCGCTGGCGCCGGTGAATGCCCAGTTCGAAAAGGACTTCGGCAAGGCCAACCTCGACAAGATCCGCGACTTCAAGTGATTTTCATGATGCTATCTTTTAGATAGCATCGGGCGCCCGCTCAGTTCCGTCTGGCGGGCTTTTTTGTTTTCAACATCACGACTGCAGATGAAAGAAAAATTTCTCGGCATCGAGCGCTGGACCACCGGCTTCTCGATGATTGCCGCCTGCGTGATGCTGGTCATCGCCTCCGGGTTGGGCGTGTTCCAGATCGTCACGCGCTTCGTGCTCGAGCAACCCGCCGAATGGAGCGAGATCCTGATCCGCATGAGCCTGATCTGGATGGTGTTCCTCGGCATTCCGATGGCATTCCGGCAAGGCGCGATGGTGAGCGTGGACGTGCTCTACCGCTGGAGCCCGCCGCGCGTCAAGCGCGTGCTAGACGCCGCGGTCAGCATCGCGGCACTGGCGCTGATGCTGGTCATTCTGTGGTGGGGCTGGGATTACGCCATGCGCGGGCGCGTGCAATCGATGGCCGGGCTCGAAAGCGTGTCGATGATGTGGTCGTACCTGGCGCTGCCGGTCGGTTCCGTTTTTTGCCTGTTCGGCATCGTTGGTAATTTTCTCGATCCCAAGCGGCTCGAACTGGAGACCGCGCAATGACCCCCGTGATGGTTGCAACGATGGTGCTGTGTTTTGCACTGTCGGTTTCAGTGGCGGTGTCCATCGGGCTCGCATCGATCCTGGGTATCCAGGTGGCCAACGTGAACATGCTCATCTCCGTGAAGGAGATGTTCAATTCGATCAACAAGTTTCCGCTGGCGGCCATTCCGTTCTTCATCCTGGCCGGCAACCTGATGGAAACCGGCGGCATCTCGCGCCGGCTGGTCGAATTTGCCAAGAGCATTGTGGGCGGTGTGCAGGGCGGCCTGCCGATGACCTGCGTGCTCACCTGCATGATCTTTGCGGCGGTGTCGGGCTCTTCGGTGGCCACCACCTTTGCCATCGGCGCCATCCTGATTCCGGCGCTCATCAAGCACGGCTACCCCACCGCGTACGCGGCGGCGCTTCAGGCCACCAGCGCCGAGCTGGGCGTGATCATTCCGCCTTCCATTCCGATGATTCTGTACGGCGTGAGCGCCGAAGTGTCCATCGGCGAGCTGTTCATTGCGGGCTTCGGCCCCGGCATTCTCATCAGCCTGGCGCTGATGCTGTTCGTCTGGGTGTATTGCAAGTGGAAGGGCTGGGGCAAGAACGACGGCGACGGCCGCATGTCCTTCGGCAAGGCGACCTGGCAGGCCGGCTGGGCACTGCTGATGCCGGTAATCATCCTGGGCGGCATCTACGGCGGCATCTTCACGCCCACCGAGGCTTCGGCGGTGGCGGTGTTCTATGCGCTGGTGGTCGGCATGGTGATCTACCGGGAGATCAAGCTCAAGGACCTGTACCTCATCCTGCGGAAGTCGGTGCTGTCGTCGGCGGTGATCATGTTCATCATCGCCAATGCGGGCCTGTTCGCCTTCCTGATCACGCGCGCGGGCGTGCCGGACGCCATCGGCCATTGGCTGCAGGAAGTGCTGAAGTCGCCGGCCATGTTCCTTTTGGGCGTGAACGCGGCGCTGTTCATCATCGGCATGTTCATCGAGACCAGCGCGGCCATCATCGTGCTCGCGCCCATCCTGGCACCGGTGGCGGTGCACTTCGGTGTCGACCCGGTTCATTTCGGGCTCATCATGGTGGTGAACCTCGCGCTCGGCATGATCACGCCGCCCTTCGGCGTGAACCTGTTCGCGGCGTGCACGGTGGCCCGCATCTCGCTCGACCGCATCGTGAAGTACCTCATTCCCTTCGTGCTGGTGATCCTGGCCTGCCTGATGGTGATTACCTACGTGCCTTGGATATCGCTCGCGCTGCGCGACCTGGTGTACGCCAAGTAGCAGGCGACGCAAAAACCAGAGAGAAAACGGGCAGCCTTCGCGGGCTGCCTTTTTTATGCGGCAAATGCCCCTGTAAGGCAAACGTTTCACAAAGATGTCACCAGCCCCAACGATGCTGCAGCCTTCGATTCCGAAAGCTGTGGCGCCATGTTTCCCACCAAGACCGACAAGGCACGCGACGAACTGCAAGGCGGGCAACGCACGCTCAGCCAGCGCGAGCGCGCATTGCTGCTGATGGCCGACGGCCGGCGTTCGCTGACCGACTTCAGCCCGCTGTTCGCGAGCCGCGACGAAGCCGAACAGACGCTGCGGGCGCTCATGAACCGCGGGTACCTGCACGACGCGCAGGTCGCCGAGCCCAAAGCCGCCCCACCCGTTTCGGCGGGCCCGGCACACACGCCGATTCCGGCTCCTGCGGCGGAGCCCATCCGTGTAGAGACCTCGACCGACAACTTCGACGGCAAACGTTCCCTGGCCACCACGCGCATGTTCCTGTTCGACATCTGCGAGCGCATGTTCGTGCGGCGCGATCCCAAGTTTGCGCTGCAGATGCGCGATGCGCTACGCGAAGCCCGCGACCGCGACGCCATGCTGACGATTGCCGCGCTGATGCTCAATGAAGTCGAGAAAGCCGCGGGCGCCGAGCGGGCCGAATCGCTGCGCGAGCGTATCGAAAGGTTGCTGCCGCCCGCTTCGGAAACCGTGCACTGAGGCCTTCCGCGATCCACTACACTTCGAAGGGTCAGGAGAGAGCCTCGCCACGCGAGGCCGCCGAAGGCGCAGGGGTTTCCCGAACGCTCAGGCAAAAGGACTGACAAGGCGCTGGCGCATGCCGGCGTTTCCTTGCTGGAGAGAGGCCCTTGCATCTTGGCGATGCGGCGGCCCACCGAAGGAGCAAACCCCGATCGTGGGGCGAATCTCTCAGGTAAAGCGGACAGCAGGGGTGGCCCATGGCTCGCGCCATGGAATTCGACTGCCCCTTTGGAGTGCCCCGTGGCCGCTTCCGCTTCATCATCCGACGCCCCATTGCTCAAGACGCCCCTGCACGACCTGCATGTGGAACTGGGCGCCCGCATGGTGCCTTTTGCCGGCTACTCCATGCCGGTGCAATACCCCGCCGGCCTGATGGCCGAGCACAAGCACACGCGCGACGCGGCCGGCCTGTTCGACATTTCCCACATGGGCCAGTTGCGCCTGGTGGGGCCCGACGCCGCCGCCGCATTCGAAACCCTGATGCCGGTCGACGTGATCGACCTTGCACCGGGCAAGCAGCGCTACGGGCTGCTGCTGAACGACGAAGGCGGCATCCTCGACGACCTGATGTTCTTCAACGAAGGGCACGGCTCGATCTTCGTGATCGTGAACGGCGCCTGCAAGGTGGCCGACCTCGCGCATATCCAGCAGAAAATCGGCGCGCGCTGCGACGTGCAGCCCATGCCCGACCATGCACTGCTCGCGCTGCAAGGCCCACAGGCCGCCACGGTGCTGGCCCACTTGTCGCCCGGCATCGAGCGCTTTGTGTTCATGACCGGCGGCGCGGTGAAGATCGGCGGCATTCCGGCCTTTGCCACGCGCAGCGGCTACACGGGCGAAGACGGCTTCGAGATTTCGGTCGCCGGCAAGGATGCCGACGCCCTCGCCCGCCTGCTGCTGGCGCAGCCCGAGGTCAAGCCCGTCGGCCTGGGCGCGCGCAATTCGCTACGGCTCGAAGCCGGGCTCTGCCTGTACGGCAACGACATCGACACCACCACCACGCCAGTCGAGGCCTCGCTCAACTGGGCGATCCAGAAGGTGCGCCGCACGGGCGGCGCGCGCGAAGGCGGCTTTCCGGGTGCGGCCAAGGTGCTGGCGCAACTGGCCGCCGCTACGGCCGGCGCCGCGGGCCGCACCGACCACGACACCCTGAAGCGCAAGCGCGTCGGCCTTGTGGCGCTGGAACGCGTTCCGGTACGCGACGGCACGCTCCTGCAATCTTTCGAAGGCCGGGACATCGGCATTGTGACCAGCGGCCTGCTCGGCCCGACGGCCGATCGCCCGGTTGCCATGGGCTACGTGGCCACCGCGTTTTCAGAGCCTGGCACGCGCGTGCAGGCGATCGTGCGCGGCAAGCCGGTGCCGATGGAAGTCTCGACCCTGCCTTTCGTGCCGACGCGCTACTACCGCGGCTAGGCTCTGCGCTGCCTGAATCAGATCATTTTTTTCCACGAGGAGTTTTTCACCATGAGCATCAAGTACACCAAGGACCACGAATGGGTCTCGGCCGAAGGCGACGCTGCTACAGTCGGCATTACCGTTCACGCACAGGATGCGCTGGGCGACGTGGTCTTTGTCGATCTGCCCGAAGTGGGCAAGACCTTTGCGCAAGGTGAAGTGGCCGGTGTCGTCGAATCGGTCAAGGCCGCGGCCGATGTGTTCATGCCCGTGTCGGGCGAGATCACCGAAGTGAACGAAGCGCTCCGCGCCGATCCCTCGCTCGCCAACACCGACCCGCTGGCCGCCGGCTGGTTCTTCAAGGTCAAGCTCAGCGAACCGTCGCAACTCGACGCGCTGCTCGACGCCGCCAGCTACGACAAGTTCGCCGCCGAATCCTGATCCGCCGGGTTCTTCAGCCGCCCTTCCTCATTCCCCGAGCCTTTACCGCCATGCCGATTCCCGCCCAGCCTTCCCTGCAACAACTAGAGAACGCCGAAGAATTTCTCGCCCGCCACATCGGCATCGATGCGGAAGACGAGGCGCGCATGCTGCCGGTGATCGGCTCGGAAACGCGGGCGGAGCTCATCGACGGCATCGTGCCCGCGGCCATTCGACGCGCCAAGCCGATGCGGCTGCCCGCGCCGGTGGCCGAGGCGGACGCGCTGGCCGAACTGAAGGCCATTGCGGCGAAGAACAAGGTGTTCAAGAGCTTCATCGGCCAGGGCTACTACGGCACGCACACACCGGGTGTGATCTTGCGCAACGTGCTCGAGAACCCCGCCTGGTACACCGCCTACACGCCCTACCAGGCCGAGATTTCGCAGGGCCGCATGGAAGCCCTGCTCAACTTCCAGACCATGGTGTGCGACCTGACGGGCATGGCCATCGCCAACGCCTCGATGCTCGACGAAGCCACAGCCGCCGCCGAGGCGATGACGCTCGCCAAGCGCAGCGTGAAGAGCAAGAGCAACGTGTTCCTGGTGTCGGGCGACTGCCACCCGCAGACCATCGAGGTCATCAAGACGCGCGCCGCGCCGCTGGGCATCGAGGTGAAAGTGAGCACCGTGTCGGAGACGCTGCCGCACTTGATGGCGAGCTGCGAATTCTTCGGCGTGCTCGCGCAGTACCCTGCCACCACCGGCCACGTGCATGACCTGCGCCCGCTCGCGGGCCATGCGCACCAGTGCGACGCCGCCTTCTGCGTGGCCGCCGACCTGCTCGCGCTCACCCTGCTCGCGCCGCCGGGCGAATGGGACGCGGACATCGTCTGCGGCACCACGCAGCGCTTCGGCATGCCGCTGTGCAACGGCGGCCCGCACGCCGCCTACCTGGCCTGCCGCGACGAGTTCAAGCGCTCGCTGCCGGGCCGTCTCGTCGGCGTGAGCGTCGACACGCACGGCCAACCCGCCTACCGCCTCGCGCTGCAAACGCGCGAGCAGCACATTCGCCGTGAGAAGGCCACTTCGAACATCTGCACCGCGCAGGTGCTGCCGGCCGTTGTGGCCAGCATGTACGCCGTGTACCACGGGCCCGACGGACTTACCCGCATCGCGCAGCGCGTGGCAGCGCTCACCGCCATCCTTGCGCAGGGCCTGGCGCAAATGGGCCGGGAGCCGGTCAACGGCACCGCCTTCGATTCGCTCACCATCCGCACGGGCGAAGACACGCCGAAGATCATCGAACGCGCGACCGCGGCCGGCGTCAATTTGCGCCAGCGGCTGCAGCAGCACCTGGGCATTTCGCTCGACGAAACCACGACGCGCGCCGACATCGAAACGCTCTGGGCCCTGTTCGTGCCCGTGGGCATGCCGATGCCGCGTTTCGACGACCTGGCCAACACCGCGCCGCGCCTGCCCGAAGACCTGCGCCGCACCAGCGCCTTTCTGACGCACCCGGTGTTCAACACGCACAAGAGCGAGACGGCGATGCTGCGCTACATCCGCAGCCTCTCGGACAAGGACCTGGCGCTCGACCGCAGCATGATTCCGCTGGGCAGTTGCACGATGAAGCTCAACGCGACCAGCGAGATGATCCCCATCACCTGGCCCGAGTTCGCGAACATCCACCCCTTCGCACCCGCCGAGCAGCAGCAAGGCTATGCGCAGCTCGATGCGCAGCTGCGCGCGTGGCTTTGCGAAGCCACCGGCTACGCGGGCATCAGCCTGCAGCCCAATGCCGGCTCGCAGGGCGAATACGCAGGCCTGCTGGCGATCAAGTCCTTCCATGAGGCCAAGGGCCAGGGCCATCGCAACATCTGCCTGATTCCCTCGTCGGCGCACGGCACCAACCCCGCAAGCGCCCAGATGGTCGGCCTGCAGGTGGTGGTGACGGCGTGCGACGCCCAGGGCAACGTCGACATGGACGACCTGAAGCGCGCCTGCGAAAAGCACAGCGACAAGCTGGCCGCGGTGATGATCACCTACCCCAGCACGCACGGCGTGTTCGAAACCCGCGTGAAGGAGCTCTGCGAGCTGGTGCACGAGCACGGCGGCCGCGTGTATGTCGATGGCGCCAACATGAATGCGCTGGTCGGCGTGGCCGCGCCGGGCGAATTCGGCGGCGACGTGAGCCACCTGAACCTGCACAAGACCTTCTGCATTCCGCATGGCGGCGGCGGGCCGGGCGTGGGCCCCGTGTGCGTGGTCGAAGACCTGGTGCCGTACCTGCCCGGCCACGCGACGGCCGGCATTGCATCGAACGGCGTCTGTGCGGTTTCCGCGGCGCCGCTGGGCAATGCGGCCGTGCTGCCGATCAGCTGGATGTACTGCCGCATGATGGGCGCCAAGGGCCTGCAGGCCGCAACCGAAACCGCCATTCTGAGCGCCAACTACATCAGCGCGCGCCTGAAGGACCACTACCCCACGCTGTACGCAAGCCCCAACGGCCACGTGGCGCACGAATGCATCCTGGACCTGCGCCCGCTCAAGGACACCAGCGGCGTCACCGCCGAAGACGTGGCCAAGCGCCTGATCGACTACGGCTTTCATGCGCCGACCTTGAGCTTTCCAGTGCCGGGCACGCTGATGGTCGAGCCGACCGAGAGCGAGCCGCTGGCCGAGTTGGACCGCTTCGTCGACGCGATGATCGCCATTCGCGGCGAGATCCGCCGCGTGGAAGAAGGCGTCTGGCCCAAGGACGACAACCCGCTGAAGCACGCGCCCCACACCGCTGCGAGCCTGCTCGGCACCGAATGGTCGCACCCCTACTCGCGTGAGCTCGGCGCGTTTCCGCTGGCCGAACTCAAGCAGGCCAAGTACTGGCCGCCCATCGGCCGGGTCGACAACGTGTACGGTGACCGCAACCTGTTCTGCAGCTGCGTGCCCGTGGGCGAATACCAGGAAACCGAAGAGGCCTGACCAGGGGCCTTCTTTTCTACCCTTCGCGGCGGTACATCGCCCACTTCACGGTGAGGATGTCCGCGGCGATCTTCGCGGCGTTCACGCCCGCGTAAGGAACGGACGGATCGAATTCGAAGGCTTCCTGGTAGCGCTTGATGTGCGCGTAGTCCCGGTCGAAGGTCATCGGCCCCATGAGGTCGGCGGGGTCGGTGCCGGCGGGCAGCGCCAGAAACTTCTCGGGATCGGTAGCACTCTGGTAGAGGTCGACGCTCATCAGGTTCATACGGTTGTCCTCGAAATCGTGAGGACAAATCATCCACGGCATCCGCAGCGCGCGCAATCGGCCCGCGCCTACACGGCGCGCGATCGGCACGCGCCTACAGCGCGATGGGTCAGCGCTGCTTCTTCTTGGCCATGTCGCCCGTGGCAATCTGCTCGCGGAAGCCGCGCAGGCTGGCCTTGAGCTTGCGCTCGTTTTCCAGCCCCACCCGCACCATGATCTTCTGGCCGGACGAGAGCGACTCGAGCTGCGGATCGGCGTATTCATAGCGCACCCAGGGCCGCTGCGACGACACGTTGCCCTTGACCTCGACGAGCCGGACCTGCACCGGGCCGGCGGGTTCGGGCGCCTGCAGCAGATGGTCGATCACGGCAATGAGCCGGTCGTTGAAATAGCGGCCTGGATAGCCAAGCTCTTCATACGCTTTCTGAAAGAGCGGATAGAGCCGCGCATACGTCTTGGCGGCCTTGGCCGGGTCGACCGACCCCGCAAGCAGCACGATGGGGTTGTAGCGCGCGGCATTGTTGGCCGCGATGGTCTGCGCCTCGCCCTTGCCTTCGGTGGCAAAGCGCTGCTTGGTGGGCTGCACCGGCCATGCACTCGCTGGCGCCTGCTCGCGCGACAGGTTGTCGATGGTGGCCACAAAGCGGCGCACCACGCCGTCGAACTGCACGAATTCCGCCACGTTCTGGCTGCCCAGCAGATCGACCAGCGCCGACATCACGCGCGTGTCGGAATCGGCGACCGTAGGCAGGCCCGAGGCGGGCAGCGCGATCGCATCGATGGGGTTCTTGGGCTCCAGCGATTCAAGCAATGGGGCTGGCGGCGGTGCGGGCGCGGGCCCGTCGTTCGGCGCGGTGGCCGCGGTAGGCGCCGGCTCGACTGGCTGCGGCTGTTGCTGCTGGTACCAGCGCCAGCCCAGGAGAGCGGCCGCTATCGCCAGCAGGCCGATGATGATGATGGTGCCGGCCGAGCTCTCGCGGCGCGGCCTGAATTCGGAGGTGTCGCTGTCGGACATGTCGGCAATATTCCTTTTGCGAGGATTGCAGTGGGAGGCGAACGGCTATGGTGCACCAGTTCTGCGGCCCTCCCCGGTGTCATCCCTCGTCATCCCGTAACGCACTGTGACGCGCCGGCCAAGCGAAAAAAGGCTTCTATGGCCGCGACTGGGGCGTACCCGCTGAGGTGCTGAGCGCCTGAAGCCACGCCAGCGTGCCTTGCAGCTCGGCCGGCCGGATTTCATGCCCGCCGGGAAAGTCCGCACCCGAGAGCGCCAGCGGCAAGCCACGCGCCAGTTCGCGCGTGGCTTGTGCCGCGCTTGGCGCAATCACGTTGTCGGCGCTGCCATGGCTCACCCACAGCGCCTTGCCCTCGAAGGCCTCCGGCGGCGCAATGTGCGGCACCACCTGCGGCAGCAGGCGGCTGTGCCACACCATCGCGGCGCGCACCTTCGCGGGCTGCGTCAGCAGCAGCGACAGCGCCATGATGCCGCCCTGGCTGAAACCGCCGACCACCACGCGCTCCGGCGGCACGCCGAGCTGCTGCGATGCCGAGGCGATCATCTCGCCGACGAGAAAGCGGCTTTCGCGCTCCTGCTCTTCATTGATGTGCCGCTCGCCGTTTGCCAGCACCTGGAACTCGAACCACGCATAGGCATCGGGCGACAGCACATAGGGCGCGCGCAGGCTCAGCACGTGAAACTGCGGCGGCATGAGCCGCGCCAGGCCGAACAGGTCTTGCTCGTTGCTGCCGACACCGTGCATCAGCACCAGCAGCCACGGCTCGCGCACGCCGGCGTTGGAGGGTTGTTCGAGAAACTTGAAGGGCAGATGGAGTTGCGGCATGGGTCTGGCGAGGGTTCAGGCGGTGAGATGAAAGCCCTGCGCCAACGCACGGGTGATCTCGGCGGACGGGAGCTCGCGGCAGCCCGTCGCGTTCTGCCCCGACCACAGCGGTGAAAAGTCGCCGCGGCCCTGTGCCTCGGCCTTGGCGCGCAGCGGTGCAATGGCTGACGTGGCAAGCGGAAACTCGGGCGCCACCGTGGCGATCGGCCCCAGGTCGCGCATCAGGCGGTTCATGATGCCGCGCGCCGGGCGGCCGGTAAAAAGGTTGGTCAGCGCGGTATGGCGCGCTGCATCGCTTGTCAGCGCCGCGCGGTGCAAGGCGCTGGTGAAGGCTTCGGGCGCGAGCATGTAGGCGGTGCCGATCTGCACGCCGGCGGCGCCAAGCGCCATGGCGGCGGCCACACCGTTTGCATCGGCAATGCCGCCGGCCGCGATGACCGGCACGCGAACCGCAAGCACCACTTGCGGCAGCAACGCAAAGGTGCCGAGCTGCGCCGTCAGGTCGTGCGAGAGAAAGTGCCCGCGATGGCCGCCGGCCTCCAGCCCCTGGGCAATGATGGCGTCGACACCCTGCGCCTCCAGCCACAGCGCCTCGTCGACCGTGGTGGCCGAGGCGAGGATCTTCGAGCCCCATCCGCGCACTTGGGCCAGCAGCGGCTCAGGCGGCAACCCGAAATGAAAGCTCACCACCGGCGGACGGAACTCGGCCAGCACCTCGGCCACCGCCTCGCTGAAGGGGTTGCGCCCGGGGCCAGCGGGAATGGATGCCGCATCGATGTCGTGCTCGCGGTAATACGGCGCCAGCGCGTTGCGCCATGTCGCCTCGCGTTCGGCGCTTGGCTGCGGCGACACGTGGCAGAAGAAGTTGACGTTGTAGGGCTTGCCTGTGCCCGCGCGGATGGCGCCTATTTCGGTGCGAATGGCGTCGTTGCCCAGCATGGCGCACGGCAGCGAGCCGAGCCCGCCCGCGTTGCTGACGGCAATGGCCATTGCGCTGCCTTGAATGCCCGCCATGGGCGCCTGGATCAGCGGGAGTTCGGTACCTAGAAGTTGCTGCAGCGTGGTCATGCGGAATTCCTTGTGTTTCGTGCCCCGGCCATTGTCCAACGACTGGAAAACGCCTACTGCCAAATGGTGCATCATCCGGAGCAAGATCCCACCCGCCCAGGAGCTGTACATGCCGTCTTCCACCGACTACGAGTCGATGTTCGAGTTTGCACCCATGTCGCTCTGGATCGAAGACTACAGCGGCCTGCTCCGGCTGTTCGAATCGTGGCGCAATGCGGGCGTGGTGGATTTGGTGGCCCACCTGAATGCCGAGCCGAGCCGGGTGAGCGAATGCATGGCGCAACTGCGGGTGTTGAGCGTCAACCAGAGCACGCTCAACCTCTTTGGTGCGCAAAGCCAGGCCGAGCTGCTCTCGCGGCTGGACAGCATCTTTCGGGACGACATGACCGCGCCCGTGATCTACGAGCTGGACCAGCTCTGGCGTGGAAATCTCTCCTTCGACAACCAGACGGTCAACTACGCGCTCGACGGCCGAAGGCTCGACGTGCACGTGCGGGTGCAGGTGCTGCCCGGCTATGAAAAGTCTTGGGACCGTGTGCTGGTGTCGCTCGACGACATTACCGCGCGCGTTCGCGCCGAAGAGCTGCGCCTGGAGAGCGAACGCTACGCGCGCGAACTGTTCGAACGGTCACCCGTTTCGTTGTGGGTGGAAGACTTCAGTGCGGTGAAGGCCCTGCTCGACGACATACGAAAACGGGGCATCACCGACTTCACGACCTTCATCAAGGTGCACCCGGAGTTCGTCACCCGCTGCATGAGCGAGATTCGCGTGATCGACGTCAACCGCGAAACCCTGCGCATGTTCGGTGCGGCCGACAAGGCAACGCTGCTGGACAACCTCTCGGACATCTTCCGCGACGAGATGCAAGACTCCTTCGCCGAGCAGCTGCAGGACCTCTGGAACGGAAAGATGCTGCAGCAGCGGGAGGTGATCAACTACGCATTGACGGGCGACCTGCTGAACATCCACATGCAGTTTGCAGTGCTCGAAGACCGGCTCGCCACCTGGGACCTGGTGCTGGTGTCGCTGATCGACATCACGGCCCGCAAGAAGGCCGAGGCCTACCTCGAGTACCTGGGCAAGCACGACGTGCTGACCCAATTGCGCAACCGCACCTTCTTCACGGAAGAAGTGAATCGGTTGACGCGCAAGGGACCATGGCCGGTGTCGGTGCTGGTGATCGACATGAACGGCCTGAAACCCGTCAACGACGAGGAAGGCCATGCCGCCGGCGACGCACTGCTCCGGCGCGTGGGCGAGGTGCTGAGCAAGGCCGTCGATGAGCCCGGCTGGCCGGCGCGGATCGGCGGCGACGAATTTGCCGTCGTCCTCCCCAAGACGGACGAGCGCGGGGCGGAGGCGATGCGCGACCGCATCGTTTCCATGCTCGAACTGAACAACCAGTTCTACGCCGGGCAAAGCGGACGGATGCTGAACCTTGCGATGGGCGTGGCCACCTGCGAGGCCGGCGACCAGCTAGACGCGGCCCTGCAGCGTGCGGACCGTGCAATGTACGAAGAGAAGGCCCGCTACTACCGCGAAAGCAAGGCCGACCGCCGACGCGAGTAAGCGCGGTGAAGAAGCGGCCCCGGCATCCTTAGAAAAGAATGATCCACTCGCCGCGTATGTACCGGTACTGGTAGCTGGGCCCCGAAAAGGTGGTGCTGCGGCTGTAGCCGGCATTGAAGCGGAACACCTGCGATCCCCTCACAGGGCTCTGCAGGCTCACGTCCAGCAGTCTCGTAGGCTGGCTCAGGTCGTGGTTGATCTTCTCGTTGCCCAGCCCGGCCGTTACCGCGGCGGTCCAGCCCTGGAAACGCTGCCGCCAGCTGACCGCCAGCATCGATTCGCTGTAACTCTTCGGATTGAAGTAGGCCCTGTCGACATCTTCGTGGGTGCTGCGGTACGTGCGGTAGCGCGCTTGCAGGGTCAGCCCCAGGTCGAGCGAGGGTTGATAGATGAAGCGGATGCGCCCGTGATCCCGTCGATTCCCGTCGGAGAAGTACTGCTGTGCCAGCAGCCCCACCAGCGTGACATGGCTTCCCAAGCCTTGGTCGACCGCAACACCGAGAAACGAAAAATCGATTCCGCGGTCGAGCGACTTCGGTGTTTCGACCCAGTCGCGCGTAAGCAGAAACTCCACTGCCGTGCTTTTTGTCGGCGCTATGCGGTAGCTGCCGTCGAGCGTCAGCAGCGTATGACCGCCCTGCTCGAACACGCCGGCCTCCATCTGTCCGCCATTGGCCGTTCTGGTTTCGATTGAACGCGCGAGGAACGAGATCTTTTTTCCTGCCCTTCGCCAGCTGTCTTGCTGGTACTTGTAGTCGCCGAGCCGGAACCCCAGGTAGCGGTCGGCGTTTTCAAAAGCGGGAAAAAACTCGACCGATACCCGGCGGGATTCGAAGTTGTCGCTGTCGCTGGTCAGCAGGGCTTCCGTCCCGAAAGCCATGCCGGACGTTTTTTTCTCGGCCGCTTCTACCTGCGCATGGCAGGAGGCACTCAACACCATGAGGCCCGAAATGGCGGCCGCTGCATATGCCGGCTTCCTGGTCATTTGGTGCCCCAGGCTTTGGGCTTTCTGAACAGTTCGTCCAGATAGCCGAGCACGCTGGCGGGTTGCAAAAGCAAGCTGTACAGAAGCACGTAGACAAAGAAGCCCTGGATATTTTTTCGCACGACCAATCCGGTTTTCTTGAACATCCGGCGCTCGATCGAGAACATCAGGAAACTCAGCGCAAATGCCGCCGGTATCAGCGCCAGAGTCATTGGGCCCACGATCCAGTAATAGCCGAACAAGGCAAATATTATTCCGGGGATGAAGCCGATGGTGAATGCCAGGTCCAGCCACGGGAACAAAAGATTCCAGTGAATGAAAAAGGTCGACAGCCGCATCTTGAAAAGAATGCGGGGGTGTTTGACAAAGGCCTCCGTCATGCCGCGCGCCCAACGCTGGCGCTGCTTGACCAACTGCTTGAGGGTACTGGGCACATTGGTGAAGAGGCAGGCGTCTTCGCAGTGCCCCACCCTGTACCCGGCATTCAACAGCGCCCATGTGAGCACGATGTCTTCTCCCACGCACTCGGGCCATCCGCCAACCTCGGTCAGCGCGGCCCGGTCGTAAACGGAAAATGCGCCTTGCGCAACCAAGGTGCCCTGGAAAAGCGACTGAACTCGCTTGACCGCGGAAATACCGTGAAAGTAGTCCCACTCCTGGCAACGGGTGATCCAGTTCTGCCGCGAGTTTCGAACCAGGATTTTTCCGGCAACCGCGCGCGTATTGGGCGGGTCGGCGTGATAGCGCTCGACAATGCTGGTGAGCGCGCCGCGGTACAAAAAGGAATCCGCATCGACGGTCACGACCAGATCGTGCAGAACCTCCTTGAACCCGATGTTCAAGGCGCGGGCTTTGCCACCATTCTTTTTCAGGTCGACAAAGCTGAGCCAGCCATACCGCTCCAGGGCGCGCTGAACCACCTGCGCAGTGCCATCCGCCGAGCCGTCATTGATCACGATGACCTGCAACTCGCCCGGGTACTTCTGCTGGTCAATGCTGACCAGCGTCTCTTCGATGGAAGCTTCTTCGTTGTACGCGGCAATCAATATCGATATCGGCGGATAGACCGAAAGCGGGCGATGCGGCGGCCTTTTGTCCAGAATGAGGCTGATTGCCATGAACGCATTCATGAACCCCGGAATGATGGCAATGCCATACACCAGGAAAATGGCAAACGCGGTTCCTACATAGCTTTTCAGATCGGCCAGCCACGGCCCGGCGGCCCAAATCGAAAAAACCATCCACGCGATCGCCCCGATCAATGCGATCAAAAATTTGGCTGACACCGGCAGATAAATTGCCGAACGCTTCGCCTCTCGGCCATCTACTTTCATGTGCATCCTCGGGGGTCACAAGAATGTAATGCCGCAGCAATCCGTTGAACAGTTTGTTTACATTTTCCGATGCGTGCTAACAACTCAGACGAGTCCGGCGAGCCTACTTCGCAAGAAATGACGCAATCGCCGGCCCGGCCTGACCGACTGTGGCACCCAGAGCATCGGCATGACCGTTGGGACTGTTCAACTCGACGTACTCTGCCGGGGTGCCTTGCGCCTTGAGGGTCTCCACTGCGCGTTTTGACAAGTGCGGCGGAAAGATCTGATCCGAGCTGATGCCCACGAACAGCGACTTGGCCTTGATGCGGTCTGGTTTGGCGCTCGGCAACTGCAAGGCCTTCAGCGTGTACAGCCAGCTGTTGGCGTCCATGCCCTTGGCGCGCGCTTCGCCGATCTTCTCGAGGGTGGCATCGACCGCAAACTGATTGGCGGTCGCATCGCCGGGGTTTTTGCCCGGGTCGGCCCACTTTTGACCGAAGGCCTTGTCGGCCCAGGCGAAGCTGAGGGCGTCGAGCGTGACCTGTCGCATGGCCTGCGTCATGCCTGCCAGCGGCTCGGCCTTGCCGTGGTAGTCGCCATTGGCCCAGTTCGGGTCCAGCCTCACGGCCGCGCCCCACGAGCTCATCTTGGCGACGGCGTAGGCCGGGCTGTCGACGCCAGGTCCCACGACGGACAACAGGCGCTGCACACGCTCCGGGTAAGCCGAGGCCCATTCCACCGACATCCAGGCGCCAGCCGAAGCGCCAGCCACGGCGTAGAGGGTTCGAATGCCCATCGAATCGAGCAGGGCCTTCTGCACCTCCACCGTGTCCCGCGCGGCCAGCACCGGGAAGCGCATGCCATACGGTTTGCCGGTGGCGGCGTCGATGCTGGCCGGGCCGGTACTGACGACGGTGGCCGATGCGCGATTGGGATTGGCCAGCGCGTCGGTCGCGATGACGAAGAACCGCTCGGTATCGATCGGCAGGCCGGCGCCGATGATCATGTCCCAGTAACCCGGCGCGGCGTCGCTCGCCGCATACCGGCCGGCGGCGTGCGAAGTGCCGGTGATGAAATGGTTGATGAGGATCACGTTGTCTCGCGCAGCATTCAAACGGCCATAGGTTTCATAGCCGATGCGCACTCCCTTGATGACCTGGCCGTTCACGGTCGTGTAGGCAGGCAGGTTGAACACCTGCTTTTCCACGATGCCGTCGAAGGCCTGTGCGTTCGTCGTGACGATGGCTGCACAGAAGGCAGCCGCGGCGCAAAGCAGCGTGTTGGAAAGAAAAGACCGTTGCATAAGAACTCCCGAGTGGTGAGGCCCGCACTTTCGGCGGCCGCTGCCACGGGCGCATCCGGTTTGACTCCCAAACGCTCGGTTGGGGGCGTCAACGGTCGTAAGGCGGCATCGAGCGGTCGCCGTTCGGTCGACCAAACCGACGGCTCGAGGACAAATTCGCCCCAAGGGCGCTCCATCCGTAGCGGCATGGCGTGCCAACCTTTACAGTTCCTCGATGCATCCGACTTCCGCCAGTGATCAGCGTTGATTCATCGATTCCGGCCCGCTGGCTCGGCGCAGCACGGCTGACGGCCGGCTCGTTTCTGCTGTGCGCAATCGCGGCCGGGCTGCTCTTCTGGGCCGCTCCCGCACTCGAGACGCTGCCTCGCCTGTTCGTCTTCGTCGAATGTGTCGGCATGGTGTTCATCTCGTGCATCGCGGTGCTTGGCCGCTCGGAACGGCTGCTGCGAATGCAGGCGCTGCCCCGTTGGTTTCTCACCGGCGCGATCGCCATCCCCACGGGGTACTTTGGAGGTCACCTGATCGCGCTCCTGATCCTGGACGAACCGATCAGCCGCGTGGTGGGTCATGGACGCGACTACATGGTGGCGTTCGCATTCGGTCTGGTGCTGGCCGCGTTCGTCCTCTACGCCGCTGCGGCGCGTGACCAGCTTGCCAAAGAGGCGATCGCGCGATCCGATGCCCAGCGCCTTGCCACCGAATCGGAACTGCGGCTGCTGCGCGCCCAGCTCGAGCCCCACATGTTGTTCAACACGCTGGCGAATCTGCGCTCCCTCGTCGACGAAGACCCGCGACAGGCCGAGCGCATGATCGACCAGCTGATCGTCTACCTACGGAGCACGCATGCAGCTTCGCGCGATGAAGTGACGACACTGCAGTCGGAGTTCTCCCAGTTGAAGGCGTACCTCGACGTCATGTCCTTGCGCATGGGCCCCAGGCTGACCTATCGGCTCGACTTGCCCGCCGAACTGGAGCGGACCGCCATTCCGCCGATGCTGTTGCAGCCGTTGGTCGAGAATGCCATCAAGCACGGCCTGGAACCGAAGTTGGGCGCAGGGAGCATCGAAGTGCTGGCACGGTCGATCGAAGGGAGCATCGAAGTCGCGGTAGACGATTCCGGTCTGGGCTTGCCGCCGCAACAGCCCACTTTGAGTGGCGATGATGCGGGCGAGGTTTGCGGCTCCGGACTGAAGAATGTGCGTGACCGCCTCCAGGCCCTCTATGGCTTGCGTGCGTCCCTGACTCTGCAAACTCGATCACCATGCGGCGTTCACGCGGTTGTGAGGATTCCGTCGTGAACGCATGGCGCGCCGTGATTGCCGAAGATGAACCGGTGTTGTCGAGAACGCTGCAGCGATTGCTGTTCGAAGCCTGGCCCGAGCTGAAGATCGCGGGCGTTGCCGACGATGGCATGAAGGCGATCGAACTCGCCCAGACGCTGATGCCCGATGTGATGTTCCTGGACATCAAGATGCCGGGCAAGACAGGCCTGGACGTCGCAGAGGCTGTCGCTGACGAGTGGCCCGACGACAAGGCTGAACCGCTCTTCGTCTTCATCACCGCGTATGACAATTTCGCGATCTCGGCATTCGAGCATGCGGCGATGGACTACATGCTCAAGCCGGCGACGCTTGAACGCTTGGAGGTCTGCGTGCAACGGCTGAAGCAAAGGTTGCACGAGCGCGCCCGGATACCAGCTGCCGGTGGCATGGCGGCCCTGATGCAGCGCGTCCAGTCGATCACGGATGCGGCTGACGCACCCGAGAAGATCAAGATCATCCGCGCCGGCGTCGGCAACACCGTGCGGATGATCCCGGTCTCGGAGGTGATCTGCCTGGAAGCCGCCGAGAAATACGTCAATGTTGTCACGGCCGATGGCGAGGCGCTGGTGCGCATGAGCCTGCGCGATCTCGTGTCGCGGCTCGACGCTGCCGACTTCACGCAGGTGCATCGCGGCGTGCTGGTCAACACGCACTGCATCGTGAGCGCCACGCGCGACGAGAACGGGCGCTACAGCCTGTGCGTGCGGGGCCTCCAGAGATCTCTCAAGGTCAGCCGGGCGTTCGGGCACCTGTTCCGCGCCATGTAGTGGTGGCAGAACCGGCAACGGACTATCTTCGTCACGCGCCTAGGCGGTTGCGTCGCGCAGCACCCGGAGCTGTTCATGGCTTTGCTGCGCGCTTGCGGCCTGGCGCTCGACCAAGTCGCGGGCGTCGGGTGGCAGATTTCGCTGCATCGCCTCGCGGTAGAGCGCGACGGCTGCCTCTTCGCCACGTTCACAGTCTTCAAGCAGCGACAACTCACTGTTCGCGCCGATCGCTCCTTTCACCCGGACCCACCCCCGATGGATGGTCGCCCCGGTCGTACCACACTCGATGGGAGTTCCACCGTGGCGCCGTATCATTCGCTCCAACTCATCGCAGGCCTCGTGGTACTGCGAAGCGCGCCGGTTGAACGACTGCCTCAGGCTTGATGCAGAAGGCACCTCTCGGGCGCAGGTGCGAAAGCCGTATTCGCTGTCGCGCGCGTGTTCGAGCAGTTCGCTCAACACATCGACCGCCTGCTCATCGGCGGGCACATCGGCAAAAGGAACGCGATCAGCACAAGCTTGGTCGGCGCGACCCAAAACGCTGCCATTGGCCATGATTTGCTCCTTGGTGTTGCTTGACGCGGAACAGAAATAAAACCGCCGGGGCCGCCGCGGCGCAGCCTTGCGAACTATGGTCGCGCGCCTCAGGGCTTCCGGCGTCGTCTGCTAGTGACGAGGCTTGTAGGGGTTGGCCGAATCCGCAACAGCGGCAGGCGGAGCGCCATTACATGACTCGCTCGACCATCCGGGCGAAGCATCTGCACTATCCCGCGCAAGCCGTCGGCGATCACCGGCGCGGACGTTTTCCTACTGCAAGGGTCGTTTTTTCCCTTCGCCGATCGAGGTGATGCTGGCTACCGTGACGGCATACCCACCACCGAGGAAGTCACATGAAAAGCATCATCCTTTGGCTATGCGGCGTGCCCATTGGCGTCATCATCTTGTTGAAGGTATTCGGGGTCTTTTGAGAGCGACGAGGGCGATTGCCCTTCTACAAAGGCGTTTCAGTTCGCCGGCCCCATGACGCGTCACGTGCTGTTCGGGCGCGGCTCACAGGCCGTCAGAGGGCAGATCCGGCAAGGCCTACGACACGTTCGCGGCGGCCTGAGCAACTGGCCAATACCTTTCGCTCGCCCCTAAGTGACCGGTTTCGGCCGGCATTCAGGACCGCCCCGGGCCCCTTAGCCAGCAACCCGGAGGAGTGCGAATTTGTGGTCACATACGGCTCGGGCGTCGAGGACGTAAGCTGCGTCGGTAGCATGCTCGCGTTTGATGGGGACGCGCCGCGAACTGTGTTGAGCACCTATCGGGCTTTGAGGTGTGACGAACAGATACCGGTCAGCGTGCTTCCCATTGTCGATACCGGCTTCGGTGACTACGTGTGCCTAGACTACCGGCTTGGCCATGTTCCGACCATTGCCTACTTTGCTCATGGAAAGTCAGGGGAGGATTCATTGCTGCCCCTGGCAATCACATTCACGGCTTTCCTAGTCGCAAATAACTAGGTGCGTCTCGTCGCATGAATCTTTCGAGAGCAGATAAGTGGGCCAATCGCAATGCCGCGGTACGTCGATTTTCGCTAAGCGCTTAGCCGCCCGGCGCGGCGTTCATCTTGGCCAGGCTTACGCCGGCGCTTGATCTTCTCGACGTTGCCGACGCGCCATGAAGCGCCGTGTCGCAGGACGTCCACGGGAAACACGCAACTAAGCGTGCTCCCTTGAGATGCCAGTGACCGTCACGGGGGACGGGCCGCGAGCGGCGCGTTTGAAGATCGAGGGAGAGACACCGGTGTGCTCCTTGAAGAAGCGCGAGAAGTTACCCGGCGCAGAGAAGCCGAGGTCTAGCGCGACGTCGGTCAACGCGCTGCCTTCCGCTACGCGCCGCATGGCCTCTTCAACCCGCACGCCACTCCAGAACACCTGCGGCGTGGTGTCGAGTTGATCTCGGAAAAGCGCGAAGAAGTGACCACGCGACAGTCCGACCTTCGCTGCAATTTCATCTATGGTGATGACTTCAGAAACATGCTCGCGCATGTGGGCGATGGCGGCCCTGAGCCGGTAGTCAAGCGTTACGCCCACGGCTACAGAGTGTGGTTCTGCACCGCCGGCGGTGGACGCTGCGATAGCGGCCTCCAACAATCGCTCGACCTCGTCGTCGATGGCGGAGCGCGAGTTGCTGGCGGAGATGATCAAGTCCAGCACGCGCCAGCATGACCGCCGCATCGCAGATGTGATGGGCACGTTAGGCGACGGAAATCTAAAGTTGCGTCCAGTTGCAGCTCCCAGCTCATCCAGCCAATCCTTTGAAATCATGAATACGAGAAAGAGGCTGGTGCCGCTGCCTTCCATAACCATGTCGTGCGCCTGAAATTCATTGACACCTAGCGCAACGTTCTCGCTGTATCGAACGACGTGGGCTCCCACATTTGCGATCGCTCGGGTACCCCCAAGCCACAGAGCTAGCTGCGTTTCGGAATGAGCATGTGACACCAGATTGGCGCGCGATTCAAGAACGATCGCTGTGCCAAAGGCGCCCTCATGCAGCGCGTAGGCTTCTGGCATCTTGCAAGTCCTTCAAACGTGGGGGCACCGCGATTGTTTGCCTGCCAGAGCCGGAATGGCGGTCGATTCGGGAAAGTCCCTAGCCCGCACCTGACTCCCTGATACGCCGCCAGATTCCTCGATAAGCGCCAAGTGCCCTGAGTTCATAAAGTTGCTCATCGCCGCGACGCCGTGCTCGGAGTCGCAAATCATCGAACACAACTCACAGGAGTACCCCAGACATGCGAATCGCAACCTACCTGGCCGAAGGGCGTCGCCAAACCGGCCTTGTGTCCGCCGACGGAAGCACGATCACCCCCTTCATCCTTACGCCGGAGCAGGCAGAAAAAGGTGCGCTGAGCTTGATCGAAGCCTTGGCCGAAGGCGGCAAGTTGCCGCCCACGAACGGTGCTGTTGTCAAGGTAGCAGATGTAGACCTCGACGCGCCATTGCCCAAGCCGCGGCGCAACGTGTGGTGCGTCGGTCGCAACTACCACGCGCATGCCAAGGAACTGTCGTCATCCGTCTTCAAGGATAGCGCTGCCAAAACCGACGAATGGCCCATCGTATTCACCAAGGTACCCGAATGCGTCGTCGGACCGCATGACGACGTCTTCGTGCCCAGTGAAATCTCGCAGCAGATCGACTACGAAGCCGAGTTGGCGGTGGTGATTGGCAAGGGCGGGACGAACATCACGCGTGCGGACGCGATGGATCATGTCTTCGGCTACACGATCGTCAACGACGTGACGGCGCGCGACGTGCAAGTACGCCATGGCCAATGGGACTTGGGAAAGTCCTTCGACACCTTCTGCCCGATGGGCCCGTGGGTCGTCACTGCCGACGAGCTCGATGGCACCAAGACGCGCGTTCGCTGCTGGGTCAATGGCGAGCTGCGTCAAGACGGGCCGACCGAGAACATGATCTTCGACATCCCGGCGCTGATCGAAACCATCTCGCGGGGCATCACGCTCTATCCGGGGACGTAATCGCCACCGGCACACCGGCCGGCGTCGGCATGGGGATGACGCCGCCGCGCTACCTGAAAGCGGGCGATGTTGTCCGAGTCGAGATCGAAGGCCTCGGCGCCATTGAGAACAAATTTGTCTGAGGAACGCCATGACGACTCAATGCATCAATGGACTGGCCGTGGAAATCGACGGCGAAGGCGAGGCACTGCTGTGCATCCACGGGCTCGGTGGATCCTCGAACACCTGGACGCCGTTGCTGGCGGCGCTGTCAGGGTTCAAAGTCATCCGACCCGACTTGCCTGGCAGCGCACGGTCGGCACTCCTGCAGCAACCACTTTCCATCGAGCGTTACGTTGCGGCGCTGGACGGACTGCTGGGGAGCCTCAAGATCGAATCTGTGCACGTCATGGCGTACTCTCTCGGCACCATCGTCGCGCAGCATTTGACGGTGAGCCACCCGGACAAGGTCAAGTCGCTCGCGCTATTCGGCCCCCTGGTCGCGCCGCCGGAAGCTGCGCGGCCGAACATCACCGCCCGGGCTGCATTGGCGCGCAGCGGTGCAGCGGCGATGCAAGAGATAGCCGATGCAATAGTCAAGGGCGCGACCAGCAAGGAGACGAAGGACCAGCAACCTGCAGTCCTTGCGCTGGTCCGAGAGAGCGTGATGCGGCAGTCGCCCGAGGGCTATGCGCAAAGCTGCGAAGCCTTAGCCAGTGCGCAGTCTGCAGCCATCGAGCAGATTGAAGTACCGGCGCTGCTCGTCACCGGTGACCAAGACGGCGTAGCGCCGCCGGTCAATGTGTCGGCGATGGCCTCTCGCATCCCTGGATCCCGCCATGTTGTGTTCGACAACTGTGGCCACTGGACGACCTTCGAAAAGCCGCAACGCTGCATGCAGGAACTCGAACAGTTTTATGCATCGCTGAAGCTGACTTCTTAAACCCATTGCCGGCGTTTCGCCGGAGGAGACAAGCATGACACGCATCGCATTCACCAATGTGCGCATCTTCGACGGCACGGGCGAAGACACCTATCTGGGCGACGTCCTCGTCGAGGGCAAGCGCATCGTCGAGGTGACTCGCGCACCCAAACGCGTGAGTACCGATGACGCGCGCGTCATCGAAGGTAGAGGCCGCTTCCTGATGCCCGGCATGACCGAGGCGCACACACATTTCTCGTGGAACGATCAGCCGTCACTGGCAGCGATCCAGTTCATGCCGCCTGAGGAGCACATGCTGTGGTGCGTGCGCGTGGCCAAACGCTATCTCGACATGGGTTGGACGTCGGCAGTCGGCGCAGCCGCTGCCAAGCCGCGGCTCGACGTGGTGCTGCGCAACGCAATTGTTGCGGGCGAGTTCCCGGGTCCGCGCTACCTCGCAGGGAGCCAGGAGATCACGACGATCGGCGCGCTCGGTGACAACACCTTGCCGCACATGAATTTTGAGGAACTGAGCTTCGGAAGTGTGTGCAGCGGGCCTGAAGAGATCCGTAGGTCCGCCCGCACCTTCATCAAGTACGGCGTCGATCACCTGAAGATCAACCTGTCGGGCGAATACATCGCGGGCTTGCCGGCCGAGATGTCGCCGTTTGCTGAAGAAGAGATCGCGATGCTCGCGCAGGAAGCCAAGCGCTTCGGCAAACGCATGGCGGCCCATGCGCGCTCAAGCGAATCAGTTAAGCAGTGCGTTCGGCACGGCATCGAGATGGTCTACCACGCGAGCTTCGCGGATGAAGAAGCGCTCGACATGTTGGAGGCCGCGAAGGACAAACACTTCGTCGCGCCAGGCATCGGCTGGCTCATTCGTACTACGTACAACGCGGCGGAGTACGGCATCACCGATGCCGTCGCGACGCAGATGGGCTACAAGCGCGAGTTGGAGATTGCATCTCAGTCGCTACGCAAGATGCACCAACGCGGAATTCGCATCCTGCCAGGGGGCGACTACGGCTTTGCCTGGATGCCGCACGGCACCAATGCCAACGACCTGCAGTACTTCGTCGATTACATCGGGATGACGCCGAAGGAAGCCTTGCTCGCAGCAACGAAGCTGGGTGGCCAGATCATGATGCGCCCTGACGAACTGGGCCAACTGAAGGCCGGCTATTTGGCCGACATCGTGCTTGTTGACGGCGACCCGCTTCAGAACCTCGCCCTGATGACCGATCCGGCCAAGATCCAGCTCGTGATGAAGGATGGCGTGATCCACAAGGACTGCGCAACTCCCGTTCCGGCTGAGGCGGCATTGCACCTCGAGGGGGCCAACTCCCCTCTGCAGGAAGAAGGCGTGCGAGAGGCAATCGCGGAGATGCACTGATTCAGTGAACGATCACCGCTATTAGCGTGCAACCTGCGCAACGTAGCTCCTGATCCAGCGGCGGCGGAAGGCTCTTTCGACGCCCATCGAGGGTGGCCTTCGTGCGTGATCGCATCAGACAGATGGTTGGCGATCTCCACTACCAGCGCGCTCTGGATCCGCACTTCGCCTTCTCAGTGTTCCCAACCGCCAGTGTGCGTGCTTGTCATGCACGAGGTACGTTTCCTCAAGGCCGAAGGACTCAATCGGAGGTTGCTTCCTCGCGAGCGTCTCACCACCAGGAGACGTGAACTCATCATCGACGTACTTGCCGGTCCCGACCCCTGCCGGATCAATGCGACGACGCAAGCGACGACCTTCTAGGAAATAGGAGTCAATGGATGCCGTCCGCAGACGCTTCGACCTTGCGTCTGTGCACTGCGGATATCGACGCGACGTTGGCACTCCATATCCAGATTAATTTGTGAGTACGCGCCGAGTCGCCATCCGTGACTACGAGCCGTGATTCACTACATGCGTGGCAAATTCGCTGAGCCGCTGGTTGTGTGCGGCATCGCAGTCCGCGTGGTCCTGAGCCTGGCTTCAACACGAGCACCGCTCAGCCAGAACGCCAACCGCGACTTCGCGTGAACGTGCAAGACCAAATCCGCGCGCGGCTCCAGCACGACTGCACGCCTGAAGCTGCGTTCATACGGGGCGTATACCTCCATAGCCAATCGATCCTATAGCTTCGCCAGGAAGGCGCCAGCAGAGCCTTCGTCGTGCATCGATAGATGCGTTCGGCGGCCTTAGCAGATGAGCTTCGCGTGACCGTGCGGTTGTCTAGGGAAAGTACCGACGCACCATGCGGACTGTTCGATAAATCAGCCGACTGACTGAGAAGCGCATACGACGACGCGTTCCTATAGTTGGGCCACGTTGTCCCAGCTGCCCGCGCTTCGGAACAGCCGAGGCTTCCACCTCGTCTCGCATTCCTCGACGACGGGGCAGCAGCGGGACGCCACGCATTCACAGGAGCAATCAAGATGCGCAACTCGACATTCAATAGGTGGGGCCAAAGGCAACTGCGTTCCGTACCGGAGGACTGCACGGACGCGCTGTTCGCCGGCAAGGGAGAGCAACCTTGAAGCTCTATCTGCTCGTCGCCATGAACGGCTTGACCGTGGCGGCCCTCTACTTCCTCGTAGCAAGCGGCTTCTCGCTGATTTTCGGATTGCTGCGATCGGTCAACATGGCCCACGGTGCGCTTTACCTGCTCGGTGGCTATGTCGGCTACGAGATCGCCGCAGTCAGCGGCTCTTGGGTCGCCGGCTTGATTGGTGCATCGATCGCCGCGGCAATCGTCGGAGCGGTGCTTCATCAGTTTCTGCTCCGCTCCCTGGAAGGCGACGAGCTACGCCAGGCACTGGTAACCATTGGGTTTGGAGTGGTGATCAGCGACCTGCTTCTGGCCCGCTATGGGGGCGCCACGGTTTTGTTCGAACCACCTGAAGCCATCTTCGGTAGCACGGCCCTACCGCTCGTGGGGGCCTACCCCACCATTCGACTCTTCGTGATGGGCTTTGCATGCGCCGTCGGCGGAGCACTCTGGTGGATCATTCACCATACACGCCTCGGCATGCTGATACGCGCGGGAGTCGACGATCAGCGGATCGTGTCGGCGATGGGATTCAACATTGGACGAACGATGTTGCTGGTATTCGCGCTCGGAGCAGCTCTCGCCGGCGCTGCTGGTGTGGTGGGAGGCAGCGCGCTGTCGATCGCTCCAGGTGAGGATGCCCGTGCGCTCTTGTCGTCGCTCGTGGTGGTGATCGTGGGCGGCATGGGCAGCCTGGTGGGAGCTGCCGTAGGGGAACTTCTTATCGGGATGGCGGAGCAGTTCGGACTGGCGCTGTTTCCGAACTACGCGATGCTGCTCACTTTCCTGCTCATGGTTGGGGTCCTTGCGGTTCGGCCGGCAGGACTGTTCGGGAGAAGCGCATGAGCCGATATCTGACGCCCGTCATCACAAGCGTTGCAGCGCTCGCGTTCTTCGTCGTTTTCGCGCTCTTTGCGGGAGATTTTTGGGTATCCACTGTGGCAACCCGCGCGATGATCATTGGCATCACTGCGTTGAGCCTCACCATGCTTGTATCAATGACCGGCTTGGTGTCATTCGCTCAAGCGGCTGTCGCAGCTGTTGCCGGATACACAGTAGCCCTGCTTTCGGTCAACACCTCAGGAATGGGTATCGCGCTCCCATTGCCGGTAGCCGTGATTGCGGCCCTGGCGGCTGGGTCGCTTGCGGGATTGCTTGTCGGATTCATCGCCCTCCGAAGCGCCGGCATCTATCTGCTGATGATCACGCTCGCGCTTTCGATGTCGTGGTTTTATTTCGTCTCACAGAACACGACTGTTTTCAATGGCTTTGACGGTGTCAATGGAGTTCGCCCGCCCCAAGCGTTCGGAATCGATTTCTCCAACAAGAAGGCATTCTTCGCTTTGACCGTTGCGTGCTCTGCTGCATGCATCGCCTTCTGTGGATGGCTTGAGCGCACGCCATTGGGCTCTGCGTTTCACGGGTTGCGCAATGCGCCGCAACGCATGGCGGCGCTTGGACACGATACGGCACGTTTGCGTCTGGTCGCCTTCACCATGTCCGGCTTGATTGCCTCCGTCGGAGGTACGTTGAACGTTTGGTACTCGGGTCAGGTGTCGCCCGGCTCGACAGACATTCATGCCGCCGTTGCGTTGTTGATCGTCGCGGTCGTCGGCGGCATGCGCAGGTCGATGGGTGCTTTCGTGGGCGCGATCTTCTTCGTGCTCCTCGAGAACTTTGCTGCGCTGCTCGTTGGCCGTGACCGGTTCAACCTGGTCATCGGCGCGGCCTTTGTGCTGATTGTTTTCTGCTTGCCGGGCGGCCTCATCAGCTTGTCTCGCCTGCCATCACTTCGATTTTCTTTCCTGGGCCGACATGCGCCCACGCCACTTGTTCAGACCACTAAGGAGACATCATGACCTCGCGCACCTCTATCAAATCTCGCGCCGCCGCTGCCGCGCTGGCCGCTGCTTGCTTTGCGCTCTGTTCCCAGGCAAGGGCCCAGAGCGCAGAGACGGGGCCCATCCGGATCGGAGTTCTCGCCACACTTGAGGGACCATTCGCTCAGGCAGGACAGGACGGCATCCGCGGTGCGGAGTTAGCGCTCGAAGAGTTCAAAGCCGGAATAGGCGGCCGCAAGGTTGAGCTGATCAAGGAATCCACCAACGGTAAGCCGGACGTTGCCGTTGCCAAGGCGCGCAAGCTGATCGAACTGGATAAAGTCGATGTGGTCATCGGGCCACTGTCGGGTGGGGAGGGTCTTGCCGTCAAGGAATATGCCAAGACGGTGCCAACGAAAACGTTCGTCAACGGCACATCGGGAGCCCAGGACACGACCCTGCGGGATCCGGCTCCCAACTTTTTCCGCTTCAGCACAGATGGCGCGCAGTGGCAGGCTGGACTCGGTAGCTATGCGATCGACGTCAAGGGGTGGAAGCGGGTGGCAGTCGTCGCAGAGGACTACTCGTTTCCCTACTCTCAAGTGATGGGCTTCCAGCAGGAGTTCTGCGCTAAGGGAGGAAAGATTACCCAGAAGAACTGGGTTCCGATGGGTACCAAGGACTACACCTCGGTCATCGCCAAGCTTCCTCAGGACGTCGACGCTATCTATGTGCTTCTCGGCGGTTCTGATGCCGTCAACTTCTTCACCCAGTACTACCAGAGTGGCGGAAAGGCATCCATCATCGGCGGAAGTGTCACCGTGGATCAGAACGTGCTCAGTACAACGGGTGCGTTCCGCAAGAATTTGGTCGGCGCGATCGCAGCCGGTCCGACTGCCGATTCGAATCCCGATCCGAAGTGGGTTGAGTTCAGCGATCGCTATCGCAAGGCTTTCCCGGCAGCATTCCCGTCGCCATCTCTCTTTGCTCACGGCTATTACGTCGGTACCAAAGCCGCTCTCACGGGGCTGCAGCAGGTCAACGGGGACACATCGGGCAACCAGACGAATTATCAGAAGACACTGGCAGGTCTGCGGATGGAAACGCCCACAGGCGCGGTAACGCTCGACGAGAACCGTCAAGCCGTCGCGGATATTTTCGTCACGGAAGTCGCTCAGGGATCGGATGGCAAGCTGTACAACAAGCTCGTCAAGACCGCGAAAGGCGTCAATCAGACCTTGGGCCGCCCGCGTACGGAGTTTCTTGCGCTCGGCGCTGCCGGTCGCGACAACCCTGTTTGCAAGTCACCATCATGAGGTCCGACGACAAAGCGGCCCTGCTGGAAATCGACAAAGTCTGCGTCCAGTTTGGTGCCGTGCGTGCGGTGAGCGATGTCTCCTTGCGGATCCTGCGGGTGGGCGGCATGCGCTGCTTGGCACCAATGGGGCCGGAAAGTCGACACTCTTCAACGCCATATGCGGGACGGTGCCGGTCAGCGCCGGAGACGTCCGTTTTCAGGGGATCCGGCTCGCGCACCTGGCCGTGCATGCGCGCGCCAGGCTGGGAATCGGCCGCACCTTCCAAACGTCACTGTGTTTTGGTGATCGCAGCGTGGCAGACAACCTGCGGGTGGCACTGGCCGGTCGCGCCGGCCCTAGATTTGGCTTGAACGCCTGGCCGACATACGGCGCAATAGGCGAGCGGCTGGAGAACGTGTTGGAGCGTTTTGCGTTGAAGCCCGTATCGGAACTGCCGGTCGGGTCCCTGTCCTATGGGCAGCAACGCGAAGTAGAAATCGCCATGGCCTTAGCGGCCGAACCCACACTCTTGCTCCTCGATGAGCCTGCCGCCGGCATGTCGCCGTCCGGGCGAGTTGAACTGCTGGGCCGGCTTCGCGCGTTGCCGCGGTCAGTCACGCTGCTCTTCGTAGAGCACGATATGGATGTGGCATTGGCCCTTGCCGACGAGGTAACGGTCATGCGTGATGGCCAAGTGGTGGCGTCGGGTACACCCGAACAAATCCGGTCGAACGAGCTTGTCAGGGAGATGTATCTTGGCGCAGAACACTAGTGCGTTGACCATCAGAGGTCTCCATGTCCGGCGGGGATCACTCGAGGTGCTTCATGGGGTTGATCTGACAGTTGAACCCGGCAAGCCCGTGGCACTCTTGGGGCGCAATGGCGCCGGCAAGTCGACGCTGTGCGAGGCGCTTCTCGGGTTGATGCAGATTACTGCGGGTTACATCGATTTCGGCGGAGTCGAGCTGGCCGGATTGCCTCCACAACATATCGCGGCGCAAGGGATCACGATCGTTCCTCAAGGCCGCAGAGTCTTCCGCTCACTCACCGTCGACGAACATCTTCGGCTCATGGACGGACTCAAGCCCGGGCCGTGGTCAAGGGAACGCGTCTATCGCGCTTTTCCGCGACTGGCGGAACGAAAGAGGAACTTCGGCAACCAGCTCTCTGGCGGAGAGCAACAGATGCTGGCTATCGCGCGCGCGCTCATGACAAACCCCCGGCTCATCGTACTGGATGAACCGTCCGAAGGACTGGCGCCGGCAATCGTCGACGACCTGCTGAAGACGTTATCGCAACTCGATAGCGACGGGGTGTCGATCCTTCTGGTGGAACAGAACATGCGGGTGGGTTTGCGCGCGGCTGAGCGCATAGCCGTCATGTCTGCGGGAGTGATCACACTCACAACGGATGCAGATACGTTGAAAGGCGACGTGGCGCTGCAGCAGCGGGCACTAGGTCTTGCGACAGCATGACAGGCATGACAATGAAACTCTCTGGACGACGAGCTCTAGTCACGGGCGGGAGCGACGGCATCGGGCTCGCGATCGCCAAGGCGCTGGCCCAGCGTGGTGCGCATGTCTGCATCGTCGGGCGCGACAAGGAAAAGCTCGACGCCGCGATGGATGTCATCGGACGCGAATCGAGCCAATCAATTGCCGCCGATCTATCCAAGGAGGAAGGGGTTCAAGCGGTTGTCAATACTTTGAGTTCGCAGACGACTTCGCTCGACATTCTCGTCAACAACGCCGGAACGTCAGTGCTTGTTCCCTTCAAGGAAGCCACAACTGCGGAGTTTCAACTCTCCGTCAATCTCAACATCGCCTCGGCCTACTTCCTGACGCAAGGCCTTCTCCCGCTCATGGAGCACCGCGCGGCATCGATCATCAACATATCTTCCTACTTCGCCGGGAAGATGCTGCCAGGGAGACCATCGACGCTCTACTCGCTGACAAAAGGGGCGATCAATTCGTTGACCAAATCGCTTGCGTATGAACTAGGCCCCTCCGGAATTCGTGTGAACGCCATTGCTCCAGGAACTGTCGATACCCCGCTGCGCCGTCGAACGATCGAGGTGTTGCCGCCTGAAGCCCGCCAAAAGCTTCAGGCATACGTGGATGGCGCATACCCCCTCGGACGCATAGGGCGGCCGGACGACCTCGCCGGCATCGCAGTCTTTCTGGCAGGCGATGACTCATCATGGACCACGGGAGGCATCTTTCCTGTCGATGGTGGACTAACAAGCGGGTAGAGCCGGCGCTCAGGGCGCGTGATGGCGGAACGGATGGCTGAGTTCTGGCGAGAAGACGCAATGGTCTATTCCGAAGACAGCAGTCTCATTCTTTTCGTGAACCGTGGGCGATACAAGACAACGGATTCGCTCATGACGAGACCTGCAGGTTCTTTCGTTGACTCGGATAGGCGGTCCAAAGCGAGAAGACGGCGACCACCACCACCGGAATCAGCATTGCGCCGAGTCCAATTCCGAGTGCGTAGCCGAGGGAGGCCCGCTCGGGCAGGTGGAAGGCCAGGCTGAACCACACCAGTGCCACGGACAGCACGACCGCGCAAGTCCACAGAGGCGCGCCGGCGGTACGTTCGCGCAACCGGTCAAGCCGGACGAAGTCCGGTTCGATGTTGGGTAGAGCCGCCGCTCCTGCCGCGTCCGGCGCAGCCATCGGAACGTCTGCAAACACCGGCTCGCGGCGCTGCTCGAGCCCTTTCAGATTTCGTACCCGCGGGCGTCCGGGTTCGAACGACCGGGAACTGGAGCTCTGCTTTGCACCGAAATACGTGTTCTTCACTCGCTCGGACTTCGTGAAGTACAGGTACCAGAGAAAGCTGGAGACAAAGCCGCGGATGGTGCGCCCCATCTCCTCGCCAGTCGCATTGACGCTGAGGAAGGCCCAGCCCGCTCCCACATCGCCGAGGTAGACGACGAACGGACTGAGAACCAGAAAGAGCTTGGCATGCGCCACGCTCTCTGGCTCGTACCTCGTGCGGAGCCGGTTGGCCATCCATACCTTCCAAACGATGACGCCCAGCAGCAGGCACCAGCAGAAGGCCTTGTAAGGCACGTAGCCCGCAAGCTCGAGGACTGCGGGCGTGCGAGCTTCAACATCCGCAAAGGTCCTGAATTGCGTCCCGATGCTCATCAGGGGACCAAGGACGAACGCCGTGACCAGAAAGAAGCCGAGCCAGCCTTTTGTTCCGTAGAGCGGCTCGCCTTGAACCGCCCTCTGGCGTGCCGACCGGCGGGTGAGCCATACGCAACCCGCCAGGAGAGCGATGAACAGCAAAAGCGGCACCATCGAGCCAACTTGCTGCGAGTTCATTTCCGCTCCCTGGATAGCGCCAAGGCAAGTGCGCCCATCGCGAGGGTGGCGACACCAATCCAATCGAGCCCCTTCTCCCAAGTTCGCATCCGGATTCCCTCCAATAGGGCGCGCCCGGAATTTGCCGGTACCGCCCTGATCCTCGACTACCCGAGGCGTCTCCCGGGAGGAGTACCGCCGCTTCTATTCTTTTTACGCACCCGCTCAGTGGCTGTTTCTATGGTGCGACGTGGATGTTACCTGCAGTAACTCCGGCATACAACATTCGGAGCTGCCCACGCGAAGCGCAGCCTACGACGCAGCAATCGACTCCTTCACGAAGTCGCCATACCTGCGCAAAGGACGCCCGATGATGGCCTGCAGGCGATCCACTGCGCCGTCGGCCCCCTGCATGCCAAACTTCTGAATCCCGGCCATCATGAGGCGCATGTCGTAGGCAAGCCACGACGGCCCCTGCCCTGCCATCTGTGCTTCGAAGGCGGCCACGTCGTCTCCGCCGTAAGCCACGTCGCGGCCCAGCGCGGCACTCCAGATCTTGGCCACCGACTCTCCTGTCAGCAACTCGGGCCCGACCAGCTCCAGCGTTGCGCGCGGCAGCGGCGCGGGCGCCCCGTCCCGACGCAGCAATTCGGCGACGGCGGCATCCGCAATGTCTCGCGCATCGATCATGGCCACGCCGGTGGAGCCGATCGGCATCGGGTAGACGCCGTAGCCCTGGATCACCTGCTGGACCATGCGCTCGTTCTGCATGAAGTAGGCCGGCCGAAGGATGGTCGCGGAAATGTCGAGGCTTTCGATCATTCGCTCGACCGTGTGCTTGCCGGTGAAGTGCGGCACGTTGGTGAACTTGTCCGCATGGATGACCGACAGGTAGACGACGCGCTCGATGCCGGCCTCGCGCGCGAGGTTCAGTGCGACCAAGGCTTGCGTCACTTCGTCCGGAGTAACGGCGTTCAGCAGAAACATTGTGCGCACCGACGACAGTGCCGCGCGCAATGAGGGCACGTCGGTCAGGTCGCCGACGACCTCCTTGACGCCTGTCGGAAAGCTTTGCTTTCCGGGTGTGCGAACGAATGCGCTGACTTGGGCGCCGGCGCTGGCCAGGCCTTGGACGACGAGGGAACCGATGGTGCCGGTGGCACCGGTGACGAGAATGCTCATGGAAATCTCCAGGGGTCGAAGGGGAAATGGGTCAGAGAGGTCAGGGGCCGATCAGCGCGAAAAGTCCGCAACCACCTTGCCGATGCGAGGGTCGGTGCGGTTGCGTTCAATGGCCGCCGGGATGTCGGCGAAGCCGACGACTTCGCCGAGCTTCGAGATCAGCGTGCCTTCGGCGATCTCCGCCGCCAGCCGTTCCAGCAGATCGGCGTCCGGCTTGTTCATGAACCACAGTCCGCGGCGGCCGGGCGGCGTGCGTGCAAGGATGTCGGGCGACGAGGTGCCGACGATCGCGCCCTCCTTCTTCAGCACCTGCCAGGAGCGGTCGAGCACTTCACCTCCGACATAGTCGAGCACCAGGTCGATGTCCCGCGCGACCGACTCGAAGCGTTGGGCCCGGTAGTCGATGACGTGGTCCGCGCCCAGACTGCGCACATGGTCCAGGTGCGCGGCCGACGCCGTTGCGAAGACTTCGGCGCCCACCTGCTTGGCGTACTGCACGGCATAGCCGCCCAACCCTCCCGCTGCACCGTGGATCAGGATCCGCTGGCCTGCGGCGATCGGCCCCGCGTGGTGCAGGCTCTGCCAAGCTGCAACGGCTGCGACCGGAATGGCGGCCGCATGAACGTCGTCCAGGCCGTGCGGCGTGCGTACCAGGTTCGCCTCGTCGACCGCTACGAAGTCGGCATAGGCACCCAGCCCGCCTAGCGGCCCCATGACGCGGTCGCCCACACGAAAGCGCGAGGCGCCGGGGCCAACCGCCTCGACAACACCCGCAAGCTCGATACCAAGCACCGCGGGCAGTTGCAACGGAAAAGCCTGCTGAACCAGGCCGTCACGAACTTTCCAGTCGATGCCGTTCACGCCGGCGGCGCGAACGCGGACCAGAACCTGACCCTGCCCTGCCAAGGGCCTCGTGATTTCGGCGACCTCTGCGGCACCGCCATAGGCCCGGATCAGCACAGCACGTTGAGTGGTGGTCATTTCAATTTCCTCATTTCGAAGTTGCGATGAGGAGAAGATAGGTCGTTGCATTGATAAAACGAAGACCCGAAAATAAAGACACCTCGTCTCAATTTCGAAACACCATGGACCTGAACGCACTGAGCGACTTCGCGCTCGTCGCAACGAACGGCGGCCTCGGAAAAGCAAGCCGCGCCAGCGGCAGATCGAAGGCGACGCTTTCACGGCGCATCGCGGACCTGGAAGAGCAGCTCGGTGTGCGGCTCATCGAGCGCAGCGCCCGCGGGCTCAAGCTCACGGAAGCCGGCCAGTTGCTGATGGATCGCACCGAAGGGCCGATGCACGAGGTGGCCGACGCGATGACTTCCGCACGCGAAGGTTTGTCGGTACCGCGCGGACGCTTGCGCATCGCCTCGCCGGTGCTGTTCTCCCAGCTTGCGATGGGCCGCATTTCGGCCGGGTTCTGCGCGGCCTACCCTGAAGTGACGTGCGAGGTGGTGGCGGACGATCGGCTGGTCGACCTCGTCGAGGAGCAGTTCGACGCCGCGATCCGCATCAATCCGAGCCCCGACAGCAGCCTGGTGGGCCGGTGCTTCGCCAACGACCGGCTGGTGGTGGTGGCCGCGCCTTCCGTGCCGGCGCCAAAGCCAGGCAAGGTCAGCGCCGTTCCCGGCATCGTTTCAACAAACTTTCAAGGCGGAAACTGGACGCTCGACGACGGGCGCCTTGTGATCGAGCCAATTCCAAGGCTGAGGCTTTCCTCGTTCCTGATGATTCGCGATGCTGCGGTCGCGGGCGCAGGCGCCGCCCTCATGCCGCAGTCCATCGCGTGGAACCAGCTGACGCGCGGAGAACTGGTTCAGTGGGGCATGGTTTCGGGTGCGGAGGTCGCGCTCTGGGTGCTGCATACATCCAGGCGGCTTCCTGCGCCGAAGGTGCGCGCGTTCGTCGACTTCATGTGCGAGCAGTATCCGCAGGAGTCGCTCGTGCTGAACGGCTAGGACACCGGTCGGCTCGCGGCGCGACGCGCGGCCGGCCGCTTCTGCCGCGACACCATTCCCAGGATGGTCTCGAGCAGTTCCTCCTTGGCCTGCGACGCGGAGATCTCGTCCATGGCTGCCGCGTACGACAAGGCTTCGGCCGCTCCCAGCATGGCGCGCAGCCCGGCCACGCCGATGTCCTTGCCGGGAGCAAACGGTGCCAGCAGCGCGCGGCACTTCTGCAGAAAGGCCGCTTCCGATTCGCGCTTGAGGCTCTCGAGTTCAGGGGAGCCCGCGAGTGCCGCGCTCACGCCGGGCAACTCGCGTCCTTGCGCGAGCACGCAATCGACATACGAGCCGGCAATCACCGATGCGCGTCCGGCCAGGGTCGGTTCGCTGTTCTCGATTGCGGCATCGATCAGCGCGTTCTGCTGCATGTCGAACTCGCCGTAGAGCGCGGCAAGCAGCCCATTGCGCGTCGCGAAATGGTCATACACCACCGGCTTGGCGATGCCCGCCTGCTCGGCGAGCGAGCCGAGCGTCAAGGCATCGGTGCCCGATTCGCGCACGATGCGCCACGCCACTTCGATGAGCTGGCGGTAGCGGTCTTGCCGCGAGAGGCGGCGTCGCTTGGGCTCATCGGTCTCGGCTGATGTGGCGCGTGCCTCTTTAACCCCGTGCTTGGGCATGGTTATGTACCAAAGGTAGGTTAATCAATATACTAAACGTAGGTTGCAACTGTAGCAGCCCTCTTCAACCTCAAGAAGCATGAAAGGAATGTCACGCATGCATGCGCTCATCGTTGTCGCCCACCCGGATCCGGAATCGCTCACCCACCACGTCGCACGCAAGCTCGCGGAAGGTGTCGCGCTTGCCGATGAAGGCCATACGGCGGAAATTGCCGACCTTGCAGCGGAGGGTTTCGACCCGCGCTTTAGCGCGGGCGATCATGCCGCCCACAGGAAGCAGGCGCCGCCCGATGCCGACGTGACGCGTGAACAGCAAAGAATCGACCGCGCCGATGCGCTTGTGCTGGTGTATCCGGTGTACTGGTGGTCCTTCCCGGGGCTGCTCAAGGGCTGGATCGACCGCGTGTTCGCGAACGGATGGGCCTACGACGAGCGCGACGGCAAGCTCGTCAAGCGCCTGGGCCACTTGCCGGTGCACCTCGTCGCCATTGGCGGCGCCGACCCTGGAACCTACGACCGGCATGGCTACTTCGATGCGATGAAGACGCAGATCGACCATGGCATCTTCGGCTACTGCGGCGCACGCGTGGTGACGTCGGAGTTCCTGCTCGAGTCCGACCGGCCGGACCGCACCGTTCAACTGGAAGCCGCGCGCGACCTGGGGCGCGGGCTTTTCTCGGCCATTGCCGCTTGAGCTGAAAACCAGGGAGTCCTGGCCATCGCATCAGGCTTCAGGAAGCTTCGCAATCACCTTGATCTCGAACTTGAAGCCATAGAGCCACGTCACGCCTATGCCGGTGAGCGTCGGGTGCGGCGCATTGCCCCAGTACTCCGGCACCACCTTCCAGATCTTTTCGAAGTTCGCTTCCGGGTCGACGACGAAGACGGTCACATCGACCACGTCGTCGAACGTGCAGCCCGCGGCCGTCAGGATGGCGTTCAGGTTCTCGAAGGCAAGCCGTACCTGCGCCTCCAGGTCGGGTTCCGGCGAGCCGTCGGGGCGGCTGCCGACCTGGCCTGAAACGAACAGGAAGCCGTTGGACCGGACGGCCGGCGAATAGCGGTTCTTTTCATAGAGCGCCTGGCGCCCGGGCGGAAAAACGACGTCGCGTTGAGCCATGGATTGCTTCCTCTTTTCTCGAATGAGCCGTCGCCGGCCCGTCATTACGATCAAGCGACTTTAGGGATCCGGGCTCATCGGATAAACAGGCAAAGCCAACAATCATTGTTTGGCAAACTCAAACAATCTTCGAACCAGCAGGAACAGACATGGACCGCTTCGATGCGATGCACGCATTCGCGCGCGTGGTGGAAGCAGGCAGCTTCACCAAGGCGGCCGGCACGCTGAACATGAGCAAGACCACCGTGACGCAGCTGGTGCAGCAGTTGGAAGCAAGGCTGCGCGTGAAGCTGCTCAACCGCACCACGCGCAAGCTCAGCGTCACGGCCGATGGTGCCGCCTACTACGAGCGCGTGGTGCGGCTGCTGGCCGACATGGACGACGCGGAAACCAGCCTCTCGAGTGCCTCGGCGTTGCCGCGCGGCCACTTGCGGGTGGACGTGCCAAGCCCGCTGGCCCGCATGATCCTGGTGCCGGCCTTGCCGGCGTTCCATGCCCGCTACCCCGACATCCAGCTCGACATGGGCGTGAGCGACCGCATGGTGGATGTGATCGGCGACAACGTCGACTGCGTGGTGCGCGGCGGCGAGCTCACCGACCGGTCGCTGATGGCGCGACGCGTGGGCGACCTGCGGCTGGGCGTCTATGCGGCGCCGCGCTACCTGGAACTTGCCGGCACGCCGCTGCACCCGCGCGAGCTGGAAGACACGCACCACCGCATCGTGGGCTTCTTGTGGTCGCGCAGCGGCAAGACTTTTCCGTATGCCATGCGGCTGGGCGAAGAGCGCATCGAGGTGCAAGGCCGCTACGTGCTGTCGGTGGACGACGGCAATGCCTACCTCGCGGCGGGGCTCGCGGGGCTGGGGATTCTCTGGCTGCCGGACTACATGGCCAAGGGGCACCTGGCGGGCGGCGAGCTGGTGCGGCTTTTCGATGGCTGGCAGCTCGACTCGATGCCGCTGTACGTCGCGTTTCCGCCGAACCGGCACGTCAGCGCCAAGCTGCGCGCGTTCATCGATTGGGTGGCCGAGCTGATGGCGCAGCACGCGCCTGTCGAAGCCCGGCGCCAGCTCAGGCCGTGACGACGGTGCTGGGCTGCGCACCCGCAATCTGACGCAGCGCCCGCTCGAACACCTCGACCGGCTGCCCGCCCGAAATCAGGTGGTGATCGTTGATGATGATCGCGGGCACCGAATGGATGCCGGCATCGGTGTACATGCGCTCGCGCTCGCGGGTCTCGTTTGCATACTCGTCGCTTGCCAGGATTTCGCGCGCACGCGCCGCATCGAGGCCCGCCTCCGTGGCCGCACGCACCAGCACCTCGGGGTCCGACGGGTTTTGCCTGTCGGTGAAGTAGGCCTTGAGCAGCAGCTTCTTCAGCGCGGCCTGCTTGGCCGGGCTTTCGAGCTCGGCCCAGTGCAGCAGGCGGTGCGCATCGAAGGTGTTGTAGATGCGCGGCCGGCCTTCGGGACTGAACTCGAAGCCCACCTCGGCCCCGCGCTGGCGGATCATCTCGCGCGACTGCGCTTGCTGCTCACGCGTGGAGCCGTACTTCTGGTTCAGGTGCTCGAAGGTGTCCTGGCCTTCGACGGGCATCTGCGGGTTCAGCTCGAAGGGCTGGAAATGCAGCTCGGCCGTGACGTCCGGCGCCAGGCGCCGGAGCGCCGCCTCGAGCGAACCCAGGCCGACGGCGCACCAGGGGCAAGACACGTCGGAAACAAAATCGATCTTCAGATGGGAGGTCATGGGCGCCATTCTTCATGGCGCCGACTCCTTTGGTGCGCGCAAGGTCTTCAGGCGGTTGCCTTGGCCATGCGTGCGTTCACCAGCGTTTGTTCGCGCAGCCGGTCGTACTCGGTCTTCTCGACCGGAACAGCGTCAGGCTTGCCCAGGTCGTTCATATGCACGCGGTAGGTTTCGCGGGCAGACCAGGCCGAAACAGCGGCAATGGCGCAGATCGCCAGCGTGATGGCACCCACGGTAAGCGGGATGTTGGCGGCACCGGGGGCGCCACCGCCACGAACAGCGCCGGCAGCAGCGCAGTGATCGCGGTGCCGATGTTCTGCGAAATGGCCATGCCCGAGACACGGGTGCGCGTGGGGAACATTTCCGGATAGAAGCTCGGGAACACGGCGTTGTAGCCCTGGTAGACCACGCCCCACATCAGGAGCGACATCACGATGGCCAGCGGTACGTTCTGGATGCTGATGGCGTACAGGTAGCCGAACGACAGCAGGCCCGAACCAAGGGCGCCAACGACGATCGGCAGGCGCCGGCCGACCTTGTCCGACAGGTTGCCCACGAACGGAATCACGATCACGGCCAGGATGTTGCCCATGACCGGAATCCACAGATAGATGTCTTTCTCGAAGTTGATGCCGTAGCCCGGCTGCACCGCATAGGCCGCGCCGAAGATGGTGGCAACCACCGGAATCACGTTCATCAGCGAGCACAGCAGCACGCGCAGCATGTCGCCCCAGCTCTCGGTCACGGCCTGGATCACCGGCGCCTTGGGCACGGTTGCGCTCTTCTCCACTTCGGTGAATGCGGGCGTCTCGTCCACTTCCTTGCGGATGATGTAGCCGGCCACGATGACGATGAAGCTCAGCAGGAACGGAATGCGCCAGCCCCAGGAGTTGAAGGCGTCCTTGTCCATGTAGTGCGCGAGCGGCAGGAACACGGCGGCCGCCATGATCTGGCCGGCCTGCACGCCCTGCAGCGTGAAGCTCGCGAAGAAGCCGCGGCGCCCGAACGGCGCGTGCTCCAGGATCATCGAGCTCGCGCCTGAAATTTCGCCGGCCACCGCAAAGCCCTGGATCAGCCGGAGCACCACCAGCATCGCAGGCGCCCACAAGCCGACCTGGTCATACGTCGGCAGCAGGCCCACGGCAATGGTCGAAAAGCCCATCAGGAACATGCAGAGAATCAGCACGGTCTTGCGGCCGTGCGTGTCGCCCCAGTGGCCCAGCAGCAGTGCGCCGATCGGCCGTGCCACATAGCCCACGCCGTAGGTCGCGAGCGACGCGATGATCGCAATCTGCGGGTCGCCCTTGGGAAAGAATATCTGCGGAAAGATCAGCGCCGCCGCGGTGGCGTAGATGAAGAAGTCGTAGTACTCCAGCGCCGAGCCGATCCAGCCGCTGGCGGTGGCCTTCTTCGACTGGTGCTTGCCTTTCGGCTCTTGGGCCGTGGTGTTTGCCATGGTTTGTCTCCGGGGTTGACTAGAAAAACTTATTCCTGCGCCTGCGATGCCATGCGCGCGGGTGCATTGAGGGCACCGTAGGCGTCGTAGCCCGCGGTGCGTTGTGCCAGTTCGAAGAAGAGCCCGCCTTCGATGCTCTCGGTGTAGATGTGCAGGTAGTCGCCGGCCGCAGAGCGGTCGAACAGCACGCCCGCCGCGCGCATGCGTGCGAGCAGCGCCGGGTCGAGATCGATGCGCGTGGCCAGGTCGTCGTAGTAGTTGCCCGAAATGGGCACGAAGCGCGTGCCGTTGGCGCGCAGCCTCTCCACGCTTTCGAAGATGTCGTTGCAGCGCAAGGCGATGTGGTGCACCGCGCCGCCGCCCGTCACGCTCAGCGTGCGCGCGGTGCGGGTGCGCTGGCTCAGCGACACGTTGAGCACCAGCCGCACGCTCCGCGCCGCATCGGCCACACCGCGGCTTCGAATGAGCCCGAACGGATCGGCCAGCTCCAGGCTTTCGCCCGGCTCCAGCCCCAGCACCGCGCGTGTGAACAGCACCCAGGTGTCGAGTTGGTCCACCGCCAGGCCAAGGGCCACGTGGTCGATCTGCGTCAGGCCGGCGCCACCGGCCTCGGCTGCGTCTTCTTCGAGGATGAAATCCGCCTCGTACAGGCCATTCGCGCCCAATGCTTCCGACACGAAGTGAATGAGGTTGCCGCCCGGCGCCACGATGGCCGGCACTCGCAGTTCATTGGGACCGACCGGGCTGTCGTGGCGTTGCGATCGCATCGCCGTGGCGCGATCGACCGCTGCCAGCGGGTCAGCGCAGCGCACGCCCAGCGCGCACACCGAGGTGCCGTGCGCATCGAAGCGGCTGCGCGCGAACGAATCCGGCTGCGCATTGACGATCAGGTTGATCTCGCCCTGCCGGTACAGCACCACGGCCTTCGAGCGGTGCCGGCCGACGCGGCGGAAGCCGAGTTGCCCAAGCAGTGCGCCGAGCGTGCGGGCCGAGCTTTCGTCAGCCGCGAACTCGATGAACGAGAGGCCCGACAGCGCCGGCACGGGGGCGGATTGAAAAGCTCGACGCGTTGCGGCGGCACGGGCACAGCCGCGGTATCGGCCGCCGCTGCAAGGCGCCGCTGCGCCTCGCTTTCGAGATACAGCAGCGAGCGCATCGCATCCACCGCGGTGCGGCGATTCGGTGTCTCGCGGAAGATGTCGTTGAAGATCTCGAGCGACAGCGGCCCCGTGTAGCCCGCGCGCAGCACCTGCTCGAAGAACCCGATCACGGCAAGGTCGCCCTGCCCCGGAAACGAACGGTGATGGCGGGCCCACTGCAGCACGTCCATCGAAAGCAGCGGCGCGTCGGCCATCTGCAGAAAGAAGATCTTGTCGCCCGGAATCTGGGCGATGCCCGCGGGATCGTCCTTCAGCGACAGCGTGTGAAAGCTGTCCAGGATCAAGCCGAGGTTCGGATGACCGGCCTCGCGCACGATGTTCCAGGCTTGGCCATAGAGCGAAGTGAAGCGGCCCCAGGCCAAGGCCTCGAAACCCACGCGCAGGTTGCGGCGTGCGGCGCGCTCCGCCAGCTCGTGCAGTTGGGCCGCGGCAAGTGCCCGGTCATCGATGGCGAGCGGCGATGTGTTCGAGCAGCACAGCATCATCGGCGCGCCCATCGCCTCCATCAGGTCGAACTTGCGTTCGGCGCGCTCCAGGCTGCGCCGGAACTGCGCCTCGGGCATGCCCTCAAAATCGCGGAACGGCTGGTACAGGTCGATCGACAGGCCAATATCGGCGGCGATGCGGCCGAGCTCACTGGCGCTGCCCTTGAAGTTGACGAAGTCGCTCTCGAACAGTTCGATTCCGTCGAAGCCCGCGGCCGAAACGGCTTCGAGCTTCTGGCGAAGCGTGCCGCTGAGAGAAACGGTGGCAATGGAGCGATGCATGGGAACCGACTGTAGGAAGACGGCGCCCTGCCCACAATGCTCCACGCTCACCCGTCGTTCGATAATCGAACGCCTGCGTGCAGTGTTCGAACGAAATAGGGGTTAGACCTAGGCGTGATCCCGCTCCGCGAGCGGCCGATTTTCAGAGACTGCGCCAGTAATCGATCAGCAGCTGCGTAAATTCAACCGGCCGCTCCACCGCACTCAGGTGCGCGGCATCGATCGTGGCCAGCCGCGCGCCGGGAATGGCGGCCACCATGGCCTCCGACATGACCAGCGGAGTGGCTTCGTCCTGCAGGCCCGCAATGACCAGCGTGGGCACGGCAATGCGGCGGTTGCTCTCGCGAAAATCGATGGCGGCCACGGCATTGCAGCTCTCGATGTAGCCCTCTGCATCGGTGCGCACCAGCACCTCGTTCAGCGCCTGCGCGGCCGCCTTGCCTTCCTGCGTGGTGACATAGCCGTGCGTCAGCCAGCGCGACACGGCGCCCGGCGCAATGGCCTCCACGCCTTTGGCGGCCACCGTTTCAGCGCGCGCGCGCCACGGCGACTGGTCGGGGTAGTGGGCCGACGAATTTGCAATGACCACGCTGCGCAGCAGTTCGGGGTGCCGCACTGCCAGCGCCTGCGCCGTCATGCCGCCCATCGAAAGGCCGACGAAATGCACCGGCTCCCCGCCGGTCTCGCGCTGGATGAGTTCGGCCACGTCCTGCGCCAGTGTTTCGATGCGCAGCGCACCGGGCACCACCTCGGAGCCGCCATGGTTGCGGTGGTCGTAGCGAATCACGGTGTGGCCGCGCGCGAGCTGCTCGGCCACGCCGTCCCACATGTGCAGGTCGCAGCCCAGCGCATGGCTCAGCACGACGAAGGGGCCGCTGCCTTCGCGGACGACGTTCAAACGGGTCATGTTGATTCCTTCCTTATCAGGTGTTGAAGACGCGGCAGCCAGAGAAACGCGATGGCCAGCAGCACGCAGCCCGCGAGCAGCATGGGCACGACCATCGGCCAGGCGCCGTTCGAATAACCGGTGTCGACAAACTGTGCCGCAATTTGCCCGACGCTGAATGCAACCATCATCATGCCGAAGCCCGACCACGACACGGCGCGACCCGCCAGGTGCGGCAAGTCGCCCACCGCACCGGCCTGGCCGCAGGGCTGGTGGATGCCGTGGCCAAGGCAATAGACGGCGTGCCCCACCAGCAGCGGCATCGCACTGTGCGGCGCCAGCCAGCAGCCCAGCGCCTGGATCGTCGCGCCGGCAATGCTCAGCGTAGCGCCAAGCTGAACGGTGTGCACAGGCCCGTATTTGCGCAGCAGGCGCCGGCACATCGTGGTGCTGAAAATGTAGACCAGCGAGCCGCCGGCCGGAATCCAGCCGTACATCGCGGGCGACCAGCCCAGATAGCCGATGTAGACCATCGGCGACAGCAGCAAAAAGCAGAACAGGCCGCCGTAGGTGGTCGCGGCCACCGAAGCCCAGGCGCGAAAGCTGCGACTCGCAAACACGGCGCGCGCACTGCCGCGCGGCGCGGAAACATCGCCCGCCAGCGGCCGCCGCGTTTCGCCGAATGAACGCCAGCAGAGCGCAAAGAGCACCAGCGCATACAGCGCCATCGACCCCATCACCCAGCGCCAGCCCGCCCCTTGCACCAGCCACGCGCCAAGCAGCGGCGCGAGGAGCCCGACCACACCCAACCCGGTGAGCCCGCGCGCCATGACGTGCGGCCCCTCGTGCGCGGGGTACAGGTCGCGCACCGCGGCGCGCGCGCAAACCAGAATGGCCGCCATCGAAAAGCCCTGCAGCGTACGCCAGCCCGCAAGCACCGCCACGCTGCCGGCGAATGCACCGCCCAGCGCCGCGACCACGTAGCAACCCAGCCCCGCCAACAGCACGGGCCGGCGCCCGAAGCGGTCGGCCAGCGGCCCGCACAGCAATTGCGCAAACCCAAAGGCCAGCACAAACAGCGTGAGGCTGGTGCTGGCCGAGCCCAGCTCATTGGCAATGGCGGGCAGCGCGGGCAGGTAGCTGTCGGTGGCCACAGGCTGGGCCGCCAGGAGCAGCGGCAGCAGCAAGCCAAAGCCGACGTCGAAGCGCCCTTTGCGAATATCCGTGGGCCCGGTCACTGCGGGGCTGCTGCCAGCAGGCCCTTCTCCCGCAAGATGCCGGTCGCAATGCCGAAGGCGTGGTTGGCCACCGGCACGCCGCAGTAGATGGCCGCCATCATGATCACTTCCTTGATGTCGTCCGGCGTCAGGCGCGATTCGGGCGGGCCGTCGAGCGCCGCGCGCACGTGCATGGCGAATTCCTCATACGCATGAATGCCCAGCATCATCGACAGCACCATGAAGCGGCGCGTCTTGTCGCCCAGCGCGGGCCGGCCCCAGATGTCGTTCCACGCGTGGCGCGTGATGAGCTCCTGGAACTCGGCGTTGAACTCGTTGCGGTTGGCCAGCGACTTGTCGACCCACGCATCGCCGAGCACGCGCCGGCGGTTGACAAGGCCCGCTTCGTAGTCGGCGGCGGGAGGTGTGCTTTTCGGATCGGTCATCGGGATGTGTCTTTCGCAATCAGTTGGTCGCGCAGCGCCGCCACCTGGCGCAGCGCGGTTTCGCCTGCCGGTCCGGCCAGGGCCGGGCTGAACCATTCGTCGGCTGCCTCGCGCGGCAGTTCCGTTCGAAGCGTGTCGATGTTGGCGCGCATGCGCGCCGCGTCGATCTGCAGGCCCGGTAGCGCACCGGCCAGCGCGCGTGCGCTGCCATGGGCGGACATCAGCAGTTGCGGCCACTCGGCCAGCTCGGCTTGCCAGCCGCCGAGGGCGCGCTCGTGTTCCTGCGGCATGGCGGCCAGCAGTGCGGCCACGCGCTGCGGTGCACGCTGCGCCGCAGCCAGCGCCACCATCGAGGCCACGGGGTTGCGCTTGTGCGGCATGGCCGAGGAGCCGCCGCGGCCCGGCTCGGTGGGTTCGGCCACCTCGCCGACTTCATACTGCCCCATGAGCGAGATGTCGCGCGCGATCTTGCCCAGGCTGCCGGTGAGCAGGCCCAACTCGCAGCCGAGCGCCACCCATTCATCGCGCTGCGTGTGCCACGTGGCACCGGGGTTGCCGAGGCCGAGCTCGTCCGCCACGCGCTGCACCACGGCCGGGCCCTGCCCCTTCATCTGCGCGAGCGTGCCGACGGCCCCGCCAAGCTGCACGTTGAGGGCATGGCGCGCGGCCGTGCGCAAGCGCACGCGGCTGCGCACCAGCGGCGCGGCCCAGCCCGCGCACTTGAGGCCGAAGCTCGTGACCGAGGCCGGCTGCATCAACGTGCGCGCAAGAATAGGCGTGGCGGCATGCTGCACGGCATGCTGCAGCAGCGCCTCGATGGCACGGTCGAGGTCTTTCTCGATCAGCGCCATGCCCTCGCGCGTGACCAATGCCATGGCCGTGTCGATCACGTCCTGGCTGGTGCTGCCGAAATGCACGAAAGGCACCGCCTCCGCGTTGAACAGGCCCACGGCCTCTTTCAATGCCTTGACCAGCGGAATTGCAACGCTGCCCGCGCGGCCGCTGTCGCGCACGATCTTCGCCACATCGAACAGCTCGACCTTGCAGCTGCCGACGATCGAATGCGCAGCCGATTCAGGCACCAGCCCGACGGCGGCCTGCGCCCGCGTGAGCGCCGCCTCGAAGCGCAGCATGGCGTCGACAAAGTTGCGGTCGCTGAAGGCTGAAAGCGTTTCGGAAGTGGAAAGAAAGCCTTCAAAAATACTCATGGTGAACGCCTCTTTGCATCAAAAAAATCGGGCGGCGAGACGGCATTACACCGCGTTCGCAACACGCCCGTGGGATGTAGGCGTTTGCGTCGGTCGCAACTCAGTAGCTGATCTTCGCCTCGGCGCGCAGCTCGTCGGCCGTGGCGGTGCCAAAGCCGAAGAATTCGAGATACGCGGGAATCATCTCGAACAGCATGTCGGTGCCGACCTGCACCGCGCAGCCCTTGTCCAGCGCGGCGCGCAGCAGCGGCGTGTATTCGGACTTCATGACCACCTCGCCGACGAAGGTCGAAGGCGCGATGCGGTCGACGTCGAAAGGCAGCGCATCGCCCTCCTTCATGCCCAGCGGCGTGGCGTTGACGACCACGTCGAAACCGGCCGGGTCGTTCGAGCCCGTGGAAACGGCCAGCGCGGGATAGTGCGTGCGCAGCCGTCCGGCAAGCGCATCGGCCGACGGCGCGTGGGCGTCGAAGAGCGCAATCTGCGCGACGCCGGCGGCAGCCAGCGAAGCCGCAATGGCCGAGCCGACACCGCCGCTTCCAGAGACCAGCACGCGCGCGCCTTTGAGCGCGCAGCCCTTGCGCAGAACGCCGCGGACAAAACCCGCGCCATCGAACTGGTCGCCCACCAGCGTGCCGTCGGCGCGCTTGAGCACCGCGTTGCAGGCCCCGGCGATCTTCGCGGTTGGCGTGACCTCGTCGACCAGGCCCATGGTCGTGATCTTGTGCGGCATCGTCACCAGCGCACCCCGGATGTTGGTGAGCCGGAACAGCGCGGCAAACGCCGCGGGGTAGTCCTCCGGCTTCACGCCCATCGGCACCACGACCGCGTCGATGCCCTGCTTCTCGAACCAGGGGTTGTAGATCATCGGCGCCTTGAAGCTCTCGGTGGGAAAGCCCAGGTGCGCGACGAGGGTGGTCTTGCCGGTGATCATGCTGTCCTTCATTCGCCTGTCGTTGACTTACTTGCGGACCTTTGCGATCTCGGCCATCAGTTCCTTCACGGTCGCCTCGCCCACGGTGGCCGTGTACTTGTCGATCACCGGCTTGACCTTGTCGCGCAGCTTGGCCATTTCGGCAGGCGGGAGCTCGGTCACCGTCATGCCGGCCTTCTTGAGCGTGTCGAGCGCGGTGTCGGCCGCGGCGCGCGAGGCCTCGCGCTGGAACTTGGTGGCTTCGGCAGCGGCGTCGCCGATGATCTTCTTTTCTTCGGCGCTCATGCTGTCCCAGGTCTTCTTGCTGATGATCAGCGCCTGCGGGTTGTAGATGTGGCGCGTTTGCGTGATGTGCTTCTGCACCTCGGCAAACTTCGACGATGCAATCACGGTGTTGGGGTTCTCCTGGCCGTCGACCGCCTTTTGGTCCAGCGCCGAATACAGCTCCGGGAAGGGCATCGGCGTGGCGTTGGCGCCCAGCGTGTTGAACAGGTCGATGTAGATCGGCGACTGGATCACGCGGATCTTCAGGCCCGCGATGTCCTCGGCCTTGGCAATCGGACGCTTGCTGTTGGTCAGGTTGCGAAAGCCCAGGTCCCAGTAGCCGAGGCCGTGCAGGTTCTTCTCGTCCAGCTTGGCGAGCATCTTCTGGCCGAAGGGGCCGTCGGTCACCGCGTCGGCTTCCTGCGCGTTGTTGAACAGGAAGGGGAAATCGTAGGCGGCAAATTCCTTCACCTGCGCGGTCAGGATGCCGGCGTTGAGCACCGTCATCTCGATGGTGCCGCCCTGCATGGCCGAAACGGTCTGCAGGTCGCCGCCGAGCGTGCCGCCCGGAAAGAGCTTGACGGTGATCTTCTTGCCCGACTTCTCGGCAACGAGGTCTGCGAACTTCTGCGCACCCTGTGCCTGCGGATGGCCGGTCTGGTTCTGGAACGCGAACTTGAGCGTGCGTTCCTTCACCTGGGCGGCGGCCCCGCCCATGGCCGCGACCGCGACCAGGGCGACCAGCGTCTTGCTGAAAAATTTGTTCATGGTGAAAGTCTCCTCGGGTTGAAATAAGAAAAGCGAATTGGGGAAAGGTCGGCTGGCCAGCGCCTCAGCCGCTCAGCAGCCGGGCCGGCCAGATCACGAGCTGCGGAAACATGACCATCAGGAACATCATTCCGAACTCTGCGAGCGCAAAGGGCCACACGCCGCGCGTGAGCTCATCCATCTTCATGCGCCCGACGCCGGCCACCACGTTGAGCACGGTGCCTACCGGCGGCGTGATCAGGCCGATCGAGTTGTTGATGATGAACAGCACGCCGAAGTAGATCGGATCGATGCCCGCCGCCTTGACCACCGGCATCAGCACCGGCGTGAGGATCAGGATGGTGGGCGTCATGTCCATTGCGGTGCCCACCGCCATCACCAGCACCATGATCACGATCATCAGCAGCATCGGGCTTGCGATCAGCGGCTCGAGCAACGCCACCAGCTTGGCCGGCAGGTCGGCCACGGTGATGAGCCAGGCCGAGACCATGGCCGCCGCAACCAGGAACATCACGATCGCGCTGGTCTTGGCGGCCGACACGAACATGGCGTAGAACTGCGAGGGCTTGAGCTCGCGGTAGACCACCGTGGCCACGAAGATCGCATACACCGCAGCCACCACGGCCGCCTCGGTGGGCGTGAAGATGCCGAAGCGCAAGCCCACGAGAATGATCAACGGCAGCAGCAGCGCCCAGGTCGCTTCGCGCAGCGCGGTGAGCATCTCGCCTTTGGACTTGCGCGGCGGCGGCAGCACCTTTCCTTGCGCACCAGCCACCACCACGTGAACCACAGCGAGGCGCCGATCAAAATGCCCGGGAAGATGCCCGCCAGGAACAGCTTGGAGATCGACACGTTCGCGGCCACACCGAAGATGACGAACCCGATAGAGGGCGGAATGATCGGGCCGATCACGCCGGAGGCCGCGATCAGGCCGCCCGAGCGCGCCTTGTCGTGCCCCGCGGCCACCATCATCGGGATCAGCAGCGCCGAGAGCGCCGCCGCATCGGCCACCGCGGAGCCCGACAGCGCCGAGAGGATGCAGGCCGCGACGATGGCCACGTAGCCGAGCCCGCCGCGCACATGGCCCACCACCGCCAGCGCCAGGTTCACGATGCGCCGCGACAGGCCACCCTGGTTCATGGCCTCGCCGGCCAGCATGAAAAAGGGCACGGCCAGAAGCGGAAAGCTGTCGGCGCCGTTGATCACGTTCTGCGCGAGGATCTGCGCATCGAACAGGTCGAGGTGCCACATCAGCGCAACACCGCACAGCAGCAGCGAATAGGCGATCGGCACGCCGATGGCCATGGCACCCAGCAGGGCACCGAGGAAGATGGCGATCGTCATGTCAGTTGCCTCGTGCGCCGTTGCCGCCGCGGTGGCTGGCCGAGGCCTCTTCGGCATCGCGCCGCGCAAGCTCGGTGTTGATGCGGTCGATGTCGCCCTGCTCTTCCGACTCGTGCACCATGACCAGTTCGGCGTCGCTGAGCTTTCCGGTCACTGCACGCCAGAGGTCGTACAGCAGGAACACGATGGCCGAGACGCCGAACACCACGCCGACGAAATAGAAGATGCCGACCGAGGCGCCGGTGGTAGGTGCGCTCACTTCCCAGTTGATGAGCGTCTGCTGCCAGCTGCCCGTGAGCAGCAGGTACGAGGCGAACAGCATCAGCCCGTGCGACAGGTACAGGCACAGCTTCTTGCCCCACGTGGGCAGCTTCGAGATCAGCATGTCGGTGCCCAGGTGGCCGTGCTCGCGCACCGCGACGATGGCACCCAGAAAGGTCATCCAGACGAAGAGCCAGCGCGACACCTCTTCCGACACGGTAATGCCCGAGTTGAAGCCGTAGCGCAGCACCACGTTGCCGAACACCATGACCACCATGATGGCCAGCATCAGCGCCATGAGCCCTTCGAGCCGGCGGCAGTACCACGAGAAGATTCTTGTCATTATTCTTTTGCCTCTTGTTGAAATTGTTCCGCTCGGCGCCGCTCCGCAAGCACCTTCAGGCAACGTTGTCGGAGCGATAGCGCAGAGGGGCGGCAATCTCCGCATGCATGGCGGGCGGATAGATGATCTCGCGCAGAAAATCCGCGTCCCTGCGCAGGCCCTGCGCCGCCTCGGCATGGCCGAAATACGCAAAGTAGTGCGGCATTTGCTGGATCAGCATTTCGAAGCCAGCCTGTGCGTTGAGCCCGCGGGCACGCGCGGCGCGCACCAGCGGCGTCGGCTGGTTGCGCAGCAAGATGTCGAACAGTGCGGCGTGGGGCTCCATGCGCGCAACATCGACCGGCAGAGCGTCGGTCTCTTCCAGCCCCTGCGACGTGGCATTGATCACCAGGTCGTAGCCTTCGGGTGCATTGCTGTCGACCGCCACCACGTTGGCATCGAAGAACGCATCGAGCTTGGCCGCCACGCCCGCCGCCTTGCCGGCCGAGGTGTCGTACAGGGCAATGTGCTCCGCGCCATCCACGGTGCCGCCTTCGGCCAGCGCAACGCCGATGGCCGCAGCGCTCACGCCGGCGCCGAGGATCAGCACCCGCTTGCCGCGGAACGGAATGTTGAAATGATCGAGCGCACCCAGAAGGCCTTCGCCGTCGAACAGGTCGCCTTCCAGTTCGTTGTTCTCGATGCGGCGCACCACGTTGACCGAGCCCGCTACCCGGCCGAACAGGCCGCACCCGTCGAGCAGGTCGACGGCCAGCGGCTTGTGCGGCGGCGCAATCACCATGCCGCGCACGTTGCGCGCCAGGAAGGCCGACTTGAGGAACACCGCGAAGTCGCGCAGCGGCACCTGCATGGGCACCAGCACCGCGTCGATGCCGAAACGCTCGAACACGGCGTTGAACATCTTCGGCAGGCGCACGTTGCGCACGGGGTCGCCGGGGATCAGGTACGCCAGGGTGCTGCCGGTGATGGAGGTGGTCATGTCTTGCCTCTTTTGTGCGGCAATCGCTCCAAAGCCATCGCCAGGGCGCACTTTATCCATCTTGAGGCCCAAGACCGCCTTCCGCAGCACCGGAAATGCACGACTATCGTCTTAATGCGTTCGTTCATCGCACAAAAACAGGGTTAATCCTGATGAGGGCTGAGCGCTGCAGCGCCGCCGGCACGGCAAACTCCCCCACCATGAGCACCGATCTCACCGACCTTTCCCCCGCGCCGCCCGGGCTCGACAAGCGCGACTGGATCGCCGGCCTGGAGCGCGGCGTGAGCATCATCGAAGCCTTCGACGACGCCCACCCTCGCCTGACCGCCAGCCAGGCCGGCGAACGCACCGGCATGACCCGCACGGCTGCGCGCCGCTATCTGCTGACGTTGCAGCACATGGGTTACGTGGCCAGCGACGGCAAGCTCTTTTGGCTCACGCCGCGCGTGCTGCGGCTGGGCCAGTCGTACCTCGATTCGGCGCGGCTGCCGCGCATCGTCCAGCCGTTTCTGCAGCGCGTGGCGGCAGGCACCAACGAGATCGCCTACCTCAGCGTGATGGACGGCGACGAGGTCGTCTACATCGCGCGCAACGGCCCCAACCGCAGCATGAGCACCGGCTACGTGCTCGGCGCGCGCGTGCCGGCGCAGGTGACGGCCGCGGGCATGCTGATGCTGGCGCTGCGCGGCGACGCGGAGCTGGCCGAATGGCTCGCCACGCGGGAACTGCAGGTGTTCACCTCGCACACCATCGCAAGCAAGGAGCGCATGAAGCTCGAGCTGGCGCGCATCCGCGCACAAGGCTGGGCCCTGTCGGAGCAGCAGCTCGACCTGAACTCGCGCGGCATTGCGGTGCCGCTGCGCGACCGGCACGGCATGCTGCTGGGCGCGCTCAACATCACCATGCCCATGGGCCACGAAAGCTCCGAGGACGCGGTGGCGCGCGTGCTGCCGGTGCTGCGCGAGACGGCGCAGGCCATGCGCAACCTGATCTGACCCGGCAGGTTGCGGCCGCATTCGTCGGGCAAGATGCTCCCCTCACACAAAAGCAACGGAGACAAATTCATGTCCGACAACTTCTTCCTGAACGATCAACAGTCCACGCGCCGCCAATGGCTGCAAGGCGGCGGCGCGCTGGCCCTTGGCGGCCTGCTGCCCTCGCTGGTTTCGGCCCAGGCCGCCTGGCCCAGCAAGTCGATCCGCTTCGTGGTGCCCTTTGCGCCGGGCGGCAGTTCGGAGATCGTGGCGCGCTCCACGGCCGCCGAACTTTCCCGCACGCTCGGGCAGAGCGTGTTCGTCGACAACAAGCCCGGCGCGGCCGGCAACATTGCGATGAGCGAAGTGGCGCGCGCCACCGACCAGCACACACTGATCCTCGGGCACATCGGCACGCTGGCGGTCAACCCGTACATCTTTGCCAAGCTGCCCTACGACGCGAACAAGGACTTCAAGCCCGTGAGCCTGCTGGCCAAGGTGCCCAGCCTGTATGTGGTGCACCCCGACGTACCGGCCCAGAACCTGAAGGAGTTCATCGCCTACGCCAAGTCGAAGCCGGGCAAGCTGAGCTACGGCTCCGCGGGCAACGGCAGCGCGGGCCACCTGGCCTTCGAGTACCTGAAGATGACCGCCAACGTCTTCATGCTGCATGTGCCCTACCGCGGCACCGGCCCCATGGTGACCGACCTGCTCTCGGGCCGGCTCGATGCCTCGGCCATCGGTGCGGCGGCCATTCTTCCGTTCATCAAGAGCGGCAAGGTGCGTTGCATTGCCACGGGTTCGGCCAAGCGTTTGCCGCAACTGCCCGACGTGGGCACGGTGGCCGAGCAAGGCTTTCCGGGCTTCGAGATGACGCAGTGGTACGGCATGCTTGCGCCGGCCAGCATCGAGCCCGCGCAGCTGGCCAAGCTCTCTGCCGAGACGATGAAGGCCGTGAAGTCGCCCGACTCCATGCAGCGGCTGACGGGTGATGCGGCCGAGGCCATCGGCGGCACGCCCGAACAGTTCGCGCAGTTCATTGCCGCCGAGCAGGCGCGTTGGCAAAAGGTGATTGCAAGGGCCAACATCAAGCCGGACTGAGCCGGGCCTGAACAGCCTCGCGCTGCACGCCTACGCCGATGGGCGCGCCAGCGTTGCGAGTTTCTTCTTTGCGCTTTGCAAAAGGCCGACCTTCTCCACCGGGGGCTGAGCCTTCGTATCCCCAAGCGCGATGATCTCGAGCGCGCCCGGCGCCGCCAGCTTCGACGCGAGCGAGTCGCGCGGCGTGAGGCTGTTGAACCTGATGCTCGAAATGACATGAACCTTCAGGTGGCGGTGGATGCTCTTCGACAGCTTCTGGCATGCAGTGTTCATGGCGGATTCGTCGGGCATCAGCTGGCCGTGCACGACGAGGAGCTCCAGGGTGCCGTCCTTGTCCTCTTGCAGGATGAAGGCGCGCATGACCGAGTCCTTGAACTTTGTGCGCAGCATGGCGCGGACCGGTTCGGCGGCGGCAAAAGACTTGAGCGCAATGTTGCGCAACTCGTCGTGGAAGATGAACGCGCGGTCGACCGAAATGGTCTCGGCCTCGTCCGCCTTCGGTTTGCTGCGCTTCAGGATGCCGCTGCCGACAAGGTGCTCCAGCGTGCGCGCTGCATCATCGGGTTCGAGCTTCGAGCGCTTGGCCAGCTCGCTGGAAGAAAACGGTTGGTCGGGCGCCGCGTAGGCAACCATCAGTAGCTTTTGTACTTCGGGGGCGAAGAGGAAATCTGCGGCACTCATTTTTGCGGTCGGTTCTATCTACTGGACGGACTGCATTATCGAAACTCTCGCGTCTCGGTCCGTTCGGACCGTCCAGGCGGCTTTCTCCGCGGCGTTTTCGAGGCGTATTCCGTCGTGGCGCATGGCGCAGGCCTACAAGGGCGGTCGGTTGCGGCCGGTAGAACGGCTGAACACTCACAAGGAACTTCAGCCATGGGCCTCGAACAGACGATCGGCAAGACCGGGCAACCGGATATTGCGCAAGGCTCCAGCCGGTACTGGGCGCCTTGCCTGGGTGTGGCACTGGTCGCGGTGTCGCTTTTCTATGTGACCTTGAAAGACCTGGTTCAAGAGAGCGCCGCACGCGCGCCCGGGTTGGCACCGGCAGTCATGCCGGCGCATGTCGAGCCGGCCACCAGCACGCGGGCGTTGCCGAGTGAAGTGGCCCGCTCGTCCCCTGAACCGGTCATGCCCATGTCGCCGTATGCGCCCGCTTATGCGCCGCTCGCAAACGCGAACTTCGGGGCCCCTGTAGTCGCTCCGGCGGAGGCGCCGGCCAAGACCGCACCGGCCGTGGTCGAGGTGCACAAGTGCGTCATGCCCGAAGGCGAAGCAAGCTATTCCGATGGACCTTGCCCCGAAGGCGCGCAAGCGAGCACGTTGCGGCTGCCGCGCGGCGTGCACGCATCCGCAAGCTTGTGAGCTGCGCAAGCCCCTAGGCCGCCTTCAGGAACACGTCGTGGTCAGGCGCGAAATTGGCGTGCAGCGGCAGCATGGCCCCGCCCAGCGCACAGGCCTGCGCGCCCAGCCTGCCTCCATGCAGCTGCGGCGGCCATAGCCCTTCCCAGTTGCACCGGGCCAGCGCCGCGCGCGTCTGTTCGAGCAGCGCCTGCAGCAGCGAGCGTGACATCGAACCGTCCATCACCACATCGGCGAGGTCGAGCACCGCCGTGCTGCTCACGATGGCATGGGCCAAGGCCAGCGATGCGGAGCCCAGCCAGGCTTGGGTAACCGCTGCATACGGCGCCTGCAGCGCGCGGTCGTCATACGCGGCAGTGGTGTCCAGCCCTTGCGCCTGCAGCCGCTGCTCCAGCTCCCAGAGCGAAGCCTCGGCCATGACCTGCGGCGGCAGCGTGCCACCGGCTCGCACCGACTGCATCGGCAACGAGGCCAATGCTCCCGCGTTGCCGTGCGCACCGGTGTGCAGGTGCGAATCGATCACCAGCCCGCCGCCCACGAAGGTGTCGACGAAGATGTACAAAAAGCTCTTCAGGTCGTGA